>JBDRRI010000184.1:0-9956 GCA_043825815.1 Candidatus Zixiibacteriota bacterium
TGAACCAGGTGACTGTCAAGAAATTCCGTTTCCAATTCAAAAGAGGACAAAATCTTAATACTCTTTTTACTAAGATTTTCCTGAGTCCATTCCATCGATTTTTTGGCGGTTTCATTAAAATCGCGAGTGGATTCAAGTCCCAATGCGGCATAATCATGATTGCCAAGCAATTTAATATCGCACAGCTTGCTAATCTTTTTTAGGCACTCATTGGGGTTGGAACCGTAACCAACAGCATCGCCAAGAAAATGAATATTTTCCACGCCCTGCGAATCGATATCTTTGAAAACGGAATCCAATGCCTCCAAATTACCATGAACATCCGATATTAAAGCTATTTTCATTTTATCATCCTTCAATAAATTTGAAGACAGATTTACCCACCTGTATAAGATCTCCGTTTTTCAAAGCGCTTTCTTCTACCGTTTCTCCGTTGACCATGGTTTTGCCCTTTTTGCCAAGATTAACAATAACATATTGGTTGTTTTCATTGACAATTTTGGCCTGAATTCCGGATAAAAGGAATCCTTTAGCGTGTACATGTACAAATTTTGCTTTGCCTATCGTAGTAACGTTGTTATCGATCAAGTATTCCGAAAAATCGGTATTGGCTTCACCCAGAAGAGCCGAACCGCCCATACGATTGAGCACGTCCTTTTCATACTGATCATTCTTGATCAGGCTTTTCTGTTTCTTGGTATTAAGAACCATCGTTCCATCGAATTCGGAGGCTGATTTTTCTTTGGTGGCTTCCGCATGATAAATCAGAGAATACTTGCCAATCGTGACCGTATCATCATCGCGAAGAATCTCTTCGGTAATTTTACGATTGTTGACGAAGGTACCATTAAGCGATTCGTTATCAATAATAACGGCGGCATTGTCGTTGAATTCGATCATTGCATGACGGCGCGAAACACCGCGGTTTTCAAGAATGATATCATTATCGCTGGTTCGGCCGATATTCAGCCGTTTCTTTTCCGAGACCACTCGCTCGATAACTTTGTCCTCGTATTTCACGATAATCTCAGGCATACGGGACTCCTTTCGGCAATCTAAACTGTTAAATCCTTTTTAGGCAATAAAAAATCATGCCTGCTTCAGCTTGCCATATTGGCTTTGCTATTGGTATTTTCTTAATTATATTGTCGGCATGCAAATAGGAAACTTGAACATAAAGGGACGGCTCTTTTTGGCCCCATTGGCCGGTATATCTAACCGCCCATTCAGGTTACTGGCTCGCCAATTCGGAGCTGCGGTAACGTTTACGGAGATGATTTCGGTCGATGCGGTTATTCGGGGCCAGAAAAAAACTCTCAATATGGTTGATCTGGGAGAAGACGAGCATCCTGTTGGCGTGCAATTGTTTGGCTGTAATCCCGAGTATGTTGCCGGCGCCGTCAAAAAGGTTGTTAAAATGGGGGCAGATATTATTGATTTGAATCTGGGCTGTCCGGTCAGAAAAGTCATTCAAAAAAATGGCGGAGCGGCTCTTCTAAAAAATTTGCCGCTGGCGAAAGAATTAATGCAGGCGGCGGTTGAAAACAGTTCCGTTCCCGTTATGATAAAAATTCGAACCGGTTGGACGGCCGAAGAGGAAGTCTTTATAGAAATGGGGAAGATTGCCGAAGATTGCGGGGTTAAAGCGGTAACTCTTCATCCTCGAAGCCGGAATCAGAATTATTCGATTTTGTCCGATTGGTCGAAAATCGCTGAATTGAAAAAAGAATTGAGTATTCCGGTTATCGGCAATGGCGATATCGAAAACGGGGAAGATGCCCGGAGGATGCTTGACGAAACCGGATGCGATGCGGTCATGGTTGGCCGGGCGGCGATGAAAAATCCATTCGTTTTGCGTCAGATAAGCAAATATTTGGAAACCGGTGAGATTATCCCCGATCTGACCCTGTCGGAGAAAATCGAAATGGCCTTAATGCAGGCCCGATTAACCATAGACTATTTCGGGGAAAATCTGGGAATAAAAAAGATACGCAAACATCTGCTCTGGTATACCAAAGGTTTTCACGAGGGGGGTAGTTTACGGCATCAATTGATCGCCGTAAAAAAATATTCGGATATTCAAAAGCTGTTTTCCGAATATCTGGGAAACCATAATATTTAGTCAATAAAATTGACGGTCAACCGACCATAAAAAAGCGTTGAAACTTATGATTGACAATATTATATTATGGCTTAATAAATTTGAAAAAATATAATTTATAATTGGGAAGGTTCATACATAATGAGTATTAAAGTTCTTGTCGTTGCCGAGCAAAAAAACGGATCATTATCTAATATTAGCTACGAATTAATCAGCGTCGCCAAAAAAATGGGCGGCGAGATTTTTACTGCCTGTCTGGCGGAATCCGCTGAGAGCCTCGCCGGGGATCTGGCCAGCCATGGAGGTGGGCAGGTTTTAGCTGTTTCGCATCCGAAACTGAAATATTTCAATGATGAGGCATACTGCAAAGTTATTACTGCCTTGATAAAAAAGTACCAGCCGAACATTGTTCTCGGCCCGGCGACTTTTTATGGCAAATCACTATTCGGTCGTCTGGCCGCCGCCAATGACGGTGCCATGGCCTCCGATATCACCAATATTGCTCTTGAGGGAGATACTATCACCGCCACGCGACCAACTTACGGCGGATCGGTAATTGCCAGTATCAAAGCTCTGGGCGGCAAAATATTTTTCATGACCGTCCGTCCGAAAGTGTTCGATGAATCGACCGGGGGCGACGGCAATGTGGCTGCTGAATCGCTCGAAGATTCCCTGTTTGAAACCAAAGCTGAGGTCAAGGAGATGGTTGGCGGTACCGGCGGCTCGGTTAATATTGCCGAAGCCGATGTTATTGTCAGTGCCGGGCGGGGAATTAGAGGTGCGGAAAATATGCCGCTGATTGAGAAATTGGCCGCTTCATTGAATGGCGCTGTGGGCGCTTCGCGGGCGATTGTCGATGCCGGCTGGACCGATTATGCCAAGCAGATTGGCCAAACCGGCAAGACCGTCAATCCGAAACTATATTTTGCGGTCGGAATTTCCGGGGCGATCCAGCATCTGGTCGGCATGCAGACTTCAAAAACAATTGTAGCGATTAATCGCGATAAAGATGCTCCAATATTCAATATCGCCTCATTTGGTATAGTCGGGGATCTGTTTGAAATAGTCCCGGCTTTGACGGCCAAATTCGAAGCCAATAAATAGCGTTACAAATTAGTAGAAAAAAAGTCCGGCGTCGGCCGGACTTTTTTTGTGCTTATTCCAATTTATTTTACGGCGTCGGCGGATTTAATACCGAATCAACATAATAGATTGATTGTTCCAAGAGGGTCGAATCATATAACCAATTATGAACCCCGCGGCTTTTATCATTCTGGATAAAGAAATAATTATACATCATTCTTACGAGATTGGTATCAAGACCGGCGGCATCGATTATGGATGCTTTGGCCGAAATATTATCTATAGTACTGTCAACGAGCCCTGCTGTATAGAGGATAGTGCCGAGTTCAGTTAGAAGACTGTCGTTAACGGTCTGAAGGGTATCGAGATATTCAACAATAATAGGTTTGCTGAGGTGGCATCCTGAGATATTGCAGCTGGTGAATGAATAAGAAAGACCGTCGTTTAATTGGAAAGTATGGCCGCCCAGCGTTAAACCATCAGCATTATTGAAATGACATCCATTACACCCATTGGTAAGCGTTACATTCAGGTGGCTGGTTGAAGCTAAAGCTGTTCCGGTGCTAAAACCATCGGCCGCCATGAAATTATTCGCCTGGGACGAGCCGTGTTTTTCCCAGTTGGCCCAGGTCGAACTTTGAACCCAGGTCGAAGTATCTGTGAAACTATTGTCGACCAGATCAGTTATCGTTTCTGTACTTTGGTGGCAAGCAACGCAAACATTAGAAGTGCCATTTTCATATATCGCCCCCGTAATCAGAGTGTACGGGATAACCTCATCGACCCGCATTTCCATGGTTCGCGATTCGTGCGGATTATGGCAGGCTTTACAGCCAATTGGCAAAAGTGAGTTGTCCGGCGCGGTTTGCCCCTCGACCTCGGCCACAAAGGCTTCAAGAGAATGACATTCAGGCCCGCAACCGGAAGCGGTGTCTATAAAATCGTAGCTGGCATGGCGGGAATTACCCCATTGCGCCTCGGCCAGGTCGCCGGGGATATCGTAGGTACGATGGCAGATAATGCAACTGCTATCATTTAAATAAACCGTATCAATACGCAAGGTATCAACATAGAAATTAGTATCAACATAAATATAAACATAAACCGATTCGATTTGTTGAGCGATATAAAAGCTATCCGTATATTCTTCGGTTACAAGCGTATCGCAACCAGGAATGATCGCCAGCAGGGCAATTATGGCAAAAAACGATATTATCAAAAGATGGCTGAATGATTTCATTATTGAATACCTCGTATTTTTTAATTTTGTGTTATTACAAATAACGGTTTCGAATCCGATTTGTCAAATAATTTCCCGGACAATGCAATTTTATTGCTTGAAACTTCAAACATTTGCAGTCAAGGCAAAGTCCAAGATTATTTTTTGTAACAGTTTTTAATTTGTTTACGGAACCTCTTGTCCTCTAAATTGTTAAATATATTATGCGGAGGGTAGGTTTTTGCTGATTATGCTTGACTTGCCAAATTAATTGCCTATTATTAGATTTTTGGAGGTAGTTTATAGACTGATTCGATAAAGTGAAAACGGATACTAATTTTGCAGGGATAAATGACAGGAAAATATTAATTTTGCCGAACTTTTTGAAAGTTGTCGGCATATTTTTTTTGGAGAACTGCTTGTGAAAAAATTGATTTTAATCTTTTTGTTGATGATCCCGGCCATGCTGGCATCGAAAGTGATGCTTCCGGCCGATGATCCCTCGCAAAGTATCGGCTTGCCTTCGACCGGAGTGACCGATATCGAAGCGACCGATCAGGCGGTTTGGCTCGGCACCGGCAAGGGCGTTTCGTTTTTGAATTTTGGTGAAAGCATTTGGAATACCTATGATACTTCCAACGGCTTGATTGTCAACGGCATTTCGGCGATGTATGCTGTCGGTGATGTGGTCTATATTGCATTAGCTAAAGATTCTCTTGAAGCTTTATATTCTTATGGATTAATGAGAACTTTCGACGGCGGATTGACCTGGGACTCTTTAAGTCTTGACACCGCCGCTGATTCCGTTTTAGCCACCAATACAACCGGCTGGGAGCGGATTGTTTTCGATATTGCCGGCAAAGATTCGGTTTTATTTACGGTATCGAAAGTGAGTGGCCTGATGGGGTCCTTCAACTATGGCGATACCTGGCGGCCGATTTATCTGCACTATATTGATTCGCTTGAATTTGTCAATCCCGATTCCGCTTTACCGCCATACGGGCAAAGATATTTTTCGGTAGCGGTTGACAGTACCCATAACGATTCGCTGATTCTCTGGGCGGGAACCCCAATTGGGTTACGGCGGTTTACTTATGCTCCCGAATACTCTAAGATATCCTCCAATTTTATTTTTGATATTACGACCGACGGCAATCTGACATTTATTGCCGGCGATTCCGGATTGACAAGTGTTAAATTTGATACCGTTTATTACAATGAGACGGCTTGGTTATATATTCCGCACTACCGATCATACCGGATGGATTCCGATAATCTTCCGGGGAATTCGGTGACGACCGCCTATAAATACGGGGATAAGTTATTTGTCGGAACTTTGACTGAAGTAACTCGGGATTTGGATAATAACATAGTTTACGGCGACGGCACCGGGATTGCGGTCATGGCCGATGGCGAGACAAGCTTTTCAAGCAATTTTAACGGGCTTGACAATTTGGAGGGTGCCTATCGATTCGCGAAACAGTTCGCCTCGAATGATAATAATCTATTTATTGCCGGATACGAAGCGGGCCTGTTTGTTTCCTCTGATTCCGGCCTGAACTGGAGCCGTTTGAGTTGCGATACACTGGATGCCTCGGATACTCAGCCGCGCAATACCGTATACTCTCTGATCGTCGATTCAACCAATCTTTTTGTCGGAACTGATTCGGGAATCGTACTGATACGGTTCGATGGTTCGGGTAATGATACTTTGCATGAATATATTGTCTTTGATGATACCGATTCAACCGGCGCCCGGGTCTACAATATGGGAATTCAACGATACATGAATGACGTCGTCTCAACTCAAGTCGATTCGATTTTTATCTGGGCTCTTTTGCACCCGGTCGATATGGCGGTTGGCGAATATGGCGTTTATTATTCAAAAGATTACGGCGCCTCTTGGATAGAAACCATTCCATATCGGGCCACTCCGGTTCCGTTTTACGATATTGCCTTTAAGAATAATCATGCCGTTCTCGCCGGGCGGGATGTTCTTTCGGTCGATGCTGGTACTTTCTGGTTGAAATATGACGCCAGTAATATCACCGAAAATATAAATGGCCAGATTTACAATTATAACGGTCTTGAACTGTTCGCTCTTCATGCCGTTCAGGATACGTTTTATGTCGGCTCCGAGCATGGTTTTGCCGAATTGCAGATAGACGGAAGCTATTCAATTCAGAACCCTCACTTATTTTTCGCAACGACCGATCCGCAAAAGCATGTCGGCGTCAGTAATTATGTCTATCCCGATCTGACCGGAAATTTCGTCAATGTTCTCGAAGTCCAAAAACGCTCATCGGGACAGGGGATGATTTGGGCTTCAACGCGTCCGGGGGCCACCTCAGATGTCACCGACCATTATATCGGCGTCACCTCCTCGACCGTTGACGGCCGCAACTGGGAGCGCTATCCGGGTATAGAGGCCTGGGGTTTTGCTTTCAACGGCGATACGGTTTTTGCCGCTACCAGCGATGGCCTGATGATGAAGCTTCCCGATGAAATCGAATGGGATACGATTCAGATATCCGGGACTCTGGTATCATCAATTCCCAATGTCGACGCCAATATTGATGCAACGGTTGACGCTTTTTCAGCGGATGTCATTGGCGATACATTATGGGTTGGTACTGATGATGGAGCGGCGCGTATTGCCCTGAGCGAGATAGGATTTAACACCTGGTCGATTTACCGCGAGAGCGAGATTAAAGGTACGTTCGCCTATCCGGTACCTTTTTATCATTCAGAATATGCGACCAATGGAATAAAGTTAAGATTTAATTATGAGATAGATGAGCCAACCAATGTCACGATTGAAATTTATGATTTTGCCATGGATCTGGTCTATACCGTTACAAGAAATGATTCCCGGCCAGCGGCCGGCGTTTATAGCGACAGTGATCAATGGGACGGTACCAACGAGAAAGGGGATAAGGTGGCGGTTGGCATATATTATTTTAAAATGTCATTTTCCAACGGCGAAACCAGATGGGGGAAATTGGCAATATTGCCATAGAGGTGAATATGAAAAATAAAAATCTTATAATAATATTGGTTTTTTCCTTGCTGGCGATTTCTGCCTTTGGCGCCGATGGCGATGGCGGTTATGCCGGCGCTTTTCTGAAAGTCCCCGTCGAGGCTCGTCCAACCGGTATGGGTGGGGCCTATATCGGCGTTTCCAATGACGCCGCCGGTCAGCTTTTTAATCCGGCCGGAATTATTTCAATTGATAAAACGGTCTTTTCCAGTTCCTATCGGTTTATGACCTTGGATCGCAGTCTCGGTTTTCTCTCTATCGTTACCCCGGCTCGTTTGAGTTCGGTCATTGGATTTAGCTGGCTGTATGCTGGTTATGGCGAGGTCGAGGAACGAGACGGCAAAATCCCGACCGGTTCGATGATATCATCCAGCGAACATGCTTTTGCTATTTCTTTTGCAAAACTGTTTTTGCCGGCCCTGTCAATTGGTACCAAGTTGAATTACTACCATAAAAATATCGCCGGAATTAATACCTTTACGCTGGGCTTCAATTTGGGCGCCACTGTTTTTATTGATTCGCTCTTCCGCTATGCCTCAATGGAAGGCAGACTTTTTAATGACATAACCGCCGGCGTTGTGTTCAGCAATATTGCCGCCAAATATTCATGGGATCAGGAAGCAACCGGATTAAACCGCGCGGCTGATGATATCTTTCCGAGAAAACTGGGTTTCGGCATCTCCGGTAAAACTCTGGATAGAAAATTATTGCTGGCGGCTGATTTGGAAAAGAATTTTGAACAGTCCATGATTTTTCGTATCGGCGGAGAATATCTGGTGCATAAAACATTTCTGGTCAGGACCGGTCTTAATGACGGTATTTTCACCGCTGGTTTAGGTTTTAAATTCCAGCTGAAGAGACTATCAATGGCCATTGATTATGCTTTCTCTGATGATCGCGTTGGCGAGGGCGAGGATCACATCTTTTCCTTGAACATTAATTTTTGAGAATAATTTATGAAGAAAATAATTGAGATTACGCTGGCCGGCTTTATGATTTTTCTGCTCGGTTTTGCTCCGGCCAATGCCGAAAATTACCGGGGCATGAAAATGCTGACGATTGAAACCGGAGCGCGGGCCGCCGGAATGGGCGGGGCTTTTACCGCTGTTTCCGGAGATCCATTAGCCGCGGCGTACAATCCGGCCGCCACTTGGGGAATAGAAAAAGTCACCGGGACAATCGGCTATAATACTCATTGGGAAAACAGCAGTCTTCAGGCCGGATATATCTCTTTCAAGAAAAAGGGCGTGGTGGTCACTTCTGGTATTCAGTACGCCTCAATTACTAATTTGGAAGGGCGCGATAATACTCCAAGTGAAGACTATGTTGAGTTTGCTTATCACGATGTTGCTTTAAAAATCGGCGCTGCCTTTGAACTTGACAGCAATTATTACCTTGGATTTTCGGTCGGTTTTCTGAATGAAAAAATAGATATTCATAGCGGTTCGGCTTTTAATTTTGATTTGGGACTTTTAATTGAAGCGACCCCGAATCTTAATGTTGGTTTGTCGGTTATAAATTTTGGCTCCACCATCAAGGTTTATGAAGAGGCTTATGATATTCCGACAACCTATCGGGCCGGCCTCTCTTATAAGTATAATAATCTTCTGGGCGCCGTAGGTGTGAGTTATCTGGAAAGCGAAATGCATTTCAATTTGGGCGCCGAATATAATTTTTATAATGATTTTTATGCCCGGGCCGGATATCGAGGCGGATATGATACTATCGATTTTTCGGCGGGCGTCGGATTTGTAAAAAGAAATCTAAGAATCGACTATGCGTTTCTGCCGTACGGCGGAGGGCTTGATGATTCTCATCTTATTAACCTTACTTTCGAAATTTAGAAAGGAGCACGAAATACTCAATGGCTAAGTACAAAATTGCCTGGATGCCCGGAGACGGTGTGGGGCAGGATGTTATGGATGCGGCTAAAATTGTCCTCGACAAAATTGCTTTAGATGCTGAGTATGTTCACGCTGATATCGGCTGGGAATTCTGGAAGACCGAGGCCGACCCGCTTCCCAAAAGAACGATTGATATCCTCAATAACACCGACTGCGCTCTCTTTGGCGCAATCACATCAAAGCCGAAAGAAGAGGCCGAAAAAGAGCTTATCCCGGAACTCCGGGGCAAAGGGCTCATTTATGCCTCGCCGATCGTGCGTCTCCGGCAGGAGTTCAATCTGCGCACCAATCTGCGCCCATGTAAAGGATATCCCGGAAATCCGTTGAATTTTAAAGAGAGAATTGACCTGGTTGTATTCCGCGAAAATACCGAAGATCTTTACTCCGGAGTCGAGTTCTTTCCGCTTCCCGATGAAGTTCGCGATTCAATAAAAAAACATAATAAAAAAATGGCTAAATTCGATAAGCACCCCAGCAGTGAAATCGCCGTGTCATTGCGTATTAATACTAAAACCGGATGCCGCAATATCATAACCGATGCTTTCGAATATGCCAAAAAATTCGGATATAAGACGGTCACTGTCGTGGAAAAACCGAATGTTATCCGCG
>JBDRRI010000185.1:0-6419 GCA_043825815.1 Candidatus Zixiibacteriota bacterium
TTCATAAAATAAATCTATGGTCTTGTTCCAGAAATAAGGATTGCGTATATTTTTGGAAAGGAAGATTTTATAATGTTTGGATTTAAACAAAAAAACGCAAACGTTGGCGCGATCAACCTTTACCTATACAATGGGTTGAAATAATCGAACGCAATGTGCCATACTATCGGTACCTAACGCCCAATGAATAAAAATATTTATGAGGTAATCGGTTGTTCCGGTTGGCTGAAACGACATTGGGCCCAGATACGATACATCTCATCCTTATCAGTCTGTCGGTTGATTATGTAATCTATGCTATTAGTGTTAACCAAGTCTATTAGGGCATCAAGAACAACAGAATCAAACGAACCAGTCATTTCAGAGTTCATTAATCGCAGGGTTTTTTCGGCGCTGAATGCCTTTCGATACGGACGATCCGAAGTGAGCGCATCAAAAACATCGGCAACGCAAATAATCCGGGCGCCAATCGGAATTAATTCACCGGCAAGACCAGAGGGATAACCGGAACCGTCATATTTTTCGTGGTGATGTCTGATTAACGGCAAAATTTCCCAGGGAAGTTTGAATTCGGACATAATTCGAACACCCAAATTGGGATGCATTTTTATATGTTCAAATTCTTCCGGAGTCAATTTCCCCGTCTTCTTTAACACATCATCATCAATTTTAAGTTTTCCAATATCGTGAAGCAAACCGCCGGCGACCAACTCCTTAATTTCTTTATCGCTTAATCCCAATTTTTGAGCAAGCACTAAAGCAAGATTGGCAACCCGATCGGAATGTCCCTTAGTATAAGGATCCTTCTGATCTACTTCAGAGGCCATCGCTTCAAAGACTTTAAGATATAAATCTTCGATTACAGCTATTAAATCTTCGGTTTTTTCAACTTTGCCAGCCGCGTCCAATTGATGAAACATCTGAAATGCTTTTTCAAGGTAGTGAAGAGCCTCCATATGACGCTCAGTAATAAACAGCAGATTTCCTTTTTCGAACAAAACCTCGGATTCCAAATACTGAACGCCAAGTTCCTGGCTTATTTCAAGCGCTTCATCGAATCTTTGAGCCGCAGTTTCATAATCCTTCTTTGCCACCATTATTTTGCCGGCCAACTTTTTGGTTTCCACCAGTTGATTATTTTTCAGTTCTTTTGAAAGCAAATATTCTTCAGCCGAGGTGCAATATTGAAGGGCTTCATCAACATTACTCAGCTTAAGAGATATATCGATCATGTTGATATTAAGAGTGAGAATTAATGATTCGTCTTTAAGACGTTCGGCAACTCTTAGAGCAGAGAGAAAACTATCATAAGCATTTAGATACCGCCCTCTTTCCAATAAAGTTATGCCGGTATTATTCAGGGTATAGGCATGCTTTCGAATCTCGCCTTCCTTTTCATAAATACTGCTTGAAATCGAATAGCATTCCAAAGCGGCTTTCCAATCGCCCTTAATATTTTTTATTGTTCCAAAATTGTTATAAAGATCCGCATTAAGAATGGTTAATTTCTCGCGACCGGATATTTCAATTGCCTCCTCATAAGCGGTTTCGGCGTCCTCGAACTCGCCTAACTCAATATAAACAACACCGAGATTTCTAAGACTTTTACAAATGCCAAGAGGGTTCTTTAATTTTCGATATCCCGATAAGGCCCGATGAACGTAACCCAGCGCACGATCGTGTTCGCCAATCTTGGATAACAATTGGCCAATTTCTAAAAAAACTTCGACCCGTCGTTCTATCAATTTCCGATCCTGACAATAATCGAGCAATATCTGGTATTCAGCAACGGCCTCGCTGTTGCGTCCCAATTTTGTTAAGACTTTTCCTTTTTCATTATGTAATTCAAATCTTAAATCAAGAGAAATTGTGGGAAACCCTTTGCTATCCCACAATTCCTCCAGTGAAATTAGATGTTTATAAGCTCGCTCGTAATCAAAATCATTACTTGCCTGTTTTGAAAGCTCCAGAAGATGCTGCAAGGTCAAAACCCATTTTTCATTTGATTTTGATAGGGTATTATCAGGATTACTCGTATTCATTATTAATCATGGTCTTTCATAGGCCTAGCCTTTATTACCTTTTTTCGCCACAAATTCAAAATACTTTAATTTTTCAATCGCCTTATTTATCTGACCGCCGCCGGTCTTTTTAAACAATTCAATGGCTGCCTCTACCCGAGAACGTCCAAGATTAAAATCGCCTCGTTCAAAAGCAACCTGACCGGCTTCGAATAAGATTTCGGCTTCGTTTTGCAAAAGATCGGCTTTGCGGGCAATTGTCAGTGCCTTATTTAATAAATCATCGGCTCTATCAAAATCACCTGAAAACCGCAAACACTCAGCCTCAATAACATTCAAATCCGCCTCAAGATTTGGAGATTTCAAATTGTCCAACAATTCGCGGGCGGTCCTGATAAGGGATCGAGCAGAGACAAAATCTTTCAATTTGATATACACTTTGGCAATATTCTGATAACACATCTCTACCAGATTGATATCAGTATTTTCCAAAGCTTTCGCCAGAGCGCCTTCAAGAGATTTTTTTGCCTCTGTAGGATCATCCAATTCCAGATATGCAAGCCCAATATTATGTTCGACATATGCTTGTCGCAGGCTATTGCCCGCTCTCCTGAAATCAGATAGACAAAGATTAAGGGTTTTAATTGATTCTCTCTGCCGACCTTCGATTGAATGTATGGCACCTTGAGTATTAAAGATTGTGGCGCGAAGTTGAAAGTCCCCGGAATTTGTCGCCCAGGCAATTGCCTGTTCGCACAGGGAATTGGAATCATTAAATTGGCCTTTTTGGAATTTCAAATTGGCCAAATTGCGAGTCGATTCGGCGGCACCCTTATAATATTCCTGTTCTAGAAATATTTCGGTTGCACGGCGATAGGCATTTTCGGCTTGTTCCCAATTTCCGGTAGACATGAATACGCGTCCGATTTCCTTGGAAATCTCTCCTTTTATAACTTTGTTTTTTTCAATTTCTTTTGACCGATTAGCATCTTGAAGCAGCTGATAGGCAACATTAGTGTTGCCCTGTTTCATCCAGTCACGGGCAAGTTCAAGCAGTTGCTCTGCATTTGACAGGCAGCTTTCGCTCTTATTATGCTTTCCAATTTTATTCATAATATTTGCCACTTCAATTATTCTTTCTTAAACATTTTACTTAATTAGTCAGAGATTAAGGCATAGGCTGAAAAGTGATTAACAAAGGCTGTTACCGTTTTATTATTCGTATCAAGCTGACAGTCAATAACATCCCAATTGCCGGTTCTGGTATTAAACCAAGCCATCGCAATATTAGATTCATTAATACCGGTAAGATCGGCATCACGATAATTCATCACCACGCGTACGGGAACATTGAATTGAAGTCCATTGGTTCCAAAATTATTAGCGAATACGGCCAAGTCCGGAATATCAATTGAAATTAGGGTATCGGTTGAGAGAGCGCCAGGAGGAAAATAAAGATCGACATCATAAAGTGAGACTCTGCCACCCTCGGATGCCACAAGAATGGTATCCATATAAGCAGTTAGTCCCTCGATTTTCGCAGCTCCCAAATCTCTGGACAGGAGTTGCAAATCGGAACTCGGTTCCGATATAGTCGGATTTTTGGAACAACCCGTGATGCCCATAAAGACAAGTAAGGTAATTCCGATTAAGACTGAAATACACTTTGAGTTGTCGCCGTTCATATCGATTCTCCCTAAATAAAGGTTTCTTCTTTCGAGAGAGATATTATCAAACGGTATGCCAAAATTGAGCAAAAGTATTTAACCTGTTAAATAGCAATGACTTATGAAATACAAAAAATAAAAATACGAATGTTTGGTATCTTACAAGATGGTTAAACTGGATTGAAATGACCCACCCTATCCACTGCCAGGACTCAATTATTCAGTCATAATCATAAATAAAAGAAGGACTTACGGCAAAAAATGATAAAATGGAATGAAATGTGCCAGACGGCCTATTTACGACGATTTTCGACCAGCTCGTTGTCTTCCATGAGACGTCGAAGTCGAGCCCGTGAAATCCCCAATATTCTGGAAGCTTCCGATCTATTCCAATTAGTCAGATTAAGTATCTCAGCCACAACCTGTTTTTCAATCTCTTTCAAGGTTTTGCCATTTTCAGGAATATCGATTGTAATTGATCGCCGATCACTGATAGTGATACGGCCATTCTGGATTGCGCTTTCGATTTGATTGGCGGTAATGGTTTTTGAGGTTGATAAAAGAACGGACCTTTCAATGACATTCCGCAATTCTCTCACATTGCCTGGCCAGTGATGCGTCATCAGCTTCTTGATTGCATCGTCAATTAGCTTCAGCTTCGGTTTATTATACAGGACCCTATAAAATTCCAAACAGGCACTAGCCAATTCGGCGATATCTTCTTTACGTTCCCTAAGCGATGGTAAATGGATTGCTATTAGGTTAAGTCGATATAGGAGATCCTCACGAAACCGGCCCTGGTTAACGGCATTATCCAAATCGACATTAGTCGCCGCCAAGACCCGGACATTTATCTCCTTATCAGCCACATCCCCTAATCGGCGCAATTTTCTATTTTCCAATATCATTAACAGTTTTGCCTGTGCAGAAAGAGACAGGTTTCCGATTTCGTCAAGAAAAATAGTACCATGATTAGCGTACTCAAACAAACCGGTTTTATCAGATTTTGCATCGGTGAAAGCACCCTTCTTATGTCCAAATAATTCTGATTCGAATAGTTCATCAGGAATAGCGGAACAATTGACTTCTATAAAATTGCAGTCACGCCTGACCCCGGTATAGTGCATAACCTTGGCAAGCAGATCCTTTCCGGTACCGGTCTCGCCAAACATAATTGCATTGGGATAATCTACCGCCGAGAGATGATCGATCATGGCTTTGATTTCTGAAATTCGTTTTGAATTCCCGATGATAGCGGAAAGATCAAGTTTATCCGATGGTTTTTTTACGCTAGCCTTATCATTGGGAAGATTATTCAAGAATTCGGAGATTCTGCCTTCGTATTCGTCAGTTGTCAGTACTTCCGATACACCTAACTTGGCAATTTCAATAGTTTTATCTTCATTATTGGCATTGGCAATACCGACAATTCTAAGCTTGTCAAATGAACTTTTTAACTGAAGGAGAAATTTCGGCTGACAGAACTCAACCTGCTCCAGATCAACATAGGCCACTTTGGGCTTATCATCGGTAATAGGCAGAATTATATTCTGGCAGACAGTAATCTCTTCGGCGCGCTCGGGATTATCCGCAACAGCGCGTTGATATTTATCCGATATAAGTCTGTCACCAAAAATTAAAACATTGGCGGGCATAGTTTTCTCCATTTTATTTAGTATCGGATTTTGGGCCGATTCCTTGAGAAAAGGAGATTTTTTACGATTGAAATGGCGATTAAGGCTGTATCATATAATATTTTCGATCTACCGAGCAAAAAATAATTCCGTCGCTCAGGAATCAATCGAAACTTTTTGAATTAATATTTGCTTAAGTGAATCTTACACATATAGATGAGGAAATAAGAAAGAATTATCAGTCTGGCTCACTTAGGCATTAATATCTTTAAATGAGCTAATCTAAAGACTCATTTCCTTTTAATGGAATTTGTCGAGCCCGGTCAGTTATTGCATCAATCATTGCGGCAAAGCTAGTTTTTTGGGAGATATCTTCATCGGTTATAAACTGAACATCAAGCAGGCCATCTGATTGGAAGCCGGTTCGCAGATAATTCATTTCGTCCAGGCATAAGCTCCATCCCTCGAGCCACAGTTTTAATTGGTGTAACTGCTCCGGGGTGCTGTCATGATGTATAAGCAAATCGATATCGGAGCAAGGCCCTGCCGAAGCATTTTTCGTACTTCCAAAAATATAAAAATTTTTCACGCCGAAACGTTCAGCATCAAGTTTCGAGGCAATCCTTTCCACCATTTTAAGGCGCCAACGCCAATAATCTTCTTTTTGCGGTTTCAAAACCTCTTCGGAGTCAAATATTTTATCGCTATCCGGTTCTACTTTGGTCAGGTATCCCAGGGCTTCATTTAATTTCGCGTTCATACTAATCCGCATGATCTGCCCGTGAGTTTCTTTTCTTATATCAATCAATTTAATTATATTATCTACTTGATTACTTTTGGTCAAAATTTCCGTAATGATGTTGGTCGATCCTCGAAGAAAACGGATATTTAACATACAGCCATCATCATGCTCTTTTAAAATTAGATATTGAATGTCGGCATTTATCAGATCATGAAATAGATAAGGATTAAATGGACACTCCGGCCATGTATCCAATGATTTAGTGGAAAGTTCCAGAAGGGCCGCGGAATTATCAATATCCGTAAGCGCCGGTTTAATTCCGAAGTCCGCTTCCATTTTTTCTTTTAGTGTCCAG
>JBDRRI010000186.1:0-13767 GCA_043825815.1 Candidatus Zixiibacteriota bacterium
GGTTTTAATAAAACTAAGAACATTTGCAACGGAGGCCCCCCCTTGTTTACCATTAATCAATCATTGGGAATCGGTGCCGTCATTTTTCTACTTATCTTATTTCCTCTCCTGGTAATGGCTGGAACCACCGGAAAAATTGCCGGCGTCGTCGAGGATGAAAAAACCGGCGATCCGATACCTGGTGCCACGATCAGAGTTCTGGGAACGGATATTATCACTGAGACTGATATTGACGGTGAGTACTTCATTATCAATCTTCCCGCCGGAACATATAACATTGCCGTATCCATTATTGGATTTCAGCAAATTGAAAAAGAGAATGTTCGAGTTCTTCTTGACTTAACCACCCCGGTCGATTTCGAGGTTTCTCAGGTCGAACTTCCTCTCGAACGCAAGCTTAAAGTCTATGCCGAACGTCAGCCGATCCAAAAAGATATGACGGCCTCTCGCGCCACGATGACATCCGATCGCATTATGAATATGCCCAATGCCATTACCGCCGCCAGTATTCTTTCCAATATGGCCGGAACCGTCGTCGGTAACGACAATCGCCTGCATCTTCGAGGCGGTCGGGCCGGAACCATTTCATATTTCTATGATGGGTTTTCGGTGCAGGATCCGTTTACCGGCAATCTCGGAATTAACATTATTCCGGAAGCCTTGGAAGAAATCAATATGACCTCGGGTGGTTTCCCCGCCGAATACGGTGAAGCCCTTTCCGGTGTCGTTAATGCCGTGACTAAAGAAGGAACAAACTCCTTTCGCGGAAAAATTAAAATATATGACGGTGCCACTCACCAATATGACGTAAATTCGGGTGATTGGGGCAAACTTACCCGAAATAATAATAATGGTATGGGATTTGTGCTGTCAGGACCTTTGCCTCATTATTTAGGCAAACGGGCCTCATTTTTTACGGCCGGTGAACTTATTGTAGATGATGGGTCGCTCCCGCATAACGCTCATCGGATTTATTCTCAAACTGCGAAATTCAGTTTCCAACCAACTCCCAATTTGAAAATTGCGGCCTTGGGAAGCTTTTCGCATGATAAAGGCGAAGTTTATAATCATACCAATGTTAATGGTTATTCCTATGATTTTAATCTTGATGGTTTGGGGATGTTTCGGAACAAATCCCAACTCTATGGCTTTCAGGGCAATTATAACCTAAATACCAAATCGGTCTGGAGTTTTGCCGTAAATCATTTTTATACCCAAAGAAAAGTTGCGCCCGATGAACTGTTTGACACTTATTGGGATCAATGGCCGGGATATTCGGTCGATTCCAACGGCGTATATAATGGTACAATTGACGACGATAATATGCAATTGTCTGAAGAATATTTTAATACCGGTTATACGTCCGGTGAAGATTTCGAACCCTATTACAATAAAAGATCGACTACTTATAACTCATTTATATCCACTTTCACCTCGCAGATCAACAAACACCACCAGCTTCGCTTTGGTTCGGAATATCGTAAATATCGACTTTTCTGGGATGACAAACAGTTCTATAATGTCCAGCCGTATGGAGAAAAATATATCAATACTCCGGTTTATGCGACGATATATGCTCAGGATAAAATCGAATTTAATGATCTTATTATAAATGCCGGACTCAGATGGGATTATTTGCACTCCCAGGTTGACTATTTCCCGGATGTTTTTCACACCGATACCGAGCCCGAAATCGAATCCAAATCAAAATCGCAAATTTCGCCTCGGCTCGGTTTTTCACATCCTATCTCATCTAATACGGTTATCAGGTTTAACTACGGATACTTCTTCCAGACTCCCGCCTTTACCTATATGTATCAAAATCTGGATGCCGATATTACAACCGGTTTACCATTAATCGGAAATCCCGATCTAACCCCCGAAAAAACAATTGCCTATGAATTGGGCATTAATCATATGTTGACCGAGGATATCCGAATCGATGCGACTGTATTTTATAAAGATATTAAAAATCTGGTGTCTACCAGGCAGATATTCGACGAGGAAGATGACCAGGTTAGCTCCTACGCCATTGTTACCAAATTTACCAATGACGATTACGGTTCGGCCAAGGGACTTGATCTGACCATTGAAAAGGTGGCGCGAGGATACTTCTCAGGCCTGCTCAATTATAGCTACTTGATTGCCAAAGGAAATACTTCTTCGCCGTATGATGCCTATTACAACTATATCGGTTCTACAACTGACAGTGTTGTCCCCGTTAAAGAATACCCTCTCGCCTACGACCAGCGGCACACCCTGACATTTTCGCTCGATTATAGGGTTCCGAGAGACTGGAAAGGCGATCTTTTTGGCATTAATATTCCCGGCGCCTGGGGTCTTAACTTCGCCGGTCGCTATGGCTCCGGTTTACCTTATACTATAACCGGTGATAAAGGCAACAATCTGGAGTATAATGTGAATGATGGAAGAATGCCCCCGACATATTCTTTTGATATACGCTTCAATAAAGATTGGTTCCTTCAAAATAATATGTTCTTCTCATTCTTCTGTGAAATTGAAAATCTATTCAATAGAAAAAATATTATTAACGTTTACGGCAATACCGGTGAACCCGATGATCTGGGCCCGCGCGAGGCTTTTGATCCTGATGGCGAGGGTCCGTATACCGCCGAAGACGTTCAAAGACTATATACATTATATGCTAAAGATCCGCAAAACTATTCAGCCCCCCGTACTATCCGGCTGGGAGTAGAATTCAATTTCTAAAGAGGTTTACGATGAAGGTAAATAAAACAATACTTATTTGGATGACGGGATTGATTTTGGCAGTTTTACTGCCTTTGAATTCTTTCGCAAGTGCGGCCAAAATTGAAACACCCCCATATACTGACATTGATAATATTGTTCATAATAAAGGCAATATTGCCGTCAATGTGGAAAATTGGGGTATTATTGGAGACCCGTACGGAATCAATCCTTCCGGCGAATGGCCCCGCAATTCCGGCCATGATTATCTCGCCGAAATTAAATACTGGATGGGAGCCATTACTCCCGACGGCGATACGATCGTGTCGAATACCGACGATGATTTTCGGCCGATCCCATCGCTTCAACTTGATGATCCGCTGAATATCAGGTTATCGACCGATACTACTCGGTTTAATTACGACCCGACCGATACCGTCGGCCTGGGTCTGGGAAATCCGGCCTACGGTTGGCGCGTCTATAACGCCGATAGTAGCGAGTGGATTTACAACTACCTGTTTAATACTCAGGATTCCACCTTTTATCCCGGCGGACCGACCGGCCTGCAACAGTCTTATTACCGCTTCGATGACGCCAATGTTTCGCCCGGATTGGGACTGCAGGTGTCGCATAACATGTGCCAGTGGAATTATTGCTATAATGAAGATATCATCTTTGTCATTATGGAAATTACCAATACATCCGCCGTCGATTATTCTAATTTCGTTTTTGCAGTCTACTGCGATTTCGATATCGGAGGTCTTAACGACCTTGGTGAAAACGGTCGGCTGGGCGACATGGTCGCCTTCGACAGCCTTGAAAATCTCGCCTGGACCTACGATGAAGATGGCTATGATGAAGGCTGGAAAGCCAAAACCGGGATTATGGGCACCAAATATCTGGAAACGCCCGATGATATCGGTATGACCTCTTTCCGGACCGGCCAGTGGGAGCTTCTTCCCGATAATGATCCCGGCCGCTACGAATTAATCAACACCGGACAGTTCGATGCGTCTTTACCGCCGACCGATCAGTATTACCTGCAATGCACCCGCGGTATCGACCTGACCGCCGGAAAAACGGTCCGCGTCGTCTTTGCTTTGATAGCTGGAGAAAACGAAGAAGATTTTTATGCCAATGCTTCCACGGCCCAGACACTATATGACAATAATTTTGTCGGCCCGCAACCTCCTCAGACTCCTACTCTTCGATCCTACGCCGCTGACAATAAAGTCTATTTAATGTGGAACGACACCTCCGAAACCGATATTGATCCTCTTACCGGTGACCAGGATTTTAAAGGCTATAAACTATACCGCTCGGTCAATCAGGGTTACACCTGGGGCGAAAAAAACTGGAAAACCGATAACGATTGCCTCGAATATGATTACGTTCCGATTTTCGAAAATAATGTCAATACCGCCGGGGATCCAATCCAGCATTCGTTTGTCGATAGTAATCTGATTAACGGCGTCGAATACTGGTATTGCCTGGTTTCTTTTGATGCCGGTGATACGTCGGTGCCTATCGATGCTCTCCAGAATGGATTCGGCCATCCGGACAATGATGTCAATGTTGTCCGGACAAAGCCCCGATCTGACCAGGCCGGGTTCTACGAAGCCATTTCAACGGTAGAACATACGACTATCAGCGGAGCCGACACCTCATTCGGCGTGATTTATCCAATTGTCATGGATCGTTTTCAGACAATGGACGATGAATACAATGTCGTTTTTACCGAAGATGATTATGCCACATATTGGAATCTCATCCGAATCGATGAGGAATTCAATGATACAACCTGGGTTCTCGAAAACCAGTCCCGCACCTCAGGCGACCCCAATATATATGAAGTTGCCGAGGGCATCCGGGTTGTCGTCCAGAATGATGTCGTTTACGAACCGTTAACGGCCGAGCAAACCGGTTTTGCAACTGCCGGCGATACAACTTTAGATTTAACTTATTTCTTCGGTGCTACACCGGAGGTTTTCGACGATGTTATCGGAGGCGATATTCACTTTAGGTCAGATTATGAAATACGCTTTACAGCCACCGGCTCAATCGCTTTTTCATGGTTTACTTTCGATCCTATAACGGTTCCCTTCGAAGTCTGGAATACGACCAGAGGATATCAGGTTAATGCCGAAATATATGATCAGGATGAAAATAATATTTGGGAAGTCGATGCCGGAGATTTTATTATAATCGTTGATTACCCGTATGACGATGGCAATCCATATCCCTGGGTATGGCCCCAGGATTATTCATGGATCTTCGGATTCGATGTGAGTAATACCGCTTATGCCACCGGTGATGTCTTCACTCTTGAAGGCGCTCCCTTGAATGGCGCCGATGATGTTTTCACTTTCCGCACCGATGGGGTTGACGCAAGCGATGCCCGCGCGGAGATGAAAAATATCAAAGTGGCTCCGGATCCGTATCTGGGACACGCTCAATGGGAAACCAATAAATATCAAAGAAAACTCCAATTTATTAATCTTCCCGACCAATGTACAATTAGAATTTATACGCTCGGAGGAGATTTGGTTAATACTATAAATCATGACGGAACAACATCGGTCAACACCGCGGGGACATATGAATGGAATATGCTCTCTAAAGACGGTCTGGCGATAGCATCCGGCATATATTTCTATCATGTCGAATCGGAATATGGCAATCGTACCGGACGTTTTGCCGTGATTATGTAGGAGAATGAAATGAATAAAATTATCATACTCACAGTCGCGGCGGTTCTGCTGATTTCTTCGGTTCAGGCCGATGATTTTTCCAAAGTGGGAACAGCCGGTGCTCAATTTCTTAAGATTGGCGTAGGCGCCCGATACAATAGTCTCGGGGAAGCCAGTGTCGCCTTATCTGATGATATCTATGCCATGTATTGGAACCCGGCCGGATTAACCGGTATCGAGAACAATGAAATGGCCTTTACCTATGTCAATTATCTGCTCGATGTCAATCTGAACTATATCGCCTTCGCGCGGCGCTTTGAAGATTTCGGCGTTTTGGGTGTATCCGCCACCATGCTATCAATGGGAGAGCAGGAAATAACAACCTATGATGAACCGGATGGAACCGGCGATACCTATACCGCCTCTTCCTATGCCTTTCAGGTCAGTTATGCCAAGGACCTGACAGCCAATTTCTCATTTGGCGCCAGCGTTAAGTTTATTGGCGAAAAGATTTACCGGGAAACTGCCAACGGGTTCGCCTTTGACTTCGGAACCATGCTTTATACCGGATTTCGCTCGCTCCGCCTGGGTATGAACATATCCAATATGGGGCCGGAAATGTCATTTGATGGACCCGACCTTACCGTTGGATACGACCCTGGTGTCCCCGATCCGACCTCCGAAGAAGAAAACAACAGTAATTTTGACCCGTACAGCGCCAATATTAATACCAATCCGTATGATATTCCGCTGACCTTCCGGGTCGGTGTTGCCTATGATTTCTTATTTGGCGATGCTTCCAAACTTATTTTAGCCATGGAAGCCAAGCACCCTAATGACAATGTTCAACAAGGCGCCCTGGGAGCCGAATATGACTGGCAGGGAAAATATTTTCTCAGAGCCGGTTATAAACTAAATTACGAAGAAGAAGGGCTTTCGCTCGGTGGCGGTCTAAAAACCAATCTGACCGGCGGAACCGACCTTACCCTTGATTATGCCTGGATGGATTTTGGACGGCTTAATTCCGTGCATCGATTCTCAGCCAGCATCAATTTCTAAATTTTATTAGTCAAAAGCCCGGCTTTGGCCGGGCTTTTTTTTGTTCTGATATGGACTTTTGGGGTATAAAAATATAATATATGAGGATTGAATAGTATTATTTCTTCGGAGGCTTATATGTTATCTTTTGTTAGGAAAATGATTCTTATTTGCTGTTCGTCAGTCTTGATATCTATAACGGCCTCCGGGCAGACGGTCGATATACAGCAATCTCGAGAAATCGTATTGTACTATTTCGATCTGATTCAGTCCGGAAACTATGAATCTGCCAACGGATTCTGGGAACCGTCGGCCTTAACGCCGGTCAACAGACTCGGAATTAAATATGAAAATATCCCCATAAAACAGGACTTCAATGCGCCTATAATTCAACAATACCCCAAAATAAAAGACGCTCTTAATAATAGTTTGATTTCGAATAGCGAACTGGAATCCGGTGTCATCCGATGGCAACAGTTGATAAATCTCGGCCCCGAAAAATTGACTCATTTTTATTATACTGAAAAAAAAGATAAGTTCTTCTGGCTCATCCTGCCCATAAATTATTATACGCGCGGATGTATTACGCTTGATTCGAAATATTTTAAATTCTTTATCAACCCCAGCCTCGGCGATCAAATCAACCCAATAGTGACCAACGCCCTGGATAAATTTGTTTATCAAATGTGTATGCGCCTTGGTCTGACCGAGGATCTGCGGCTAAACCTGGAAAAAGAAAAAATCTTTTACTATTATAGCGCCTCGGAAATCGAGGTCGAAATATTATCGGGGAAACGCGAGATCGGCGTTTATGATCAGGCTACCGATGCCATAATGACTTCCATTCCGGCCGATTATTTCAATATCTCAAAACTCCTGATAAATTACAGATTGCAGAATCTTAAACCGGTAACCGTTCCCTTTATGCGGGATGGATTAGCCGCGGTCATGGGCGGTCAATGGCAGAGAACCTCAGGCGTAATTCTGGATTTCGGCAATTATATCATGAATTATGACCTGCTGGAAATGGATTCAATACTTATGTACAACCCGCGATCACCGGAGGGCCTCAAAGACTTATATATCCCGGCCTCAGCCAGTTTTGTCGAATATATTTATAAACAACTCGGGAATGATCGGTTTTTTGCCCTGTACAATTCCCTCTCAACCGAATTTAATCAGATAGATATGTTCGTGCCAGACACAATAAAGGACCAAATCTGCGCCGCCTTGGAAAAAGATTGGATATCAATCACCAGCGATTATAAAAATCATCTAAAAAATTCAAAACCGTCGGGTGGAATTTATCCCGGGGCGGAAAAAGCGGACAAAATCCTTATCGAAAATAATTACCTGAATCTGGGCTATTCGAAAAATATGATAGACGTGGCCTTCAAGCCGGACAGTCTCCGGCCCTATGCCGCTATTTTGCTGGCCCGGGATACTATCTTAATCGGAAAAACGTCATCTTTATATAAACTGCATTTTGGCCCGGACAGCGTCAATGATGGATATCGCTATGGAATTATGATTGATAAAAATGAAATCGGCCTTTATGATTATGCCCTCAATAAAATCATTGGCAAATATATTGATAATTCGGGCCAACCTTCTGGATATTATGATTCTGACAAACAGATAGTCAAAGCATATTTCGATAGAGTACTTCTGGATGATTATGATTTTGACAATATTAAACTGCAAATAATAGAATAGACTATCTTGAATTTAGTCTAATTGACAATACAATTTAATTCCCGTTTGCACTATCCGGGGAAGCCTGATTTTTTTCGGCATCTTTCAATTCCAGATAAATATCATTGATTCGTTTGCGGATAATCGTGATTTCCGGAAGTCTTGTTCCGAGTGTTACAAATTTCTCATACAGCCGCATCGCTTCTTTTTTCTGCCGTCTTCCCTCGGCCGCCAGTCCCCGATACATATAGATATAAGGTTCGTCGGGATTGATGCTCTCCAGAATCGCCGTAAGAGAATCTATCTTGTCGTATTTGCGGGCCCGGAAATAATAGCCGGTTAAATCTACCAATAGAATTTCATTATTCGGATTCTTTTTTAAAAAATCCTCTAATACCATAAAACATTTGGCGTCCTGTTTCGTCTCCCGATACAATTCTGAAAGAAAATGTTGGGTTTCGGCATTGTAAGGATCTAATTTCAAGGCTGTAAAATATTCCTTCTCCGCCTCGCTTATTTTTCCGAAATACTTCAGCAAATTAGCCTTCTGCATACGGTAGTTGGCATTGTATGGATTTCTCTCCGTCAATCGGAGAACGTATTCAAATGATTCATTGACCTTATCGCGCGCATAAAGATCATTGACCAGTTGCGACTCCAGCGCGCCCGGAGCCTTGCTGTTAAGCGATTGCTCAACCTGGATCGACCGGTCAATATCGCCGACGACATTATAGTAATCGCGCATAGCATAAATAGCCGATTCATATTTGGTTTCATCATAACTCAAATATTTATCAAGATAATTGAATGATGCTTCCGGAGCCAGATGGACATAAATCATCGGGAAAAGAACGACCAAAGAGGCCGGGGCCAGAGCCATCACCGTTTCTTTGGTTAAATGAAGAAACTCCCATCCTTTGTAGATAGCATAGATTCCCCAAAGAAGTAGACCCGATAATAAAAAGGCATAACTGCCCAGTTCGCGGGCCATGCCGTTTTTGGGATCAATTATGAATAAAAAAATAATCTGCGGTATTGTTATATAACCTAATGTGGCATACACCATGTCACTTTTAAGATATTTAAAAGTAAGAATGATAATTAATAACAAAATTAAAAATGCCGGAATAAACAAATATGCCAAATTAAAAATATCCGCCAGATGCGCGCCGCTGAACAATCCGTAATTAACCTCCGGCGGTTTTCCGGTAAAAAATAATATTAAATTTTCCAGAAAAATATCGCCCATTGATTTGATATAAACTATCAGCGCAGCTGAAACTATCAAAATTGAAGCTGTCAAATTACTGGCATACGAAGCAATTGGCCGGCGCTTGATAATCTTCTTAAGAGTAAGATAGGCCAGAGCCGGTATTATTGTAATAAATTGCAGATTTATAAAAAGACCTATGGCAAATATTATTAAGAGATAAATCAAAAAACGGCGATTACCGGTTTTCGCAAACACAAGAAGATAATAAAAAAACAGCATCATCAGCGCCAGCAATAGCGAAACTATTTCAACCGTCCCAAAGAAAAACAAAGTGCAACCGGACAAGAGTATCATAAAAAAGATACCCAGCCGCTCGTTATAATCCTCGGAAATCAACTCCGAAACCTTAAATGAATAGTACAGAAATATCATTCCCGACAAATATGAAAGAATCTGAAATGACCACAATCCGGCTGAAAGCTCATTTATCCCGAAAACTTTTAAAAGCAAAAAAAGCAGATAAGGTATTAGAACCCCACCGAAATTGTACCATTCCATAATCGGCTGCGATCTTTGAACCAGGTTAGCGACATTCAATAAGCCATTGCCATAATAATGGGTTTCCATTCGGAAGATAACGAACAAAATTAAAAACAGAACAAGAGTGCCGATTCGGCCAATTCCCTTTTTCCCGCCCCAGTAATAATCCTTCAGATACTCGGCGATAAAATGTTCGCGGGGTGTAATCATCAAAATGGCAATCGCGCCGATTCCCACCAAAATCCAGACATAATAAAAAATATCCGAAATATAATAAACCGAGTTAAATCCCCAGTTCCGCATCATTATCTTTGGTACGAAAAAAACTGCCGCGATAGATATCGCCGACAGGACAAAAACAAAAATACTCGGATAACTGCCAAAAAGATTCCGGTTATATGAAAAAGCCTTGCTCATTGAATCTTACATCTCCACCCGGCCATCGATCGCTTTGGTAATCGTCATTCCGTCGGCATATTCCAAATCCGAGCCAACCGGCAATCCGCGGGCAATCCGGGAAATCTTGACCCCCAGCGGCTTGATAAGCCGCGCCAGGTACAAGGCCGTCGCCTCTCCCTCAACATTCGGATTGGTGGCAATAATAATCTCTTTGACATCATTATTTACCCGGCCCAGCAGTTCCTTGATTTTAAGATCATCCGGAGCAATCCCCTCCAGCGGCGAAATCCGCCCACCCAAAACATGATACTGAACATTGAGCCCCTCCGCCTTTTCAAGCGCGATCAGATCCGAAGCCTCCTCCACCACGCAGATAATATCGATTCGACGCTTAACATCGGTGCAAACATAACATGGATCGCTTTCGGAAATATTGAAACAGACCGAACAAAAGCCGACCTTCTCTTTTACATCCAATAACGCCTCGGCCAGCTCCGCCACCTCCTCCTTGCTCGATTTCAATATATGAAAAGCCAGCCGTCCGGCCGACTTGCGGCCCACTCCCGGCAGACGAGCCAGATTGTTTATCAGATTCTCAACCGCTGATGATGATTTAAACATGGTCTCCTAAAATGGTAAATTCATTCCCGGAATATTCAATCCGCCGGTCAGAGAAGACATCCGTTCATTCTGAAGTTCCGCCGCTTTTTGACGGGCCTGATTGACCGCCGCCAATATCAGATCCTGTAGCATCTCAACATCTTCGGGATTAACCACCTCGGGATCAATCACGACCTCAAGAATATCCTGCTTGCCATTAGCCACGACCTTAACCATCCCGCCGCCGGACGTACCCTCAACCGTTTCGTTTTCCAACTGCTCTTGCATCTCTTCCATTTTAGCCTGCATCTGCTGAATCTGCTTCATCATATTGCCAAGTTGCCCTTTACCCATGGTAATATCTCCTTCTATTATTCATCGACTTCTTTTTTACCAATTAATTCCCCGTCAAATTTCTCAATAAGACTCCGCAACCGCTCATCCTCCGCCAATATCTTATCGGCGTCAATCATCTCCGTTACCGTTTTTTTTTCCTCGGCCGGATTCGCTTTCTTGTTCGCGTCTATTTCAAAATTGATTTTCAAATTTACTTTATAAAATTCGCTGAGATGCGTTACGATAACCTCTTTATATTCCTTTTTCTCAACAATCTGCTTATTGGTCCCGTTAGTCGGAAACACCGCCGTGATTACATTCTCTTTAACATCCCGGATCTCCGCCATCCCCAGTAAAGCCGCCAGCATTCGGTTCTTGTTTTTCAAATAATCGACAAACTTCATCCAGCTCGTTTGCACCATTGGAAGGTTGATTCGCCCCCCGGCATAACCGGTCGGCTCCGCCTCTTTTACAACCGCCGCAGGAATCTCCGCCTTGACCGTTGTCCCGCCAAACAGATCCTTCTCCTCATCGCCACTCTCATTGACCGCAACCTCAACCCCGCCCGATATATGCGCCAGCACATCCTCAAACAGCACCGTCGCTTCCATGCAGGCCATTCGTACCGTCGCTGTCTCCAATAACAGCCGCTGATCCAATCCGCTCTTGATATCGAAACTGAGATTGGTTATCATTTTTATCAGCCGAAGGATATCGCCGTTGGAGAAATAATTGACCTGCTCCCGGAAAGATTCCATTTCCGACTCGGATAACTCCAATAACCGTTCCGGTTCTTTGGCATTTTTAAGAATTAACAAAGTCCGAAAATGCCCCGCCAGACCGGAAACAAACTCGCTCAGCTCTATCCCGGAATCAACCAAACGTTTAATCTGCTCTAACGATTCCGCGCAATCCTTAGCCGCAATCGCTTTGATATATTCGAAGAAAAACTGCCGATCAATTAACCCCAGCGCCTCGACTACCGCCCGCCCGGTGATTCCCTCCGATGCAAACGCCGACATCTGATCGAGAAGCGACATCGCGTCGCGAACCGAACCGTCCGCTTTCCGCGCCAGAACAAACAGAGCCTCATCATCTATTGCAATCTTTTCTGTCTCCGCAATTTTCTTCAAATGACTGCTTAAATCTGCCACCGCCACCCGGCGGAAATCATACCTCTGCGTCCGCGAACGGATCGTCTCCGGCACCTTATGCGGCTCCGTCGTCGCAAAAATAAACAGCACATGATCCGGTGGTTCCTCGAGCGTCTTCAGAAGCGCATCAAACGCCGAACCGGACAGCCGATGAACCTCATCGATAATATAAATTCGCTTCTTCCCTGTCGTCGGCATATACCGGACATTTTCCCTCAACGTCCGCATATCGTCGACCCCGGTATTCGAGGCCGCGTCGATTTCAAGAACATCAAGCGCCGAACCGGAAATTATCTCCTTGCAGGAGTCGCATTTGTCGCATGGCGTCGGCGTCGGACCCTCGGCGCAATTGACCGCTTTGGCCAGAAGACGCGCTGTCGTCGTCTTACCCGTCCCGCGCGGGCCGGTGAAAAGGTATCCCGATGACAGCCGTTCGTTTTTTATCGCATTTTTCAGCGTTCGGGTGACGTGTTCCTGAGCGATTACATCATCGAACTGCTGAGGTCGATATTTTCTTGCTAAAACCTGATACGACATAGAATTATTTATGGTGCGCACCCACCATCGACCCTCCGGTTGAAAGCTTCCAGAGTAGCCGGCTCCAATCAGGCCGCCCCGCAACACATATCAAGCATCACCTGACGTTGCTACCTTCCGGTCCTGGCGGGGTCCGGTTGGCTGATATTGTACGGGACCCAATCATCAACGCCACTTGCTCTTTCCACATTCCAATCGGATAAAGCCTCCGGCGGGAATTCGATCCCGGTATAGCGGATTCCGGGTTACAGGGCACCGCTAACTCCCCATCTAGCACACCTTTACAAAGGTTAAATTCAATTTTAATGGACCAGAGCGGGATCGAACCGCCGACCCCCACGTTGCGAACGTGGTGCTCTCCCAGCTGAGCTACTGGCCCATTGATAAACAAACTTCAGAGACGATAATAATAAGAATCGCCCCTAATAGCAAGCCCCATAATAAAATTAATGTTCCCCAAAAATCAAGCGGAAATATGAGAATGTGAGATATTGGTAGGGCAGGATCCCTGCCGAAGGTCTTTAGCATTGCGAAAGAGATCCTGCCAATTTTGTTGGGTCAAACTCCGGGTCTATTCGTAGTTGAAATCCCTTGTGGTTTCGACAAAAAAACAAATGAAGTCTTTTAAAGTAGGTCAAACCCCCTGCCTTTAGGTCGCTCGTAGACCCTGACGCAGGAAGGGCGAAGAGCGAGGTTTCGACAATATTCATCTGCCCCAAAACAAATTGACAATCGTCATAATACTATCTATTATATGAATAATAGGTGCAAAGATATTAAAATTGATAAATAAACAAATGTCGACACCGCGGGGGTTTCGACTCAGGCTGTTAAATAGCAATAATAAAACATGGCA
>JBDRRI010000187.1:0-2756 GCA_043825815.1 Candidatus Zixiibacteriota bacterium
CCGGCAAACATTATTTTTCCTATCTGACTGCCCTGTGCGGCTCCTATATAATAAATTTCGAATTCGGGATACGCTTTACAATGACACTTTCCATAATATTAATGATCACCTCATTTTACCTTTATGTCGTTCGGTTTTATAAATTATTCAGAGATCGCCCAATTGAAGAGTTTAAAGATAAGCTTCTTTATAAATTAATCCGGGCGGGAATAACGCTGGCCATCGCAGTTATTTATCTATATAGATTATATTTTGATTTGCTCGTGAATTATATATAAATTCAGTCTGTATTATATTAATCTCCTTGACATTGCCAAAATATGATTATTATTGTATGTTTTAACAGAATAAGGAATTATCATTATTGATGCTGAATCTTGAAGTTGACAATCTGTGCAAATCTTTCGGCCGTAGAAAGATATTCGAAAATATAAATTTCTCAATTGTTAAAGGCGATTCCATTGCCATAATCGGACCCAACGGTTCAGGAAAAACAACCATGCTTTCTCTGCTATTAGGATTATCATATCCGACTAAAGGCAAAGTAATTTACTCTGAAAACAATAAACCTCTGAACTTTGAAGCATTCCGGCGGAAACTATCATTGGTTGCACCCTACTACTCATTATATGATTCCTTATCCGGTTCGGAAAATTTATCATTTTTTGCCAAAATCGACGGAATAAGGTTGTCCAATGATAAAATTAAAACTCTTTTAACTAAAGTCGGCCTGTCGGGACGCGGAGATGATTTTGTATCGGCCTATTCCACTGGCATGAAACAGAGATTGAAATACGCAGTTTCACTAATTCGTGAACCGGAAATTATGATTCTCGATGAGCCAACGGCTAATCTCGACTCAGATGGTAAAAAAATTGTCTCTCATGTTATCGAGGAATATCGTTCTCGCGCCATAATAATTATCGCGACCAATGAAAAAGAGGAGTACTCTCTTGCCGGGCAAGTCTGTCAGCTGGTCAGCTAAAGTATTAGCTGTAACACGCAAAGATATTGTATCAGAGTTCCGTACAAGATACGCCGTTAACGCCGTTGTTATGTTCGCTTTGGTGACTTTGACGGTCATATCAATGTCGCTGGGTCTATTGCAGTTAACGCCTGATTTGGCCGCAGCCCTTTTTTGGATAATTCTCTTTTTTGCGGCCATGTCCGGCTTGGCTCAGGCATTCATTAAAGAAGAAGAATCCGGTACCGCTATGATTCTGAAATTGTCAACTGACGGTTTGATAGTCTTTTTCGGGAAACTGATATTCAACCTGCTTTTATTATCCGTCTTAACTGTAATTATCGTCCCCCTCTTTATTATCTTATTGCATATCACTCCGGCCAACTGGCTTGTTTTTATGGTCGGTTTGGTGTTGGGGATTATCGGCCTTTCGGGAGCGACAACGATTATTGCGGCGATTGTTTCCAAAGCAACCATAAAGGGAGCGCTTTTTACGGTTTTATCATTTCCGATTCTGATGCCGCTACTTATTGCGGTAATCAGCATTACTAAAACCGCCATTGATGGCGGCTCATGGGGCAACATTTCATCGGCCATTCAGTTACTAATTGCCTACGATGTGGTTATGACAACCGTGTCGGTGATGCTCTTTGATTTTGTCTGGAGACAATGATAATTGAAAAAAGGTTGATTTTGTCATATATTTAATTACTATATGAAAAAATTAATACGTAATATAAGCTGACTTGAATATGTGGTGGAAAATATTAATATTGGTGCTGATGTCGGCGGTTATTATCGCCGCCTTTACGCTTCCGACCCCGATGAATCCAAATAATTCATTGGGAAGTGCGGAAGTTTATCGAATATTCTATTTCCATGTTCCTCAGTCATGGGTCGCTTCGCTCGCTTTCATAATTTCCATGATTAATGCCATTATGTTCCTTAAAACGAAAGATATGGATTATGATATCCGGGCGGTCAATGCCAACAAACTCGGCCTTATGTTTGCCATATTGGCCACGATAACCGGCTCTCTATTCGCCAAAATGACCTGGGGCGAATTTTGGAACTGGTCGGAGATCCGCGAAGTCTCCATATTTATTTTGTTACTGATTTATGGTGCCTATTTTGCCCTCCGGTCGGCTCTTCCGAATCCGGAGGTTAGGGCAAATTTATCGTCGGTTATGTCAATTATTTTTGCGGTGTCGGCCATCTTTCTGATTTTTGTTTTACCGCGGATATATTCAGTATTTTCCCAGCATCCATCGGATTCGGTTGTCGATTCAGGCGGTAAATTAACAATGGGTCCAACCGTGTACCCTGTTTTTTTCGGGTCTTTGCTTGCCTTTACCATGCTTTTTCTTTGGATATATAAATTGTCGGTTAGAATCCATCGGTTAAGTTAAAAGGAATAAACGAGGATTATGATAATGAGCGCAAATTTAATAGTCATGTTAGCCGTATTAATTATTTGGCTGGGTATTTTTGCCTTTATATTTGGACTGGACAGAAAAGTAAAAAGGTTAGAAGAAAAGAAATGAATGCAAAATATATTATTGGCGGCATAATAATTATTGTTTTTATAGCCTGGGGCGCTACCGCTTTTATAAATACTACGGTAACCTACGTCTCCTTTGCTGAGGCATTAAAATCCAAACATACCGTCCAGGTAGCCGGGCATATTGATTTTGATCAGGTCAATTTTGATTCGGAAAATAATCGATTGATTTTTACTATATTTGAAATGAATCCGAAAGACCCCGCCAAACCGGAAAGAATGCAAGTGATA
>JBDRRI010000188.1:0-2702 GCA_043825815.1 Candidatus Zixiibacteriota bacterium
CTCCGAAGGCAAGGATAACCACATCTTTGCCCAGATAATTAAGATTCTCTACATAAAATCCGGGTTCGACCAGAAGAGTGTCGTTATCGGAGGCAATATTCAAACCGATTTGAATGGTCTCGGCATCTTTGGGAACCTCAATAATACCGGCCCAAAGGCTACCGGAAAATATAACTATTAAAATGGCAATGGCAAGTCGTTCTAATGTAGTTCTCATGCTTTGTATGTCAAGTTAATCTCTCTTTAACCTAAACTATACTGTTTTTGTCTCTTTTGTCAAGAAAAAAGAATATTTGATGTATATTTTATTGAGCGGGCGGTTCTGCATAGCCGGTCAATCGCATAAAACCGATAGTCCAGACTGAACTGGAAAATGTCCCAATATAGCAGGAAAAAATTGTCGCAATTATTAAAAACGTTATGACTCCGGGAATAATCCCCATCCATAAATTAATTATACCGAGAATTATAAAAGGAATCGCAATTAAGATTATACCAAAAACTAAGGCTATATTAACAACAATCTGCGACAGCATCGAAGAAAATGCGATTCCCAGAGTAGGTCCGAAATTTCCCGCGAATAGACTCCATCCCCGGCCGATTGAATCAAACCAATTGGTATTATATAGTACGGCATAACGAATCGCCCAGCCTTGAATACAAACAATCGCAATTAGAATCGGTATTAGTACGATAAGACCGAAAAACACCAGGACTATTCCAAGCCCGACCGATATGAAAAACGATGGAATGATAGCGAGGGCCATAAATAATACAATTGCAATGGTGATGATTGTAGCCACGGCTGTAATTCCAAACAAACGGAAAAATTTATTGAGCGATTCGCTCCAGCATTCCATAAATCCGGTCGTTAGATTTTGTTCTTTCTTGGCAATTCCATAAATGAGGCCCCCTTCTGAGAATACGGAAAACAACCAGAATATGACACCGATGCATAATAACAGGACGAATAGATAACCGATAAGATAGGGATTTATATCAAACGGCAGAGCCTGAAGCGCATCGGAAATACGCGTGTTACGCTCCATAAATTTTTGACTGTCCATTATATCTGTCCAGTTGTAAACCGACCCGCCATTATCGGCGGCCGCGACAAAATAACCGAATAACCAAAGAAACTTATAATCCCAGGCATTTTTAAATGATTTTTTTACGATTTCCCAATATTGCATGAATTCTCCCGAATTTAAATTCCTTGGAAATATACTGCTTAATAATGTTATTATTCAAATAAAAAAAGGCATTTTGCGGTCATTATGACTGACTCTTCGATTATTTACGGAAAACTCTATATTGATTCAACCGCTTTTTTCCTCCAGAAGGGAAGGCTTTTCATCAGATTGTCAACAACCTCCACCGCTTCTTCCTGATCCATGCCGAGTTCATTAACGCGGCAACGAATCATATTGATCCTGATTATCTCTTTCGACTTGATATTTCCTTTAGGGTCAAGACATTTAACACAGAATTCGCTGGAGAAATTTCCGCGAGGGTAATCCGATCTCGTTCGCATTTTACATCCGCATGCCTGACAAATTGGGGTTGGCATACCTGAATCCTTTCATTAGGGGGTTAAACTTGAAATCGGAATAATGGGGTTATTCTTTAGATAGGCAGATAGCAAAAAAAAACCGCCATTTTATATGGCGGTTTTTGGGAAAAGTATATTTATACTTTCTAATTATTCATATCACTTTGCGGGGTCGATTCCGATGATGACTCCGGCGGCTTGTCGGCCGATTTTTCTTTTTTCATTTTATCTTTCATATCCCGTAATTTGCCGAATAGCCCGGGAACAGCCTCAACCAGTGCATCCAGTTTACCCGGCTTGGCCGGCAACATAGAAATATGGTCACCGTCGATAATAATAAAGGCACTCGGCTCGATTTTGGCGCCGCCGCCGCCGCCCCCGCCGAATCCGCCGCCCTTCTCGCCGGCGTCGCCCTGTCCTCCGCCGGCTCCGAAACCGACTGAAATTTTAACGACCGGAATGACCGTTTTATCGCCGACCGTAATCGGCTGGCCGATAACTGTCTGGGAATTGGCGATATCTTTAAGCTCGCCGACAATGCTGCTTAATATTTCGGTGACTTTGTTTTCATCAGGCATAATTGACTCCTTGTTTATTTATAACCACTTTCTGTTTCTTCTTCTTACTAATAATATCGGCCATTAGCTTTATAAATAAGACAACTATATAGTATAATTTTATACCAATTGCTCCATAACCGTCGACTTTTGTTTTGGTTGTCAAAAACGATGGCGAAAAATTTATATGCGACATCAGTTTCGGGAAGAATCCCTTGATCGCCCAGTAATAACCATAAATACGGCCGGTGTTGAACGGATCCAGAATACCGCCGTGAATATTTATAAGAAGGTTTTCGATTTCAATTTTACCGATAAAAAATTTCAGATGTTTGAGATAGCCAAAATCAAAATCCGATAATTTAAATCTTTTCTTGATACTTTTTTGCATGATTCTTTTGGGCGGATTGATAATTATCGGAGAAACTTTTAATCCAAATTTATTAAATACAAGCAGGCGCGTCGTCATCGTTGTGAAATCAATTCCGAATCCAATCATCATAAAAGAAATATTTAAATATTTTTCATTTTCGTCAAATTTGAATCGGATTCTTATCGACGATAACAAAATGACAATCAGAATTGCAATTGCC
>JBDRRI010000189.1:0-4934 GCA_043825815.1 Candidatus Zixiibacteriota bacterium
CCTCCGCTTTTGTCTTGCATTTCTCTTAATATGAAATCAAGAGTTTCTTCGACAATTAATTTATATTTTTCATTTTTGGTTAATTGATACGCCTGGCCATATGTCAACGCCAGAGTTCCGTTATCATAAAGCATTTTCTCAAAGTGAGGGATAAGCCATTTTTCATCGGTTGCGTAGCGATGAAAGCCGCCGCCGATTTGATCATAAATGCCGCCATTGGCCATGGCATCCAAGGTATAAGAGACCGCCTTTAGAATATTACTGTCTTTGTTTTGCGCATATATTCCAAGAAGAAATGATAGATCCGAAGCATGTGGGAATTTGGGAGCCCCGCCAAATCCACCATTTTGAGAATCATAGCTGGCCATTAATTGATTGGTGGCCAAGTTTACAATTTCCATATCGATTTCGCCCGTTACACTTTGAGGACTATACGCATTTTTAAGAGAACCTTGAAGAGCCTCGGCATAGTTGTCAATATTTACACGATCTTCCTTAAAAGCCTCGGAAATTTGAGTGATTACTTTCTTAAATCCGGGACGGCCATAGCTGTCATTGGGAGGGAAATAGGTTCCGGCAAAAAATGGCTTTAGATCGGGAGTTAAAAAAACAGACATAGGCCAGCCGCCGGATCCGTTTATAGCCATTGTTGCCGACATATATATTTGATCCAAATCGGGTCGTTGTTCGCGGTCAACCTTGATTGATATAAAGTGATTATTTAAAATCGCCGCGATCTCATCATTCTTGAACGATTCCTCTTCCATAACATGGCACCAATGGCAGGCACTATATCCAATTGAAAGAAAAATGGGTTTATTCTCTTTTAGTGCCTTATTAATGGCCTCATCTGACCAGGGGTACCAATCCACCGGATTATGGGCATGTTGAAGCAGGTATGGTGAACTTTCATCTATAAGATGATTTGTGTATTTATATTCCTGAAGTTGGATAGTACTCTTCTGCATTGCGAATTCCTTTTCCGCGCTAATTGCCTTCATGTATAATGGTGCCAGTATTATGATAAAATATTGCAGAGAAATATTCTCTTAGTTTACTAAACATTTAATTTTCCGTTGTTGACATCTTCTTTTTCCGTTGTGTGCCATGTTTTTCGATAGCGTCTATCAAGGTTGTCCAGGACAACAAGGCACACTTAATTCTCACCGGGAATTTCTTAACCCCTTTTAATGCTTCCAAATCGCCGAGTTCCATGTTCTCTTCGATTTTTTCTCCCTTAAGAAGCGCCTTGACAATTTTGGCTATTCGTTTGGCTTCTTCAAGGGTTTTACCCTCGACAACTTCCGCCAGCATTGAACCGGACGCAGTCGAGATGGCACACCCGGCGCAGTCAATTGATATCCCGCTGATTTTATCCTTATTCATTTTCAATTTAAGTTCAATCTCATCGCCACAGGTCGGATTTTGGCCTTCGTTTATAATATCAAAATCGGAAATATCTTTGTGGCCGCGGGGAAAACGGTAATGCTCCATTATTATATCGCGATACATTTCATCAATTTGTTCAGACATTTAGAAAGTACCTCCGGGCTTCTTTTAAAGCTTCAATAAAAATGTCAATATCTTCTTGGGTATTGTAGATATAAAAACTGGCGCGTGTTGTCGATGAAACACCCAGAAGTCTGGTTAACGGCTGTGCGCAATGATGGCCGGCTCGGACAGCTATGCCCTGTGAATCAAGAAATTGAGCCAGATCATGCGGATGTATTTTATTCTCAATGAACGAAATAGCACCGCCCCTATCTTCGGCATTTATCGGACCAAATATTTTAATCGAATTAAATTCCTGCATACGATTTAGAGCATAGGCGGTCAGTTCTAATTCATGTTTCCTGATATTTTCCATTCCAATATTGGATAGATAGTCTAAGGCGGTACCAAATCCCACCGCCCCTGCGATATGGGGAGTTCCCGCTTCAAATTTATGAGGGAGATCAGTCCAATCGGCATAATCATAGCGAACTTCGCTTATCATTTCACCGCCATAAATCACCGGCTCCATTTGATTTAGAAGTTCCTCTTTGCCATATAAAACGCCGATACCAGTCGGTCCGAGCATTTTATGGGCGGAAAAAGCATAGAAATCAGCCGACATATTTTTTACGTCAATTGGCATATGCGGAGCGGATTGAGCCCCATCAATCAGTACAATGGCATTTTGTTTATGGGCCAGCTCAATAATCTGCTCCACCGGATTAATCGTGCCCAAGACATTGGACATTTGCGTTATGGCGACGATTTTTGTATTTTTATCTATAATATTTTCGATTTTGTCTAAATTTAAATATCCTCTCGAATCAATTGGTATATACACAAGTTCGGCGCCGGTGTTTTTAGCCATAACGATCCAGGGGACCAGGTTGGCATGATGTTCCATCTGAGAGATGACAATACGATCGCCTTTTTTAATATTGGCATATCCCCATGATTGGGCGACCAGATTTATTGAATCGGTGGTATTACGTGTATAGATTATTTCTTCTCTCTTCACACCGCCAATGAATGTTGCAATCTTATCACGAGTTGCCTCATAGGCAGTTGTGGCCTCCTCGGCCAACGTATGAAGGCCCCGATGTACATTAGCATTATGATTATGGTAATAATCCGAAATTGCTTCTATTACTACCCGTGGTTTCTGAGTTGTGGCGGCGCTGTCCAAATAAACCAGGCGTTTACCATTTATTTTGCGAGATAAAATCGGAAAGTCGCCTTTTATGCAATTCGGACTAAATCTTACCGGATGTATAGCATCCTTAATCGTATCCGGTCCGATTATATCTTTATTTATTGTTTTCATAGTCTATCCTTTAAAGGGCTACCAAAACATTATCGTCTTCGATTTTACTTTCGAATATTTTAATATTCACCACGGCCGGAAATTGAACCGCCCGACCGGTTTTAATATCAAACCGGGCACCATGGCGAGGACATTGGATCTCCCTTTGAATTATCTTCTGCTCGCCTAACGGAAGATTTTCATGAGTGCAATTATTTTCAAAAGCATATACGTCTCCATTATGTTTGGCGAGCAAAATATTATAATCGCCAATTTCAAAAGCCTTAGTCTGATTTTCTTCTAAATCGTTCACAGGACAAATTTTTACATAAGTTTTATTCATAAGCCTTTCCCAGAAGTTTTGTGTCGACCGATGATTGCACGATTGCCTTTAAATCGTCTGGCAGTTGTTGCATGGTCGGTTCCACAAAACCGTTAATTATTGCCTTAACCGCCTCATTGTGATTTAGACCTCGACTCTTCAGATAAAATAGCATCTCTGGATCAATTTGCCCAACCGTCGCTCCATGGCTGCACTGGACTTCTTCATTTAGAATTTCCAATTCCGGAATCGATTCGGCGCGCGGGCCGTCATTTAAAAGTAAATTTCGATTCTCTTGATAGGCTTGGCAATTGCTTGCATCTTCTTCAATACGTATTATGCCCGTGTAGGCCGAATTGGCTTTATCTTTCAAAGCAATTTTAAAATCGATGTTGGAATAGGTATCCGATGCTTTATGGATATGTTCGGTATGATAATCAGTATGTTGATTGCCATTTCCGAAGACCATTCCGTAAAGATGGCTTTCCGCCCCCCGTCCATTCAGAATGGACCCGGCATTCACTTTGGAAAGACTACTTCCCAATCCGATGAAAACTGAATATGCGTGAGCATCTTTTCCCAAGAGTACTCGCTGGGTGACAAAGCTTTTACAAGAATTATCCTGACGCTGGCTGTTTACATATTTTATATTACTTGATTGCCCCGCAAAAATCTCAATAACACTATTACTATTAGATTCCGCGTCCCGACATTCGCCGGAATAATCATCAATAATTGTCACTTCAGAATTATTGCCGATAATTGCCAGTAACCTGTGATACGTTCCTGGGCTGACCGGATGCCTTTGAAGCCTGATAGGGCGGTCAATTACTACGTTATCGGGAACGTACAGAAACAGTCCCGTATTCCAAAGAGCGAGATTCAACGATTCGAATTTGCCAAAATCGGAACCAATTAATTTTCCTAAATAATTTCCAACAATATTTTCATATTTTATGGCGGCAGAATTCAGACTTTCAAAAATAACTCCATCCTCGGTCAAAATAGGATCAATAATTGACAATGTTTTAGCATCGGAACGATTAAAACTAAATCCAGCGAATTCCGGCTTCAAAGATATTTGACCGCTATTCGGAATCCAATCAATAGCCTGGCTATAATCAATCAGGTCGGTTGGATTAGCCAAGACAAAGTTTTTCGGGTCGGTATATTTCCATAAATGAATAACTCGTTCTGGCAGACCTGTTTCATTGTACCGGCCCCAACCGTTTTTTCTGATATTATAAAACCACTTCGGCTCTTTTTTGGCGATTTGCCGAAATTCGATCGGCTTTTCATTTATAACAGCTTTGCTCATTTTATCCCACCGATCCTTCCATCTCCAATTCAATTAAACGATTCAATTCAACCGCATATTCCATTGGCAATTCCTTGGTAAACGGTTCAATAAATCCATTGACAATCAATAAACGGGCTTCGCTTTCTGATAAGCCCCGGCTGGTTAAATAAAAGAGTTGTTCTTCGGCGACTTTACTGACCCTGGCCTCGTGTTCGACAATAACTTCGTCGGCATCAATTTCCATTGTTGGATAGGTGTCAGATCGGGAGGCATTATCGATCAATAAAGCGTCGCATTCGACCGAAGCATTACTGCCTTTGGCACCTTCATAAATTTTGACCATACCGCGATATGAAGCTCTTCCGCCTGCTTTTGAAATTGATTTGGAAGTTATCCTTGAGGTTGTATTGGGAGCAACATGTATTACCTTGGCCCCGGTATCCTGATGCTGTCCATCGCCGGCAAAAGCAACCGATAAGATTTCTCCTTTGGCATGTTCGCCCAGCAGATATACG
>JBDRRI010000190.1:0-2086 GCA_043825815.1 Candidatus Zixiibacteriota bacterium
CCCAAATCCTACACTTAACCCCCAGTCAGCATTAACAGTTGTCAGAATTTCCGATGTCTGTGATACTTCAGTCTCATAGACTGACATGAACGGGCATGTTTCACCGCCATAGCATTGGTTTACATCCAGAGTATCATCTAATATATCGTAATGAACCGGAGGAGGATTAATAATTACAGTTGGTTGAGTATAGCTTGTTGCCGTTGTATAATGAGGGGCACCCAACCTGATTGCGTCGCCGTCAAAATCGCCAACTGCAAGAGCCACCGGATTAAGATCAAATGGAAATTCGTTGCCAATATTTACCAGTTTTGTCAAACCATAGATATTATTGTACTGATCAATTTGCGGACTCAGTAGTTGAAGATTAGAATAACCTGAAGCCGACCAATCGAACATGACAATTTCCGGCTTCCACTTCTCTTCGTCAGGATTGACATTTACGTCAGCGACGGCCACAGTATGGACACTTGCATCATACCATTTCACAGTTCTGTTGTACTGGGTCAATTCTGCCAGTTCCAGTGCGTTGTTCAGTTCAAATACCCGGACTCTATTATAAACAGCCCAGACTACTTCTTCTCGACCGTCAAGATTCAAATCTCCTGTTGCCACCGATAGTGCAAAACCGGAGACATCATATGTTCTTGGTCCGGATTGATCTATAAGGTGTTTTATTTCACCTGATGAATATTGTATTCGGTTGTCTGGATTGAAATTGATCGTATTTAAGTCGATATTGACACTGATAGGTGCTATAAAAAATGATAAATAACTTCGATAATCCCATCCGTTTGGCCAATATGGCGTAAAATCTTCCCAGTCTCCATTACGGTGTTGCATAGTTACAACAGCTTCATCCCGCCGGTCTCCATTAAAATCACCGGTCGCAATGGCTATTCGCTCAACATAATCACCTTCGCTGTTTGCAGTAGACCCTTCATAGTGATAATAAAGGCTGTCTTTTCTCGCTTTTAGTACAAGTTGATCATTTTCATAATCGCTCTGAATAATTCGGGCGAAAACTCCAAATTGCGTATTCTGTATTTTATATCCGCCTGCCAGGAGTATCTCATCCACACCGTCGCCGTTAAAATCTCCCGCCGCCAGATCAAATTTGGCGGCATCTTTTAGGGTTGGATCCAAGAAATCGGCTAGAATCGATGTTGTCAGAACCGGGTCGTTTAGATTGTCGGCATTATATAAATGGATATCTATATCGCCACCAAGACCGGTATAAGTTCCGTAATCCCATATGGCCAGAACAAATTCATCGTTGGCATCATCATCAAAATTACCCGAAATAAGGCGGATATTCAACTGTTCAAATGCAATGTCATCCATTTCGTACATGCAGCAATCATACTCATAGTAATGATTCGTCGCCTGCATTGAATATCCAGTCATTTCAGGGATAACAATCCTTATCCAGCGGCCCCAACCGTCATTGTTGGCATAGCCAAAATATGCCATAACAATGTCATCTTTGCCGTCGCCGTTATAATCACCAGTTGAGGCATCAAGCATCTTGTAATTTTTATAAGGTTCCAACCCGTGATATACTATCCGGTTTGATGGATTTAAATTATGGCCGTCATAAACACGGGCGCTACAAGAATCGCTGGCTTGTGCGCCGGGCCACATAAGCAGGATTTCGGCAGAATTGCCGATAATACGATTTTTAAATAGCGGATCGCTATGATTGAAATCTGCAAGCGCAGACACGCTTATTATCACAGTAAATGTGATAATAAAAGTTAAATATCTAAACATCTAACCTCCTCCAATTGGAAATTTTCGAGTATTGGCGGATTGAAGATAAGAAAATTAGTGATGTGTTCCGCGCTTCTTACATGTATAAAGCGGATGATTGATCGAGAAACTAGAACTTTCGCTTAAGTAAATTATCCGAGAATTCCATGATAACATTCTTTGTGGATAATTTATCCCTTTCAATATCAATAATATACAATAGCCTCTATTAATTGTCAACAATCTTTCCAATTCCAAGAGGGGTTTATTCAGTGAGAAAATGAGGGCCAAAATATACAGACTGCCGGACCCAATAGCGTCTATCGGAACTGAC
>JBDRRI010000191.1:0-2593 GCA_043825815.1 Candidatus Zixiibacteriota bacterium
CAAGAGTGGCAATAACTATGTTTTTACCCCGACTAACCCTCAGAAGAACTATATTTTAACCAATGGAAGTGTAGACATTTCATACGGTTACACAGACCCATCAGGTGGCACCATTATCAAGAGTTATCGCTTTTTTGCTGATAAATACGAATATGACCTCAAAATCGAGATTAACAATCCTAACGCCATGGGAATCGACAAAAAATATGCTCTCGAATGGAACAATAAACTGGCTCCGACTGAATTGAATATCGAGGATGATTATAATTCAATGTGGGCAATGGCGATGATGACCGATGTCCGTGTTAAATTTGACGATTATGATAATAATAAATTCGCCATCAGTCAGGATGGCCAGACTAACTGGATTGCCTCGCGCTCCAAATATTTTGCTTCGATGCTTATACCCAGATCGGGCGATGCCACCGGAGCCAAAGCCAGCGGCTTAAAAAATAATGTCAATATTAACGGAAAATCGCTCACGTCGCGGGAACTGGCCATTGGCCTGATTATGGACCCGTCTTTTGGAGAAACCATTGTCGACAGCTTTACGGTTTTCGCCGGGCCGCTTGATTATGATATACTAAAAAATTATAGCAATAATGTGGTCGACCTCCTTGATATCGGAACCACACCATACGTCGGATGGATCATTGGCATCTTCGCCAAACCAATCCTTTACCTGCTTCCAGCGATGTATAACATAATTCCTAATTATGGATTTGTTATTATTATATTCGCTTTCTTGGTTAAACTGGTTACCTGGCCGCTCAGTCGTAAATCGGTGCAGTCTATGGCCGCCATGAAAGAAATTCAGCCGAAAATGACCGAGCTGAAAGAAAAACATAAAAACAATCCGCAGGCGCTCAATAAAGAAATGATGAAACTTTACAAGGAGCATGGAGTTAATCCGATCTCTGGATGTTTGCCGATGCTTCCGCAAATGCCACTATTCTTTGCCATGTTCTCCGTTTTCCGCTCCACTATTCTCCTTCGCCAGGCGCCATTTATGCTCTGGTGGGACGATCTTTCCCGCGGAGCTTTGACTTTCACCGATCCTTATATGATTCTGGTCGTTCTAATGGTCATCCTTATGTTTGTCCAACAGAAAATGGCCATGACCGATCCGAAAAACAAAGCTCTGACCTATATCTTCCCGCTCATGCTCGGCTTCTTTTTCTATAATGCATCCGCCGGGCTGGTTCTATATTGGATGATGTTTTCTCTATTTTCCTGGATTGAACAATTGATGTTCAATAAATCCAAAAAAAATCCGGAAATTAAAACGGCATAGTCCAATGAAAAAAAAAATTCTACTGACCTGAACAGCGATACTATTTCTGCCATAATAACGCCGCCCGGTGAGGGCGGCCTTGGCGCTATCCGAATTTCTGGATATATTTCCCATAAGATTCTGAAAAATATATTTGTTCCTGGCGATAGTTCTATCGATCGATTTAAACTGTTTCACATGTACTTTGGCCATATAATAGGCCGAAATTCAGAGATAATCGATGAAGTTACCATTGTACTTCAGCCCGAAGGTAAATCATATACCGGCCAAAAACAGGCCGAGATATTTTGCCACGGCGGACGGATAATTCTGGAGAAAATTCTCAATAAGATTTATTCCCTCGGCGCTCGACCCGCTGAACCGGGCGAGTTTACCCGGCGAGCCTTTCTAAACGGACGAATAGACTTGGCCAAAGCTGAAGCGGTTGCTGATCTGATTGCCTCAAAAACCGAGTATTCCTATAATTCAGCCCGCGATAATCTTCTCGGAAAATTATCAGAAAAAATCGATTCTATAAGAACCGGTTCAATCGGTCTAATGGCTGAAATGGAAGCATCAATCGACTATCCCGAAGAAGAAATAGAGCCAGCCCAGAAACAGGCTCTTATTAATTCTCTTACCGTTATTATAAATGATATCAAGGAGTTAGTATATTCATATAAAGGCGGTAAGATTATAAAGGAGGGGTATAAAATCGTTATTGCCGGACGACCTAATGCCGGAAAATCATCACTTTTTAATCTTTTTCTAAATCAGGATCGAGCCATTGTCACCCCGATTCCCGGAACGACCCGCGACTATCTCGAGGAATGGATTAATCTCGAAGGATTCCCGGTCCAAATCAGCGATACGGCCGGACTTCGTGAAAAGGCAGATAGAATTGAAAAAGTCGGGCAGATTTCCACCCGCAATCTGATTAAAAACTCAGATATGATTATTTGGATAGTTGATATCAGCCGCCGGTCATGGAAAAAAGAGTTTGTCCGTGATGCCGCTGAATTTACTAATGAAATACCGATCCTTCTTGTGCTAAATAAAATCGATAAAGTGGCATTAGAAAAAGTTAAGGAATCTATCCCTCCCAAGATATTTTCTGAAAATATGATAGTCTATCTCTCGTGCCTTACGAAATCTGGCTATAAAGCACTTTTAAATATAATCATCAAAAAGATACAATCAAACCTGCCCGACCTGACTGATAAATTGATTATTACTTCTTTCCGTCATAAAAAGAAGCTAAGCAACGCCTTAAATTCATTTAAAAAGGTTTTTAAATCAATTAATAGAAACGAACCCCCC
>JBDRRI010000192.1:0-4543 GCA_043825815.1 Candidatus Zixiibacteriota bacterium
ATCAGGTCCTCTGGGTTTGTAGTTCCACTTCGGAAAGTATGGAAGGTTATGATCCCGATGAAACTCCCAAAGCCGCCGTGCATAAATATAAATTATCCGGCGAATTTATTAAAAAGTACGCCTCTCCCGAGGGAGAAGAGCATGAATTTAATGATCTGGTCGTCGATTCCAAAGGTACCGTCTATATCACCGACAGCCGCACCGGAGAGCTGTTCATTATCGACCATAACAAAGATTCTCTGGAACTTTTTTCGGAACGAGGTAATTTTGTTTCGACCAATGGCATTGCCCTGTCTGCCGATGAAAAATCGCTATTGGTGGCCGATTACGCCGATGGTATTTATAAAGTCAATCTGGCCGATAAATCTGTAACACCCTTATCAATTTCGAGTGGAGTTTCGTTATACGGCATCGACGGGTTATATTTTTATAATAACAGTCTTCTGGCCATTCAAAACGTCATCAGACCCAATCGTCTTGTTCGTTGCTATCTCAATAACAATCTTGATTCTGTGACCAATCTTGAAATAGTTGAAATGAATAACGATATCTTTAGCGACCCCACCACCGGCACATTCGTTGATGATAATTTCTATTATATCGCCAACAGTCAGTTGGGTGCATTTGACAATCAAACTCATTCCTTCCCGACCGACAGCCTTAAAAATATTGTCATTCTAAAAACAAAATTGAAATAAGTACAAGTAGCGCGAAACAACGCCATTGAATGGTCCTTGCCTTTAGGTCGCTTCGTAGACCCCGTCGAAGATCCTGAATTATGAAGTAGAAGTAGTAGAAGCAGATCGAAATCCCTTGCCCGAAGGGTCGCGAATACGCCTTGCGGATGAGCGAGGTTTCGACAAAATTCATCTGCCTCAAAAAAATATTGACAAATGTCATAATACTATCTATTATATGATATATGAGTACCAAAATCGAAAATAATATGAAAAATCATTATGGAAGTAAGCTCTCTGCAAGCGGTTGGGCTACCCCGGCTTGAACTTACAACAGATAAAGGAAATGTAAGATTTTATGAATGATGTAATTTTTGCGGCAAATACGTTTGATGATTTTACGAAAGTAAATTCTAAGGAATATTCAAAGGAATTTGTAGTATCCGCATATTTGGTAAGAAATGACAAAGTCTGTTTAATAAACCATGCAGATTTAAAAAAGGTATTACCATTAGGAGGACACATTTCTCTAAAAGAGGACATTTTATCCGCAGTCAAACGAGAAGTATTAGAGGAATCGGGTTGGGAAATTGATATTATTGCCGATGAAACATTTTACTATGAACCCAACTTTGTATGGCAGATTCCACCGCCAAGGTTTGTCCAATATGAATTGATTGAGGAAGAAGGAGAGAGTCCACATATTCATGTTAATTTAGTTTATTTTTGTAAGGCATTGGAAAGAAAAATCGTTCCGGATTTAAATGAAGGCAATATTAATTGGTATGATATGCACGATCTTGATGAAATTGAAGACATCTTTCCGCACACTCGAATGAATGCAATATCGGCAATTAGAGAGGTGGGATCAATTATTCCTGATAGGCTAAGACCGGAAAAGAATAGGGTCTTAGTCCCCATAGGTGGTCGGTGCAAATATGAATGCAATTATTGTTATACGAAAAGACATGATGTTTATTTTGGGGAACCAAATCCTCAAAGGACTTATGAAATGCTTAGTAAATTATGTAGTGAATCTAAAGAGGTTTTAACTGCGCAAATTGGCTACGATAATGACCCTTTTATTAATCCAAAACTAGGCCTTGACATTATAACTCGATTAACATGGCTTCCAATTAATATTGGATTTTCTACAAAAGCTTATATTTCAGAAGAGACAGCAAGAAGGCTAGCTTTATTGAGACGAATTAAACTGGAAGAAGGATACAATCTTAGTGGATTGATAACATTGACAAGCATAGGCTCTTATAGTAAACTTGAACCGAAAGCACCTACTCCTGAAAGAAGACTTCAATCCGTAAGAATCTTGTCTGATAAAGGTATCCCCATTTTAATCAATTTGCGACCAATGTTACCTGATATTGTTAGTGAAAAGGAATTTCAAGAAGTAATAACAAGATCCAAAGAAGCCGGTGCCTTAGGGATTGTTTTCGGCGCTTTTTGGACTGATCCCAAAGGAATTGTAATAGATGGACTCACCAATCCGAAAATTACACCTAGTGAAACCAAAATTCCATGGGCTCCTCATGGTTTGAATTGGCTAAGATACGAAGATGAGCAACTAACCAAAAGATTGATGGAATTCTGCAAGATTTTAAATTTAATGGCATTTGACTCTTCGGCAGAAGCAGTAAATTACTTAAACAATAAAAAACGATGAAAATTTAACAAATCCATTATTTGCTATAGGACCGTTAAACAACATCGGGTCTATGCCATAGACCCCTACGGTTGCTCCCAATTACAATTTCCGTACCATTTTGATATTAATTTGCCGGCCTCATATATTATGACAGACAATAAATATATCCGGGCAGAATTACAATTTTGCGCCAAAAGAGGTAGCTTAAAAAAAGTAAAATATAAGAAAACAATGCCAATTTGCCGTAACCCGTTTAACGATTATGAATTATAAGGAAATTTCACAAAACTTCGGATTCAACCATATCAGTCGGTGTTCCGACCGCCACGATAGCGATCGAAGAAACCCGGCCCCTGAAATTACAAATTTACTACAAAAGAGGTACAATGAAAAAATGTAAAATATGCAAAACAAAGCCAATTCGCTGTAACTTATTAAAAATAATGACCTTACACGGAATTATTCAAATGTCCAAGCTTTGCGATGAAGGGGATAACGAATTATATCCAATGACCTAACTCCATTGCGCCGTATTAATTACATTTAATATGGAGTCTGTTTTATGATTTTGAAATTGCTTTTTTCAATCAAAAATCTTTATCCCGATTGGGGGCTTTTAGTAATTCGGCTCGGAATTGGTTTAAGCATGATGACCCTGCACGGTTACGGCAAATTGACCGCCGGACCGGAGATGTGGACAAAATTGGGCGGCCAGATGCCGAGTTTTGGAATCGATTTTCTTCCGGTATTCTGGGGTTTTATGGCGATGTTTTCCGAGTTCTTTGCATCACTGCTTATTATTCTCGGCCTCTTTTTTCGTCCCGCCGCGCTGTTATTAGTCTTTACCATGATGGTCGCGGCCATAACTCATTTGAATATGCCCGCCGGTTCCGAGCGAGCGGGGATAAGCGGCGCCTCGCATGCCCTCGAATTTATGATTGTATTTTTGGGTTTATATTTTACCGGTCCGGGAAAATTCAGTATATCGAGTTTGTGGAAAATGAATTGATGGCCGCATATCAATCAAGTTTTTGAAGTTTTACAGTTTTCTTCGGATTACGATGCTTTGAGTTTTTGCAGATTGGATTTCCGGTCACCAGTTCACCATTCAGATAAAGCGCAACCAATTCTTCGGGGGTACATTTGGCCGGAGCGCCGGTAATATAGCCGATTTTAATTTCGTTCAACTTGCCCAGCGCATGTTCACCAATCTTGCTTATTATCAGCGTGTCGATATTGTTTTCAAACAGCCAATGAGGAAAGCCATGATCATGTTTGTCGTTGGTCAACAATTCTGTTTTGATTATGCTCTTTTTTTCGGTGTCGACCTCTATAACTGTAAATTCTTTGGCCCGCCCAAACTGCGGGAATATTTTATTATTCTTCGAGGGTATCGCAATAATCATGGCTCATACCTCATTCTTAACCGATTCGCTTCTTATCCGATCAACTCTTTGACTTTGCTCAGCAGTTCTTCTTTGTTGACCGGCTTTTCAAAATATGCCGTCGGGGGCGGAACCTGTTTCCGGGAAGATATAAAATTCTCAAATTCCGCGGAAACTCCCGTCAGCATTATTACCGGAATCTTGGCCATTTTTTCTGATTCTTTCAATTTGCGGTACATCTTCACCCCGGATTCGGATGGCATCGTGATATCGAGCGTAATCAGGTCGGGATGCTCGTTCTCCGCCTTTTTTATCCCCTCTGAGCCGTCATTGGCCGAGATCGTATCGTATCCGTTTTCTTTGAAGAAAAAGGACAGCCATTTGACCAGATCCGGCTCATCATCGACTATTAATATCTTTTTTGCATTAGACATATCTATCTCCTTGGTAAAATTATTTTTTCTTTTTCAACAACTCCTGAAGTTTTTTCAGAGTTTCCGGATCGGCGGAGTCAATGATGTTTTTCAGATCATTTTGCATCTCGACCATTTCGGCGATCTCCCGCTCTTCCTCCGTCGTATCCATTTTCAGAGTCTTTTTAATGGCGGCGATATAGTTATTCGGCTTAACCGGTTTTTCCAGATAGATTCCCGGTCCCGAGATGGCCAGTTCTTTCAGATCCGACTTGCCGAGATCATCGCGGGCATGGCCGGTTACAATAATGACCGGTATTTTCGACCATTCTTTATTTTTGGTCAATTCGCGGTGGAACATCGCTCCCGATTTTTCGGGCATCACCAGATCGAGCGAAATCAGAT
>JBDRRI010000193.1:0-18128 GCA_043825815.1 Candidatus Zixiibacteriota bacterium
CATTAGGCGAATAGTCTGAAGATAGCATGTAAATATCAATTATGATCTGGCGGGATTATTAAAATTGGTTGTGATATTCTTTCCCCATAATACTTAAATCCCGTCTTCCTATTTAAAACTCTAATATCAAAGTCAATTCGAATTATATCTTCTACTTCTGGTATTAATAGATCACTATAACTAAATATTGATTCCCCATTTTGATGATAATCCGATTTTACCACTTGAAATACAGTATCATTAAGACTTAAATATATAATTGCCAATGAATCAATAAATATTTGGCTCAGACTATCATTAAACGCTTTTGGATTAATTTGATCGAATTTCAATTCAATTTTATATTTTGAGAATAATGAAGAATCTCCATCATAAAAATTACTCAATTTATACAATTTTAGAGAATAATCCAATTTAGATTCAAATGGCTCAGATGCTTCAAAATATGGTGCGTTATTTTTTATCTTCTTATAATAGTACAATGAATAATTTTTGTAGAGAGTTGAATCCGGTCGCATTAAATCAAACGTACATTTAAACCTGCTACCATATTTCTTGGCTATCAGCGATTGCCATCTATCAATAAAAACATTATAACCTGGAAAGTCATAATTTTCACTGAAGGAAACGCTCTTACATTGACTATCTTTTATTTTATCTGATTTGTGTAGATTTCTCGAAAGTCCAGGGAAATATAGTGACTCATAATTATTAAGTGTTAAATTAATGCTATATAGCTTTAGAGAAGTCGAATCAATATAATATCCTTTCTCTAAACAATCGCAGAAATCTAAGTATATAATAGGTAACGAGACCGGAATATATTCGGCTATAGAATATATAGAAATTACACTATCAGAAAATGAATACCTACTCATATTTGTCTTTGGTACATTTATACTGGAGTTGTCCGACTGATGAACCAAATAAGATGATGAGCAGGAAAATAAGAGAGAACAAATAACTAATGCCAATAAATGAATAAATGACTTGACAATTTTCATATTTCCTCCAAAATTAATCTAATATCTTGTGGGCGGCAGACGCCTTCGTCTGCCCCAGAATCCTTTTCAAATATTATATCCCATTCCATCTCATATTGCAATTAGAATATTAAGGGTGGCCTTACAACGCTCGAACACCACACCACTCCTCCCCATGTTCGCCGTGGCAGGTCACTACGGTTACGCTCAAATGTCTATGCTTAATCTATTTCGACAGGGTTTATCCCTCGCAGAGGCTCCCTTCCTTCGTCAGTATCTTCGACAGGGTCTACGACAGGATTTATCCCTCGCAGAACCTCGGGATTTAAGACCCTCTAAGTCGCTTCGCTCCAAGAGGCTCTAAAAGCGGAGAGGCTGGGATTCGAACCCAGGAACGAGTCACCCCGTTAACTGCTTAGCAGGCAGCTGCCTTCGGCCGCTCGGCCACCTCTCCGTCTTAAATTTTTGAAAAAGCAATATACAGGAAATAATTAGAATTTCAAGTTATTTCTATCAGAATATATTTTGATCTTATTTGCCACTGAAAGGAGATTATGGGCCGGTTGTAATTTCGCTCCGGCTTGCCTGAAATGTGCCGCGGGAAAGGCGCTCGATAATAAACATCAAATCCGCAGAATTAAACGGCTTGCGTATAAATTCATCGGCCCCGGCAACGATTGCTTCCCGGACATTGTTTTTATCGCAGTCATAAAGAAGAACAACTATTTTGGTTTCCGGAAAGTCAATCCTTAGATTCTGAATGAATGTGCCGCCCAGCCTATTCAATTCATAATCAATCAGGATAATATCCGGAGTTTCTTTTTGAAGAATTCGGCGGGCGGACTCGATATTTGAAGCCGACTCCACCCAAAATCCGTCATTGCCAAGAAATGTTTCCGCAGATTTTCTGATATCCGATTCCTGATCAATCACCAGAATCCTGATTGCCCTCTTTTGATTCGATAACATTTAACGGGCGGCCTTTTCGAAAGTTGTAATCACTTCCTCAACGAAATTTTCCATCATAACCGGCTTATAAAGAAGCGAACTGGCACCTTCCAATCCGACTTTGGTGACCAACCGCTGGGTAGCATTGCCGGTGATAACAATGACCGGCAGGTACGGCTTGACCTCTTTAATTTTTTTGACCGCTTCCACACCCGACATTTCGGGCATAATCAGATCCATTGTGACCAGATCATAATCCTCGGTTTTTACTTTTTCGACAGCCTCGGCTCCATTTTCAGCCATATCAACCTCGACCGAATTGGATATTTCGCAAAATTCCTTAAAAATATCGCGAACCCGCGGTTCGTCATCGACGATTAAAACCCGGAACGATCTCCCCCTTGCCATAGCCAGGTTTTCAATTTTGTCGAGATCCAGTTCTTTCATAATATTCTCCATTATGTTAGGATAGTTTTCTATTTATAATTATCGACTTGCTTTTTTTGTTTCTTTATGGTGTTAATCGCGTTAAGCACTTTTTTGCTCAGATCATGAATCTCATTTAATGAACTTTCAATTCGATCCAGTTTGCCGGAATTACTCGACGGATCATACACCATTTTTTCTTCATTGCGAAATGTTTTCAAAATGGCGGAAACTTCCTTGACCACTTCGACCGAACCGTTAACCAGTTTAGTGAACTCCGGTTCCAGAATCGTCAGTTCCTTAATCTCATTTTTTGACCGGGCCAGACTGACGGCCAGATTCAGGGCCAGAGTTCTGACCTGATCGGTCAGCAGGTCTATCTCGCGGCTCCAATTGGCGTCAGTTTTATTTTTGTCTATTTTGTTTTTTTGCATGAGATACCTATTAATTCATCGATTTTTTCTTTCAGGGGTTCCAGATCGGAAGATTTCAGAACATAAGCATCGGCCAGCCAGCTTCCGAAATCAGACTTATATATTGAATAGGCCGAATTGAGAACAACTGGAATTTCAGGGTATTCGGTTTTCAAATTTTTAAGAATTTGCAGGCCGCTCTCGTTTTTTAATTCAACATCAAGAATGACCAAATCGAATGAATTCCCGGCCATAATATCGAACGCCTCCTGAGCGGTAGCCGCCGACATGACCGCATGATTATCACGACCGAAAAATTCCTCGTACAATTTACGAATATGGACTTCGTCATCTACGACCAATATATTAGCCATCTGTCATTCCTTTTATTTTTGGAAGTCTGACGTACAGACAAGGTAATTTTTGTTCTTTAGCCCCCATAATACCAAAACTTCCTCCGTGGTATTTTATTGTTTCACCGGCCACAATAATAGATAATTTTTGCGTTCCCGATGAATTATTAAAGATCTGCGATAAGGTCTGATGAACCGCTCCGCGAATTTTTTCATCGCCATCAAATTCTATTTTCAGCATAACGGTCAGGCCATCGTCTATTAGCGAAACCATCGAGTGGCAGTCATCAATTATCTCATCAACCGTCAAACCTATAAATTGGTATATGGCGTGCTGAATTTGATCCCGATTTCCCCAGACAATCTGTTTTTCGTCGATCCGCTTTAATACCGGAAGATTGCGATACTTATTATGCCGCGTCATAAACAATTCAGCCGTGTTTTTAACCAGTTGGCCCAGATCAAGTTCGCCGCTTTCGGCATGGCTGGCCCTCGAAAAATCTAGAACCTGATTAAGAACAGATTCGGCCCGTTTGGCTTCCGACAAAATTATATTAAGATATTCGTTATTGGCCTCATTCTTGCCCGAAGAGAGCATTAAATTAGAGAAACCGCCAATAATCGTCAGCGGGTTTCTAAGTTCATGGGCGATAGACGAGGTCAGCTCTCCAATGACTGACATTTTTTCGATACGGACAATCTGTTCCTGAGAATCGGCGATCAACTTGTTTTTCTCCTCCAACTGCAGGACATGCTCAACAATATCCTCGTATAGCCGCGACCGTTCAATAGCCACGGCGGCGTGATTGGCGAAGGTTTGCAGAAGCTGAACTTCGGAATCATTAATTGCCCGCCCGGTTATTTTATTATCGGCCGCAATTAGACCCAGAACTTTATCTTTACAAATAATAGGCGCCACCGCAATATTATACGAGTCAAGCCGCTTTAATATTTTGACGGAATCGGATGATAGTGTCTCATTGTAAATGATATTGAATCCCTGGCGTTCATTGATGGCCTTATTGAAAAAGGACTGTTCATCAAGCGGAATTACCCAATCATTAATCTGCGATGTCAAAGTTGGGCTGGAATTATTTTCTGATTGGCTGTAATTATTTAAAAGCTCCTTCAAGGTTTTAGTTTCCTTTGATAATTGCGACCAAATCCGGCCGGCTTCTTCCGGACTGCCCGGTCCGACCGCGGTAGTACCATAAAGATTATTACCGGTTTCGTCAACCAAAAACAGGAAAGCGCGATTAAAACCCAATCCCTGATTGGCGGTTACTCCGGTTAAAATAATTTTAAGGGCGTTATCCAGCTCGGTTGTCGAAGACAGCGACTCGGACAATTGCCACATAATCGATAATTCATCAATCGCTTCTTCAAGTTCCGATTTTTTATAATAAGATTCGGTTACGTCTTGAACCATTCCCAATAAACCGGATATCCGGTTATCATCCTGGCGGTATGGCATACAAAATATATTGAGAACCTCAAAATGCCCCCTGTGATTGGTACACCGATGTTCATTCCGCCGGTAGATATTCCCCTCCCGCACGGTCCCAACGGCTTCGCCAAGCCCAATATCAAGAGCCGACTCGATATCATGAAGAGAATAGTTTAGAATTGACGAATTATGCTCCAAACCGAAAATTCGAGCCGCTTCGGCATTGTAGTATTCAACACCATTATTGAAATTCAGAATAAAAAAGCCAAGCGGGGCCGAATCAAATAACGATTTTAGATAACCAATTATAACCTGTGATCCTATGGCATTGCCAATATCGAACATTTCACTCACCTGCCGTCGATTTTTCTAGGTTAATCATTTCGATTTCAGAACTATCGTTTAAATATTTTTCTGACACCAATGTTTGTATTTCCAATAATTTTCGGTTAATTTCGGCAATCCGCAGTGATTCCGTATAAACGACTTTCAATCGCGCAATAGCCTTTTCATCGAGAGATTTATTAAGATATAATAAATATTCGACATTGCCGGTTATGACGGAGAGCGGATTGTTTATTTCATGATTAATTGATACCGCCAATTGCTTGACAGCCATAAGTCTTTCATCTTTAATAAGTTCGCTTTGCATTTCTCGAAGCTGATTGTGGGCTTCTTTGAGAGCGATATTTGAATTTTCCAGTTTTTTTAAATGTATCATGCGCTCAATCGAAAGAGCCATTTGATCCCCGATAATCGATAATAGTTTGATGTCTTTATCGCGAACAGTGGAACAATTATTATACAGATAGGCCACTACGCCGATCATCTGATCCTCAACCAGCAGAGGCACTGTTAGCAGAGTTCTGGTTTGGTCACCGGAATTATTTTCATTTTCCTTTAATTGACGGGTCAACCGTACCGGTTCGGTCTGCTGTCTAATCCAGTTGAGAAAATCGGGCTGTATTTCATCAAGTTCACTTTGTTCGAATGGTTCGCCCCAGTTGACAACATTGACAACATCCCGTCGATTGGCATATAAAAGATACAGACCGGCCGAATCAAAAGGAACGACCTGCTGAATCATTTTCAGGGCGTTTATATAGGTTTCCCGATCGGGTCGGACGTTTCGGAAGATTGAGGTAACCTCTGCCATCAAACCGATTTTTGTCCAAAAACGGGTAACCTTTTCGTCGCTGTTATCCTTCACTTTCAATTGCTACTCCCCGTGCCAATTGTTTTATTTCATTATAAAGTTCCGTGGCCAGCAGATCTTCCAACTCATTCATTATCACCAGTTTATTATCAGCCGAAATATGAAGTTCCGGTTCGTCCTGATTGTCGTCGACAACCTGCCATCGGTCTTTTGTTTTAAATTCCAACTCAATATTTTTCATTTTAAGAAGCCGTTCATGGTTGACATCAATAATCCTTATGGTCCCGCTCACTATGGCATAGACCCGGTACCGAAAGATGACGTGGGGAAAGATCGTAACTTTGCGCCTTTCCAGATCAATCTTATCAATAACAACATCGACCACAAAATTATCGCCGTTCTCTTTACCGGTGGCCAACAATTCGCCAAAGGTTGAGGTATGATAAGCATTGTTAAAACTGCTATAAATCTGTTCGTGGGTTCTTATCGGGATATTATCCACCGTTGACAGATACATATCCAGACGATCGGATAAATTGATATCCGCCCAGGAACATTGCCGGATGTTCATATTTACGGCAATGCCATTATTGCCGCCAATAGCGCCAATGGGCCAAACCAGTATTATCAATACCGCCAATAATGTCTTCATATTCTACAGCCTGTCTGTTTTATTTTTCCGCGGACACTCTTTTAAAATAGATGTATTTGTTCAATACACTTCTAAGCCGCTCATTAAACGAAGCGATATTATCCGGAAGCAGATCGAATTCGGCATCACTGAAATAGTCGGACAGATTTTCTTTTGAAATAAACTCGATACCTATCAGCCAGTCTTTTTCATCGGCTTCAGCTCGCTTGACGATGCCAATAATCCGATCAATCAGTTCGACATCCTGAAGGGTCATTTTAATCAGGACGATTGCCCCTTCTTCCATTGGGTCCTGACTGGTAAGCAGAACTCCACCGGCCGAGATATTGAGGATTGCCCCCTGATATTCCGGTCCGTCGCCTTGAGGGAAGAACCCTCCAAGATGGTCTCTCAAAACCGAATAAGTTGTCGGTTCGGAAATTTCAAGACGGATAAAGCGTCTTTTCTGCTCTTTTTGAATTTTGAAAGGCGACTTAACGGAGACAATATTCTCTCCCGCCTCAACGTCCGAAATGATTTTTAATCTGGGATCGCTCATACTAATGCTCCTGTATTTCTTGCTCCAATTTTTTCATCTTTTATGATATTATCCATTTTTTTCCTTCCAGCATCGCTAAACTCAAACAGTTTTTCGGGCAAATTTCTGATAAGCGAAACGGGAAGATTATTTCTATAAGTTTCCTTGATAACAAACTCAATTCCCACATCGAATTTATTTCCAGCCTGATGACTATGGCGCACCTGTCCCAAAAGAAGTTTGGGGACATCCGGATGATCCCATCCCAGATGCAAAATCATGAAAAAGTCCTTCGTCAGGTCGACTGGAAGATTGACCATAATGCCGCCGCCGCTGATATTTTTTGTTTTTGTTTCGAGCCATTTCAAACGATTCAAACGAGTGGTGGAGATTCCGGTATTATTGAAATAAGCCAGACGAACATCGAGCATAAGACTGTATCTCTCAAAGGCTCGGAAAATTTTCGGTATCAACTGCTGGCTGATGGGAATATACATCCGGCCTTTCATCGGCGAGACTATTTTCGATTCAAATATAACCGGCTCACCCCGGTATGTGACTTGCACGGAAATTTTTTGGTTATTAATTAATTCATTGACAAGGCCGCCGGAACCGGAACGATCAATAAGCAGGCAATCTCCATAAATGCCGACTACTTTAGTCGTCAGGATTCTTCCCGGGAACTGCTCGCTTTTAATGGTCAGTTCGCGGCCCATAAAATCGGCCCGATTGATTGCTTCTTTTTCTATGATTGGTTGGTTCGACATAATTATATCACATTTTTCTGGCGTTGACGAATTTGTTCTTCAAAAATAAAGAAAACCATTTTATTTCTCAGGAGGCGCGAAAATTGATCAATTTGCGGTGGCAAGCCGGATAGTTCTTCTTTTGATATATAGTCAAAGAGGTGCTCCTTGACAATAAATTTAACGCCAATTAATTTTTTATTCCCGGATTCGATAACCCGGCGGCATTCTGCCAACAATAAGTGTGGAAGAACGCTATCGCCGGAGCCATAATCTTTGACTCTGATTAAAAGCAAATCGCCTTTATTTATTTCATTTTCAACCGGGAAAAGCATGCCTCCCGCGGAGAAATCTTTAGTGATGGAATTATTCCACGACGCGGCTTGATTATTCTGGCTGTCTTTCTTAATCGGGCAGTACCGTATTTCAAGATGCAGATCAATTCTTACAAATTCCCGCCGTTGGACTCGCTCCAATCGGCCAAAATTGCTTAGCACAACTCGATAATTTTGATCCGCACCCAATGATTTGATCCGGGCGCTGAATCGATATAGTGCATCCGGCAAATTGAACTGAATATAAACTTGTTCATCATCGTTTAATAATTGCGAGCCGCCGACAAAATCGGGACGGGAAGTAATCAACCATTCTTCGTGTATCTCTTCTACCCGGGAAATATAGATGCCCTGATTATCATTGCGATCGATAACTATTTCCACCTTGTCCCAAACCTGAAGAGGTAAACCCGGTTTGGTTATCACATTTACTTCAACCATTGCCTATCCCGCCTGCAATACCGAAATATTTTCGCGAGCCTGTTCAATCGCCAATTCAAGAATTTTCTTGGCCAAGGCCGTCCGGCTCTTATCATGTTTATGCTTATGAACGAATTCCTGGCCGGTCCTGATGGTTTTATTGAAATACTCTTTGGCCTGTTCATTCTCCCCGATCCTTCGGGACAATTCCGCAATAAGATATGATGCCTGGATCTGCTGATTTCCGGCTCCAATCGCCTTGCCATCGGCAAAAGCCTTAACATAATGTTCGACGGCATAGGTCAGAGCTTCCTTTTCATTTCTGGGAATAGTCGCCCACTGGTTTCGCAGTTGGCATAGAAAATCATAAAAGGAATTGTAATTATGAAAAGTCGTCGAAATCTCGCCATCAGAATTGCCGAGCATTAATTCCCGATGCTCCTTGATGATTAAATCGACCGCTTCAATTTTGCCGTCAAGCAGAGAAAGCATTTCAAGGAATGAAGCCAGCTCGATATCATACTTATCCTTAACTTGATAAAGTAAAGATTTTAATTCGGCAGAGATTGTTTCATCATCGAATTGCGTCTGAATTGACTGTTTGAATCCGGCAATTGATTCGCTGACATCAGCAATCGACCGTTTGATTCGCGAAAATTGGTTATCCGCATCAATTAGATGTCCCTTGCCAATCTGAACATTGGAATCTTCGGAACGCTCCATCTCCCGAAATATCCATCCGATTCGGAGATAAAACCGCCCCAGATCAAGATTCATCGGTTTTTCGTAAAACGATTCGTCAATAATGGCCAAAATAAGCTTCATAATTGCGGTTTCGTTCGGATAACGGATAGAATCCAGAGCGGCTCCTATTTTCTTAATGACCGAATCACTTTGGGCCAACAGCTGGAGATGGTTTTCCTTAACCGTTTTCAGACTATAAGTTTTGAAATATGAATCGGTTTTCCATTCCTTATAACTGTTATTAAATTCCCTGGTATAGTAACAATGCGAACAAGTGGCGGAAAAGAAAAGAAGCGGATTATAGACCTGATATCGAGGATTGCGCCAAGTCCTGTCTTTGGGACAGAAGTCGGTATCCCGATCAGCTTCAGTATACGCTCCCACCTTTATTGTTTCGAATTCGTTGATGGTTTTGCAGATTGGACATTCAATCTTGGTTAAAAAAACTGGTGTTTCTGAGGTCATTACTAACTCCTCCCCGCCATTTGAACATTATTGCTTTTCAAAAATGATGGAAGTCCATGAACATTAATTGAGGATGTCTTTGTCTTTTGGCCATTAACCTCTTTATTTTTCATCATTTCATTTGCCAGGTTTATGATTTCCCCGCGACGCCCCCCTTGCGGTTCGAATCGCGGACGATTATTCTGATTTTTTCTTTTTCCGTTCCAGTCAATACCATTGAGGTTGATAAATTCAATATTCGAATTTTCCTTAATTGCTTTTTCCCGCGATGGCTCCGCTTTTTTCGGTATCATTCCATTTGACTTCATATCCATCGCCAAATTCTCCGCCCGGACCACGACGGTTTTTTTCTTTGACCCGGTGATGAGGGAATTGATGACGAAGACAAGCAAACCGGCGGTGATGAAGCCGGCGACATTCAATCCTATCTCGATCAACTGTTCAGTAGAAATTCCTATTTCCATACGTACTGCTCCTTAGGCTTTTATATCGAGACGCGGCTGGTTTTTATCTTCCAATTCATCCTGAATTTCCTCTTCCGCATCCTCTTTATTTTGTTTAAATTTCTTTTTTTCTTTGTCTTGTTCTTTATCAGCGTTAATAATAACGAGGTCTGTTTTCTCCGGTTGCTTAGCCTGTTCGCTTTCGGCGGTTGCTTTCTTTTTCAGAACGCTTTCGGCCTGACGCTGATCCATATCGGCATTGGCCTTGAGCTTTTGGTTAAGCTTGGCGACCAGCTCCACTTTGGACATCAGGTCAGCTACATCAATCGGCTGCACCATTGTTTATCACCTCTTTATCCGGTCACGGCAAATCTCTCCTTAATCATGCCGCGTAATTTCATAACCGCTTTGGTATGAATCTGCGAAACCCTCGATTCGGATATAGACATGACCTCGCCGATTTCTTTCAAGGTCAGTTCTTCGAAATAATAGAGAGCGATAACAAGATTTTCCTGCTCGGTCAAGCGGTCAATCGCCGTAACCAGAAAAGCTCTCAATTCCGATTTTTCCAAATCACCGAGGGCGGTCGGGTCGGATTGATCTTTGATTGTTTCAATCCGCGGGACCTGATGATTGTCATCCTCACGGTAGAGTGTTTCATCAAGAGAAAGGAGATTGGAATGGCAGACATCACCCTGGGCCAAAAATAGTTCCCGGGTCGTACATCCGAGATATTTGGCCAGCTCATCCTGAGAGGGCTGACATCCTTTGGCGTTTTCCAACGCCGTTTGAGCGCGATCAATTTCCCGGGTCCGAGAGCGGGTTGACCGCGGGACCCAATCCAGCGCTCGCAGTTCATCGAGAATAGCACCGCGAATGCGCGGTACGGCATAGGTTTCAAATTTGACGCCGCGGTCGGGGTCGAAATTCCGGAACGCTTCAACCAAACCGATAACACCGGTATTGATTAAATCCGAAAGCTCCACCGATCGGGGAAAACCAATCGCCATTCTTCCTGCCACATTGCGTACCAATGGAAGGTACTGTTTTAATAATCGTGCCCTTGTATCAGAATCGGCTTCGCGATGATAACGAACCCAGTCAAGAGCGGTTTCAACGGTCTTTTTCTTAATCGTTCGCGTACTCTTCGTCGCATTATAAACCGAAACCCTTTTTAATTCGGTCGGTTTACTTTTCTTTTTTCCCTGAACTTTTTGCGTGCTATTCATTTGCATGCTATTCCTTTATATCGGCTAATTCTTTTACTGAGTTAATACTCGATTGCATTCTATTCGTACTTGCTTTATCTTTCGGAATGGTATCAAATGTTAAATTTTTGAACAATTTGGTTAACATTGATACAGAATTTAAATCTCCTTTAAAATCAACCATCGCCTTCTGAGCCGTTACCGACTCTATAATCATCCGATCATTCAAAAGAAAACCGGCGTTAAACGGGACTTTATTAAGAAACTTTTGTGCCAAAACGGCAAATTTCTGATATACAAAATGATAGTCGGATTCCGACTCGGCCCGGTTGACCAGCAAGCCGGTGAAAATATCGGGATTGGATTTGACCAAATATTTGAAAAGTCCGTAACCGTCGGCAATTGAGGTTAATTCGGGATTTATAATCATCAGATTGAAATCAGCTGTTTTGGAAACAGTGTTAATTGTCTCGAAATCGGCCGAACCGGTATCGATAAAGATATAATCGTAATCGACAAAAATATTTTTGAGGGCAGCAAAGAAACTTTTAATCTGGCGGGTATTCAGTTTCGTTGAAATTCCAACCTCGGCCGGCGAAGCAATCATATCGAGATTGGCCGTGAGTCGAATAATGGCATTGGAGGTCGGAATCGTCTCTTTGACAATATCAGCCAGATTATAGTGTGGAACGGCATTGGAAAGAATATGGATATTGCCGCAGTTCCAATCGGCGTCGATAATCAAAGTCCGATATCCGAGACTGGCCGCAACGGCACCCAGATTATAGGCTAAAATCGATTTTCCGACACCGCCCTTTCCGGACAGAAGCGTGACAATATTGCTGTCGGTTTTTTTATCCGATTCAAACCAGTCTAAATCGAGAATACGATCATTAGAAATCATTTTTCGTCTCCCGATTTAAAATTTGATTGGCAATTATTTCCGGATCGGGCGCATAAAGTTGACCCTCTCCGCCCGGTGAATCGGTGACAAAAGCCAGAGGAATATCCAAGTTTTCTACCATAGTTAAAATACCTCCCCACCGATCGGTCTCATCCAGATGAGTTGCAATTTGATAGGTGGGAGCCAATGATTTGAATGTCTCCAAAATGTTCATTAAATCGTCAGACCGATGGCTGACCGAATAAACCAGGAATATTAATTCCGGTTTGATCTTATTAAGTTTATCCAATAACCATTGGTTATCGGATTTAGCTGGGATGGCTGGCGTATCTATTATCAAGATTGCCTTGTCTTTGGTAAGCGTTGGCAAAGAATCAAACTGCTTCGTAAAATCATTATTCGTCAATAATTTGGTTTTCCCGATTTCATCATCTTTCAATTGATCCAGTGATATCAGTTTCAATTTGTTTCCGGGGATCATGCTTAAATTGGCGGATACTTTGCCCATAACCGATGATTTCCCGGCTCCAGAAAGTCCAATAAACGCAATTTTGCTTCCCGGTACCACGGTCAGATTCGGTTCGATTTTGCCAGCCAATTTATTTTTAATTATTTCGAAGGCTTTACTTTCGCATACAGTCGTATTTTTATCCGAAAGAATCTCCATTACGATTTGATGAATCATGGATCGAGGAACATCGGAATCGGTTAAAACAGTTCTTATTTTTTCAATCGCCCTGTCATATTTAGGTTTATTGATTTCATCCGATGCATCGTTTTTAAAAGTATGCTCTTCATTATTCAATGGTTTGACCATAACGTCACTATCAGATTTTGTACCGGTAATTTCACCAATCGGTTTTTTCAGAAACGACTCATCAATACAGGCGGTAACCTCAAAACGATTGCCATTGATGATTTTACTCAAACGGCCGCAGTCTTTCGTTTTGAGCACGATAGCATCGCCGCCCAGGGTTTCTCGAACCAGCTTCAATGCGCCGGCGATAGTCGGAGCTGTAAATGACTTAATTATCATTTTCAAATCTCACTATTCCCGTCGAATTGACTTCGACATTATTTATTATTTCATTGTATGACAAAATTATCAGACCCGGATACGATGGCTCCACCAATCTCTTCAACGCCAAACGGATGTTGGGCGAACTGAGACAAATCGGCGTATGACCGGCCGTTTCGGCATTTTCGATCTGTTTCCCAACCGCTTTTATGAGTCTTTCGGTTTCAGACGGAGGCGTAATCAACATGAGACCCTGTTTGGTATTCTGCACCGAGTCGGTTAACATCTGCTCGATTGAAGGATCAATGGTAAAGACATTGATTTTGCCCTGATCGTCTTTATACATTTCGGTAATCCGACGTTTTAATGCCATCCGAACATATTCAGCGATTACATCAGCATCTTTTGTGGTCGTATAGAGATCGGTAATTGTTTCCATAATTGTACCCATATCGCGAATCGGAATTCGTTCGGTCAGAAGCGCCTGAAGGACCTTTTGGATAACCGATAATGGAACAACATCGGGAACAATATTTTCAACTAATGACGGATTATCTTCTTTGAGCGTATCAATCAAGTGCTTGACATTCTGGCGCGTCAAAAGTTCAGAAGCATGCGATTTGATAACCTCCGTAAGATGCGTGGCCAGAACTGCCGACGGCTCCACAATAGTAAAGCCTTTGCCTTCAATCATGTCGCGCAGATTCGGTATGATCCAGGTCGCTTCCAATCCATAGGCCGGTTCCTTAGTATCGAATCCATCCGGCTTTTCATCGATGTATCCTGGATTGATGGCCATAACATGATCAAGCATCAATTCGTACGTTGCCACTGCAATTCCCTTGACCTTAATCAAATATTGATTGGGAGCCAATTGGACATTGTCGCGAATCCTGATCGGCGGTACAATGATACCCAGATCAATCGCCTGCTGACGACGGATAGCCGAGACTTTATCCAACAGGTCGCCGCCCTGATTGGAATCAACCAACGGTATAAGGCCATATCCGATTTCCACTTCCAGAGCATCAACCTTGAGAAGGTCTTCGGTTCTTTCCACCGGAGTTTCTTCCCGTTGCTGTGTTTTTATATTATTTTCTTCTATTTTTTTCCGTTTAATACTTTCATTAGTCATATAACCAACGGCTCCGACCGCGGCACCGAGCAGAAGAAACGGAACGGTTGGCATTCCGGGGACAATTCCGAATAAAACCAGCATACCGGCCGCAATCATAATTGCCCGCGGTTGCTGGGTTAATTGCTTCACGAGATCTTTGCCCATGTTCGACGACGAAGCGGCGCGGGTGACAATAATACCGGCCGAGGTGGAAACAATTAGAGCCGGAATCTGGGTAACGAGACCATCACCGATTGACAGCAAAGAGTAAGTTTTCAGCGCTTCGGTAATCGGCATATCCTGCATGACGATGCCGATAATAAAACCGCCGATAACATTAATCATGGTTATCAGGATACCGGCGATAGCATCGCCGCGAACAAACTTGGAAGCACCGTCCATAGCACCGTAAAAATCCGCTTCACCGGCAATAGTAGCGCGGCGTTCTTTAGCCTCTTCCTCGTTAATTAAACCGGCGTTAAGATCGGCGTCGATAGCCATCTGCTTGCCCGGCATGGCATCCAAAGTGAATCGAGCGGCCACTTCCGAAATTCTTCCGGCGCCTTTGGTAATAACGACAAACTGTATGATAACGAGAATTATGAAGACAATAAACCCGACTACATAATTCCCCTGAACAACAAAATTACCAAATGAATTGATAACCTCGCCGGCATATCCGGTGCCGAGGATTAATCTGGTTGAGGCAATATTGAGAGCCAGTCTCAACAAAGTAACAATCAGAAGCATACCCGGGAATACCGAGAGATCCAGCGGCTTTTTGATATACAGAGTGGAAAGCAGAATAACCAGCGAGAAGGTTATATTGAAGGCGAGGGCAAAATCCAAAAATCCGGGCGGCAACGGTATAATCAAAACGGTGATAATACCAATCACGGCTACGGCCAGAAGAATATCCGAGCGCTCCGTTAATTTATACAGTATGGTATCTTTTTCCGTTTTCATTTATCAGACCTTTTCGCCTTTCAAGCGATAGACATAAGCCAGGACTTCGGCCACGGCTTTGTATAATTTTCCGGGGATGGTCGAACCAATATCGCACAAAGAAAAGAGAGCGCGGGCCAGCGGTTTGTTTTCAACAATCGGCACGCCGGCGGCACGAGCTACTTCTTTAATCTTTTCGGCAATCAGTCTTTCACCTTTGGCCACGACCGTCGGGGCATCCATGTTGTTTTGATCGTATTTAATCGCAATGGCAATATGGGTCGGGTTGGTAATAACCACATCGGCCTTCGGAATCTCCTGCATCATGCGACGGCGAACCATTTCCCGCTGGGCCTGTCGAATGCGCGATCTTGTTTCCGGAGAGCCTTCGGTCTCTTTTGATTCTTCCCTGATATCCTGTTTGCTCATTTTAATCTGTTTTTCAAAATCATATTTTTGGAAAGCGTAATCGAGAAAGGCCAGAATAAGTATAACGACTCCGATTTGAAGGGCCGTTTTAAGCGCCATCGCACTCATGGTTCCGGCAAACATACCGACAGTACTGTCGGACAATTTGTAGAATTCATTTAAGTTGGAAGAAATCGAAAGGTAGGCAACAACTCCAATCAGGATTAGCTTGAGAACATCGCGCGTTAATTCCACCAGCGATTTTACGGAGATTAATTTTTTTAATCCGTTGATCGGATTTAACTTATCAAACTTGGGCTCCATCGGTTTTCCGGTCACCATAAACCCGACCTGAAGGACATTAATACCGTAGGCTATAATAGCCAGTACGGCCAGAATCGGGCCGAGCAGAAGGAAGAAATTAATTATATTGCTGGTCATGAATTTTATAATCGAATCCATATCGCATTGAATGTTTGGAGCTTCGCTAAAAATATAAACCATAAACTGTTTGATTTGATCGCCGAGAAGCGGACCCAAAAGGTAAATCGTAGTCAGTCCAAGCATTAATATAACGGCTGAGTTCAGCTCGTTGGAGCGCGCTACGCGGCCCTCTTCGCGGGCTTTTTCCCGTCGCCGCGGCGTTGCTTTTTCAGTCCGGTCTTGTAAGCTTTCCTCTGCCATTTTGCTTTCTCTATGCGGTCCCTATACTATGAAGCAGGATGCCCACTTCACTATCCAAAAAGTGAATCATCTTGACGATCATAAATCGGAAAATCGGAAGCGCAGTGGCCATCACCAAAAATCCAATTCCGATTTTTAACGGGATACCAACGATAAAAATATTCATTTGCGGAACGGTTCGGGCGACAACACCGAGAGCTACTGTTGTCAAAAACAGCGTGATTATTACCGGAGCGGCCAATTTAATGGCTATCACAAAGGTATAGGCGCTGTAATGAATCAACATTTCGCCGGCACCGCCGGTAAAATTAAAGTAGCCGACCGGAACCAGATGATAGCTGTCGCGAAAGGCGGAGATAATCGCGTGATGTCCATCGATTACCAAAAAGATAAGAGTGGCGACAATAAACCAGAATTCGCCGGCCAGAGAAACATTGGAGTTGGTTTCGGGATCCATAATATTGGCAATCATTAAACCGATTTGGAAACCGATAATATTGCCGGCCATCCGAATACCGATAAACAGGAGCGAGAAAAAGAGGCCGATTATGAAACCGACCAGAGCTTCCTTAAAGGCCAGCATAGCCAACACCCAAACTGATTCAACCACCAGAATTGTTGATTTACCGGCGACAGGAACCATAATCATTGCCAAAATAATGGCCAAACCGACTTTCACCATTTGGGGAACTGAATTATTGCCAATTATGGGAGCGGCGATAAACAGCCCGGCGGCTCTAAATGAAACCAGTAGAAAGAGTTGAAGTTTCTCTGTGCCAAATGTCAAAAAGTCTAACAAATCTTTATCACCTATAGTACGGGTTACTCGTCAAGACTTTAATCAAACCTTATGCCAACCCGGCGAGGTGAGAAAATTTATTATATTGTGTTGTGATTCAGAGAGTTACAAACGGCGATTCAATTCCGGCTGAGGATTATGCCGGATAAAATGGAAAATATTACCATCCGATATAGAAAGTTTTTTCTATTCATAGTTACAAAGTCGGGATAATCCCAAAAAGCCTGTTGGTGAAATCGACAATGACATTAATCATCCAGGGCAGAAATATCATTAGGGTGAATGCCACGACCGCAATTTTGGGAATAAAGGTCAGCGTCATTTCATGAACCTGGGTCACGGCCTGTAAAATTGAAATAATCAGGCCTATCAGCAGTCCGGCCAGAAGTATCGGAGCTGATACCAATAGCATGGTCAGAATTGCATCGCGGCCTATTGAAATTACCAATTCCGTGGTCATTTTTCAAACTCCTAATAAAACGAACCGACTAAAGATTTAACCAATAGATACCAGCCGTCGACCAAAACAAACAGCAGTATCTTGAACGGAAGGGCAACCATAATCGGCGGTAACATCATCATACCCATCGACATCAGAACCGATGAGACAATCATATCAATAATCAAAAACGGAATAAAAACCAAGAAGGCGATTTGAAATCCTACTCTGAGTTCCGAAATAACAAAACCGGGGATCAAAACGTGCAATGGAATGTCTTTGGAAGATTCCGGTTGATCCATCTCAGCCAGATCGACAAAAAGAGCCAAGTCTTTTTCGCGAGTTTGCGACAACATAAACTTGCGAAACGGTTCCATACCCTTTTCAAAAGCCTCTTCTTTGGTTATTTTTTCATCAAGAAACGGCTTCAGTCCGTTAGTGTAGGCATCATTAATTATTGGACTCATTATAAAGAAGGTCAAAATCAGGGCTAATGAAATCAACAGCTGATTAGGCGGCAGTTGCTGGGTCCCCATTGCCTGACGAAGAAATCCGAGA
>JBDRRI010000194.1:0-11580 GCA_043825815.1 Candidatus Zixiibacteriota bacterium
ATGGGCCAAAAGCTGGGAGAATATCTGGCCAATATTCATCGAATTAATCTGGAAAAATTAAAAATCGATTATATCGTACCGATTCCACTCCATAGCCACCGGATGAAGGCGCGGGGTTTTAATCAGGCGGAATTAATGGCTGATATAATCTGCAAAATTATTGGCGTAAAAAAAGCGACGGGGATATTAACTAAAATAAAAAAGACGAAAGATCAGGCGAGGCTGGGATTATCAGAGAGACTAACCAATATTAAAGGCTCTTTTGCAGTTGAGGATGACTCTCTGATGGGCAAGCGGGTTATGATAATTGATGATGTAATAACGACCGGGGCGACGATTGACGAAGCGAGACGAGTCCTGAAAGAAGCGGGTTCGATTCCGGTGGCCTTGGCCGCCGCGGCCATTGCGGGGAATTAGTAAAATGCCTGTGAAAATATCGGGAAATATTATAATCGAAGAATACCTTCAATATCTCGAGCTGGAGGGCGGGCTTTCAGCCAATAGCCTGACCGCATACCGCCGAGATATTCTTGAATTTACCGAACTTTTTAAACTGGCCGAAGATTATAATATTAATCATCGAAAAATTACCGATTTTATCGCTCGTTTAAACATTCTGGGGCGGCAACCGAGTTCGATTGCCCGCAAGATATCCTCTTTAAAGAATTTCTATAAGTATCTTTTGGAGAAAAAACTAATAGGTGAAAATCCATTTGAATATGCGCGAGTGCCCAAAATTTCGAGGTACCACCCTGATTATTTGTCAGTTAAAGAAATCGAAAGGATTCTGGAGCAGCCGGATCAGACCGTGAAAAATGGAATCAGAGATTATGCGATTCTGGAACTTCTTTATGGGGCCGGTCTTCGCATTTCCGAGCTTATAAATCTCAGAATTTCGGCTGTTTACGATGAGATTGGCTTCATTAAAATTTTGGGCAAAGGCAGCAAAGAACGTTTGGTGCCATACGGCCAATATGCCCGCCGGGCGGTTGAAAAATATTTAACCGAAATCCGGGAGCCGATGAGAGTAAGCACGGAATCGGATATCCTGTTTTTATCCAATCGGAGCAAGAAATTTTCCCGGACAGGACTTTGGAAAATCATTAAGAAATATGCGGCCCAATCGGGCGTTTCCAAAACTATTACGCCCCACACTTTTCGCCACAGTTTCGCGACTCATATGATTGAGGGAGGGGCCGATTTGAGAACGGTTCAGGAACTTTTGGGCCATTCAAGTATTACAACGACCCAGATTTATACCCAGGTTGACCGCGAATATCTGCTGTCAATGCACAAGGAATTCCATCCAAGAGAAAGAAACCCAAAGAAATAGCTTTTGATTCCGGCTATCATTCCGATAATAGAAGTAACGGACGAAAGCGAATATTTTTATGTTTCACTGCGCGTACAGACAGGAAGGGGTAGATATTATCTACGATCTATCCAAGGGTTTGGGCGGAAAGGATATTTCTTTCCACTATTTTTATACCCTGGATGAGCTGCTGATTCTATCCCAAAGGTATCATCTTGATCTGGCGGTTATTGCCGGGGATGGTGATTATATCAAAGAGTTAAACCTTACCCGTCTGATTAAGAACAATATTTTTCTTTCGATTATACCGACCGTTCTCTACCATTCTGAGCCGGGCGAAGGCGTTTTAATCGCCGGTTACCAAAACGGCGCTGATGATTTTTTGACAGGGGAGTGGCGCAGCAAACTTTTTGAGGTTCGCTTGAAAATGGTGGCTGACCGGAGTAACCGCGATATCTCATTTAATCCGTCCACCTCGCTTCCCGGACCGGGCATGATTGAAAAGGAGATTGAGCGGCTGCTTAAATTGGAGGCTGATTTTGCCGTCTGTTATGCCGATCTGGATGATTTTAAACCATACAATGATTATTATGGCTATTTCTATGGGGACAGAATGATAAAACTGACCGCCCGGATTGTCCGCGATGTTGTTTTTGATATTTGCCCGGGCGGATTTGTGGGGCATGTCGGCGGCGATGATTTTATGTTTATAATTCCACCGGATAAAGTTAAAATCGTTTCGGAAAATATTATTAAAGTGTTTGATACGGTTATTCCCTATCGGTACTCGGATGAGGACAGGGAAGCCGGTTCGATAACAACCCGCAACCGCAAGGGAGAAATAGAAACCTTCTCGTTTTTATCATTATCAATTGCCGTTCTGGTTAATGAGGGCGGCACCTTTTCGCACGTTGGAGAGATGTCGCACATGCTGGCTGATCTTAAAAAATATACCAAATCATTAAAAGGTTCAAATTATGTTATTGAGCGCCGTAAAAAATATTAGGCGGATAAAAATTCTCATATAAAAATTTTTAACTGTAAAAATCCATCTCTCATCTCAAAAATCGCTCGAAATTCGTTCTGGACAATTATAAAAAAATGACTATATTCTAAGTTTCCATTGTATAATTGGTTAGGTTGAGATTTTATGAGGAAATAGTGGAGCAGACAATAGATAACTCAAATAAATTCGATAAAACTAATGTCATTATTGGCGGGCTTGTCTTTTTAATAGCCTTAACGGTGTACTATTTAACTAAAGCCCCCACTCTATCTTTCTGGGACAGCGGCGAATTTATCGCCAGTTCTTATATCCTGGGCATCCCGCACCCGCCGGGTACTCCACTTTACGTAATAATCGGACGGATTTTTTCCATCCTCCCAATTGCGGCCGATCTGGCGGTTAGGGTAAATCTTTTTTCAGTCGTCAGCGGAGCCGTGGCTGCTCTTTTTGGGTATCTGGTCACAGTGCGAATGATCCGCCTTTGGTTTGCCAAACGCAATGATACTTATAACCGGATAGTTGTATATATTGGCGGATTCACCGGCGCCATGTTTATGGCTTTTTCGAATACTAACTGGATCAATTCGGTTGAATCGGAGGTCTATTCTCCGGCGATGCTGATTATGATGGCGATTTTCTGGCTCGCTTTGAAATATTATGAAACCCGGGAAACAAAAACCGGCTCTCGATATGTAATACTGATGGCTTATCTGGCCATTCTTGGAATCGGCATTCATCTGACTCTTTACTTGATAATTCCGGTTTTAGGGTTGTATTTTATTCTGAAAAGAGAAACCGGCCTTCGCGATTGGGCCCTGTTATCCGCTTTTTTTGTACTGGAACTTTTTCTAATATTTTTATTATCTTCACGGCCGGGCGAGGTTCCCTTTTATCTACCAATAGTGATAATATTTATCATATTCCTGTTTCATTCAATATTGCTTAATAAAAATGCCAAACCGATTCTCATAACCGGCATACTCTTTTTAATTGCTCTTTACCCGCTTTATTTTTCGATTTTGGGAGCGATTTCCACAAACCTGACCGGGGCAGGATTATCTAAATCAATGGCAGTGCTGGGTGAGCTTCCGATCGGATGGATCGGTTTCGCTGGAATGATTTTCTTCGGTATTTATTCGGTTTTTCAATATATAACAACGCGGAATAAATCCGAAAATGCCAAAGAATGGCTTATTCCAGGCGTGTATTCTCTGGCTCCGGCTATATTACTGGCAGCGGGACAGATATTTAAGGGGTATGTATCATTTATGTTTCTTACCGCTGTCATTGTTGTTTTGTTAACAGTTATGCTTTGGCGGCAGATAAATTGGCTGATGTTGATCGGGCTGGGTTCAATTTCGCTTATAATAATCGGTTTTTGGGAGTTTGTTTTCGGTTTGATTTTTGGAGCAGTGGTAATCGTTGTTATTGGTCTAATTCTTAAGGATAAAAGTTGGAAAACCGCTCTGGCGATTATTATCATGGCTTTTATCGGTTTTTCAGTCCATATATATTTGCCGGTTCGCGCGGCTCATAATCCAACTATCAATGAAAGTAATCCCTCGGAATCTTTCAATGCTTTTGTCAATTGTCTCGAGCGAAAGCAGTACGGCAATATTTCGATGACTGAACGGATGTTCACCCGTCGGGCCGAATGGTCCAACCAGTTTGGCGATTACCGCCGGATGGGGTTCTGGCGCTTTTTCAAAGATCAGTATGGCCTCAATGGTCCCCGGTTTTTCATTATTCTTATTTTCGGCTTGTTCGGAATTTGGGAGATGATTCGGCGAAAGCCCGATATTGGGTTACCGTTTTTGGTGATGACCATTTTATGTACGGTCGGTCTGGTACTCTATATGAATTTTGCCGATGGAACCAGGATTGATCAGTTGACCGGGCTTGACTATCTAGAGGTGAGGGACCGGGATTATTTCTTTACGCCCGGATTTATCTTTTTCGGTTTGGCGATTGGCCTTGGAATATCGGCCTTTATGGAATTGATTCGGGATACATTCGTAAAATCAACTCAGTCGATTCGCAAGCTTACGTTTGGCGTATCCTGCGCACTGGTTTTAATGCCGTTATTTACGCTGGCTAATAATTATTTTCAAAACGATCAATCCCGCAATTATATGCCATATGATTACGCGACCAATATTTTAAAATCCTGCGATAAGGATGCGATATTAATTACCGGCGGTGATAATGATACTTTTCCGCTCTGGTGCGTCCAGGAAATATATGGCTATCGAACCGATGTCAAAGTTATCAATCTATCGTTATCCAATATGGGTTGGTATATTAAACAGTTGCGGGATATTCTGAAGGTTCCGATCGCCTGGACCGATGCGCAGATTGATCGGTTAGTGCCGTATCGCGACGCGGAAGGGACCGTATTTAAAATTCAACATCAAGTGGTTGACCATATTATCAGCGTTAACAAATGGAAATATCCTTTTCTTTTTATCGTTTCCGCCGGTGAGGAAAGTTTTCGGTATCGGGGAAAACCGATTATGGATCATCTGACGCTAGAGGGTTTGGTTATGAAATTGAATCCTACCAAAGATGTTCCTTCGATTAATTTCGAAAAAACGCGCCGGTTATACGAAGAGGAGTTTCAGTATCGAGGCGTGGCCGATCCGACCGTTTATAAATCCGAGACTGCCTCACGTTTAACCAATAATTTTGCGCAGGGTTTTTTATTTCTGGCCGACTCGCTTCGAAAGGCCAAGGATTATGAGGGCGCCATACAGCATATAAGAAAGGGCCTTGAGGCATTGCCGGAATCGTATGATATCTATCTATTTTTTTCCCAGACATTAGGCGAAATGGGCCGAATTGATACGCTTGATGCTTTCATGATGGGTGCGCCGGAGGAGAATCGACCGCGGATGTATATTAATTGGGCGTTATCGGCCTATAAGGATGGGAAAATGGATGATGCCATTTTTGTTTTGGAACAGGCGCATGAACTCTATCCTGAGTATGAAGAGGCTTTCCATGAATTGGCCCGGATATACTACCAGAATCGATATTATGGTCGTCTGCGGGAATTGGTGACTAAATGGGTCGCGATCCATCCGGAGGATATCCAGTCGCAGGAATTGCTTCGCCAGATTAACTCTATCGACCGCTCGGTGGATACTCTGGAAGGCCAAGAATGAAGATATTAGCGCTCAACTGGCAGGACTTAACTAACCCGATGGCGGGCGGAGCAGAGGTTCATCTTGAGGAATTATTGGGACGAATTGCCCAAAAGGGTCACGAGGTTACACTTTTTTGCTCCGGTTATCACGAATGCAAACCGGAGGAAACTATTAACGGTGTTAGAATAATCAGGCGCGGAAACCGGTATAATTTTAATCTGATTGCACCGTTAAAACTTCGAAAATTGACTCGCCGTGAAAAATATGATTGCATGATCGAGGATATCAATAAAATTCCGTTTTATACTCCACTCTATTTGAACATACCAACTCTGGTGGTTGTACCGCATCTGTTTTCCACGACTGTTTTTCGGGAAATAAATTTTCTTTTGGGGATTTATATTTATTTGGCCGAAAAGCCGCTGGTGCCGTTGTACCGGGGACGAAAATTCAACGTCATTTCTCAATCTACCAAAGATGATATTTCCCAGCGCGGCATCCCGGAAAGTGACATCTCAATAGTCCATTGCGGCATTGATAATGAAACGTACAATTATTCGGCGGGAATCAAGAAATATAATAACCCGACCGTACTGTACCTGGGACGAATAAAAAAATATAAAGCCATTGACCATCTTATCGTTGCTTTTGAAAAAGTCTTAAAAAATATCCCTAAGGCTGAACTTAAAATAGTCGGGGCCGGTGATTATCGACCATATTTGGAGAATCTGGCCGGAACGTTGAAGATACGGGATCATGTCGATTTTCCCGGTTTTGTCAGCCTTGAGGAGAAAGTGGAGATTCTTCGCCGTTCGCATGTGGCGGTTTATCCCTCGTCCAAAGAGGGGTGGGGGTTGACCAATATCGAGGCCAACGCCTGTGGAACGACGGTTATCGCGGCCAATTCGCCCGGTCTGCGGGATTCGGTGGTTCAGGATAGAACCGGCTATTTATATGAATATGGCAATATTTCTCAATTGGCTGAAAAACTGGAACATTTACTGGGCGATTCCGAGAATAGAGCCCGTCTTGAAAAAGGCGGTTTGGAGTGGGTTAAAAAATTCAACTGGGATTCGGCCGCCGATGAATTCTTGGAAATTCTTAAAACCGTAGCCGAGGGCGGAAAATAAATGCAGAAGAAAAAGCTGCTATCGGTCATATTGGGTATTATAATATCCATTGCATTTCTGTTTATTATTTTTCGCAACGTTAATATTGCTGAGTTGGCCGGAGTTCTGAAAAATGCCAACTATTGGTGGCTTTTGCCGAATCTCTTTTTTGTAATATTCGCCATGTATCAGCGAGCTGAACGATGGAAATTTATGGTCAAGCCGATTGCCTCAATTCCGTATGGCAAGCTATTATCTGCTACATGCATTGGTTTTATGGCTAATAATATTTTACCGTTTCGTTTGGGGGAATTCGTTCGGGCTTATTCATTGTCATACAAAGAAAAAAAGATTACCAAATCGGCTTCGCTTGCGACTATATTTATTGAGCGGATGGTTTTCGATTTACTCGCCCTATTATTAATTTTGGGCGTCATTATATGGTTTATACCAACCAAATTTGATGACACTTTCAAACTTGGCGCCGCCCTGTCACTTGGCATTGCTATTTTTGGATTGCTGTTCGCCATCATTATTGTTATGAAACCGGAAGGTTCGGGGAGACTTCTGGCGCGCTATCTCTTTTTTTTACCGGAAAAAGTCCGCGAATATATCAATAGTACCGTTATAAAATTTTCCAAAGGATTACTCTTTTTAAAGGACTGGCGATTAACCCTATCAGTTACCGGGCATACGATATTTCTGTGGCTTTGCATGGGAATCTCCAACATTTTCGTCTTCTATGCTTTCGGATTTGATTTGCCGATCTATGCCTCTTATGTTCTGTTGGTTGTCGTTTCTATTTCGATTTTGATTCCCTCAGCTCCCGGCTTTATCGGCGTCTATCATGCCGGTGTGGTCTGGACCCTTCATTATTTCAATGTCGATTCGACCCATGCGGCATCCTGCGCACTGGTCCTTCACGCGGCCCAATTTATACCGATTACCCTGCTCGGTTTTTATTATGTCTGGAAAGAAGGAATGTCGCTGAAACAGTTGCGCGACGAGTCGACCAAGAGTAGCGATGAAAGCGAGCTCTGATAAAATTCTGGCCGTTTTACCGGCCTATAATGAAGTCGGTAAAATCGGCAATGTTATCCAAAAAATAAAGGCTGTTAATGCTGTCGATGCCATTTTAACCGTTGATGATTTCTCAACTGATGCGACCTCCGATGAAGCCCGACTGGCCGGCTCCGAGGTTGTTCGGCATGAATTCAATCGCGGGGTCGGAGCGGCCATCAGGACGGGGATACAATATTCTATAGATAACCAATATAAGATTTGCGTCATACTATCCGGGGATGATCAGCATGAACCCAAGGAACTGCCTCGCATATTGGAACCGGTGTTATCCGGAGAATATGATTTTATCCAGGGTTCGAGAAGATTGCCGGGGGGAAGGATTGTCAACGGAACTCTTTTTCGGCGCATTTCTACCTGGTTATATTCGATTCTATTCAGCCTTCTGACTTTTCGGCGGATAACCGATGCTACTAATGGTTTCCGAGCCTTTCGCCTGTCTATCTTTAATGATTCTGAAATCGATATCAATCAGGATTGGCTTGACAGATATGAGTTGGAGCCCTATATATTATTCAAAGCGGTTAAGAGTAAAAATGTAAAATTAAAAGAAATTCCGATAACCATTTATTATCATATTGATGGAAGAAAATATACCAAGATGAAACCGTTTAAAGACTGGTGGCGATTGGCCAAACCAATGGTTTATCTTGGGCTGGGAATAAGGAAATAATTGTGATAAAACTTGATTTTACAGGGAAAACGGTACTGGTGACCGGCGGGGCCGGCTTTGTTGGTTCGAATCTTGTCGCCCGGATCGTTCGCTCCGGCGGCAAAGTAATTGTTCTGGATGATCTTTTCACCGGTGATTTGAAGAATATTGACAGTGATATTCCATATGAATTTGTCGAAGGATCTGTAACGGATTTTGAATTGGTCCGCAATCTTATGGCGCGCTCCAATTATGTGGCTCATCTGGCGGCTCGAAATATTATAATATCAACCAAAAATCCGACCGAGGATTATAAAACCAATATTGGCGGCACCCTGAATATTCTCATGGCCGCCCGGGAAACCAAACCGCAACGGATTGTTTATTCATCATCGGCCTCAATTTACGGCAATCCCAAGATTATCCCGATTTGCGAGGACGAAAGCCCGGTGACATTCTCTCCCTACTCGGTATCAAAACTGGCCGGAGAAAATTACTGCTATGCCTTTTATGAAACCTTCTTTGTCCCGGCTACGGTGGTACGATATAGTAATATATACGGTCCCAAACAAAACCCGGCCAATCCATACTGCGGTGTCGTTTCCAAATTCATTGAAAGTTTGGAAAATAATGTGGCCCCGTCTATTCACGGCGATGGTCATCAGACGCGCGATTTTACTTATGTTGATGACGCCGTAGAGGGGACTTTGATAGCCCTACTTTCGCCCAAGAGCGAAGGGATGGTTTTTAATCTTGGCTCCGGGTCGGAATCGGCTATTATTGATATTGTCCGGATTCTCGGTGAGTTGATGGATAAAAATATCGAGCCGGAGCATATTGATCGCCGGGATATCGACAATATTCGCCGCCGCGTTCTCAATATCGAACGGGCGCGGACCCGCCTGCGCTGGCAACCGCAGATTACTCTTCGCGAGGGATTGCGGCGTACGATAGAATGGTACAGGGCAATTAAGGACTAAAACTCATAATTGAGCGGTTGACCGAATATGTTTGAGCGTCTGAAATTTAGGAATATCATCATGGCGCTCGCCATTCTTTGCGGACTTATCCGAATATTATTTGTCACCACCCAGGAACAGCTTCCGGTCATGTGGGACGCCCGTCTGTATTCCTCCGCCGCATTGGGTACGATTCACTTCCTTTTTCATCCCGATAAATTCGGCCATCCTGAATTTACAAAGCCGATCGATTCAACTATTAACAAAGCCGAGTTTATCTCGGTTATGAATGATTTTATCGATGGTGAGCAGATTGAATGGTTGTACTATCCAATACCTGATATGCCAACCGCCCAGGAGTATATTTTTATCGCCGGTCCTGTTTATCCGCTATATCTGGGCACCGTCTTTTTGTCAAATCCGGTTTCAGACTTTTTGGTAATACGAATATTAAATGCTATTATAGAAGCATTTTGTCTCGTCCTTTTGATGTTGATTGCCAAGATATTATTTAACAATAGAGTCGCGATAATTTCCGGCTTAGTGTACTGTTTTTATCTTCCGTTTATAGTTCTCAGTGGGATGGTTTCGCCCGATTCTTTAGTTATTCTACTGACTCTATTGGCGATTTATTTACTTGTTATACATTCTCGCGGGGGAAGAGAAAGTAATTTGTATTTGGCCGGAGCGGTTATCGGACTTTTGGTTTTAACGCGCTCAACAGCCACTTTGCTTATCGTACCGTTCGCATTGGGTTATTCCTATGATAATCGCCATAATGTTGGAGCCGGTTTACTCAATTTGGTACGGATGATTGTACCATTTGCCATTATTGTAATTCCCTGGTTGATTATCGCTTCGTCATATTATGGACAGATCACGCTACGTGATCCAAGCTATGCTCAAGCGAATTTGCGGACTTCATCAATGATTGAGTCGGAGGGGTATGATCTTGATTATTTCGGCGATGATTACTGGACCAAACCGGTATGGGAAAATATCCTTGAAAATAAAACCGGCTATATAAAACTTCTGGCCAAAAAGTTTATCCGTCTCTGGGCCCAACCGTTTAATGATTTCGCACAATATTTTATTATGAATGAATTTCTATCAAAATTGTTTCACATGATAATTGTCCTGACTGGACTGTTTGGGATATTTATATTTTTTGTCAAAAAAGAAACCGGCCATATCTATCTATTTCTGATTCCGACCTATTATACATTGCTTCATATTATATTTCATTCACTTGCAAGGTACAATCTCAACGCCATGCCGATGATGATAGTGGCCTCATCGGCGGTGTTGTACTATACGTTTAAATATATTAAAGAGCTATATTTAAAAAATGCCGGGAATATTCTATTAATTCCGCCTGTAATAGTCGGAGCGTTGATAATACTATTCCCACCGGTTACGGGACTGATTTCTATTCTGGGTATAACCGCCGGATTAATTGCATCAATGCTATTGCGATTAATATTACTGGTCGGAATTATTGCCGTACTCTTTTTGATTGTGAGAAATATCGTCGGTCTTAAATCGAGTCGTAATTTAATCGCCGTCCCGTCAATTATATTAATTGTTCTTCTTTTGCTAATCGGAAATGCCCGAGAAAGCTGGGCCGAGTGGTCCACTGTGATTAATCATGAAAAATACGGTTCCCTTGGTGTAAAAATATATATTCCAACTTATTTTCGATTACAGGAGAATGACCGAGTCAGAATTGCGATAGATATGACCTCATCAAAAAAATGCCAGACCCCGTTTATTGTTCGAATCGATGAGGCCGAGGCGCCATTTATTCTCAATGAACCGCCGCTTAGTAATTCCTATTATCAAAAAATGAGCTATCCGGTTTTTCAAAAATACCATGATAAAAATATGGAGGAGATGCGTTGCTGGCGGCGGATTTCATTGTCTCCTCAATTATTCAATGAGCAGGCGGAAAAATATGGATTTGTAGAAATTTCAATAATTTGTGATAAAACGCAGGAATCGAATGATTCATATTTAATATATGGCAATTATATATCAAATAATGAAAAAACGGCTGCAATACCAAGTTTCATGGATTATTCAATTGAGCGGTTTGTGGAAAAGGGTGATCCTCGAGTTGGGAGTGAATATCCTCTTTCATCTGATTCAGTAATTTCTTATAATATTAACTATGGAAAGTCCTTTTATAACGATTTATCCGAATTGCCCGGCAGGCAATTCGGAAGGTATCGAATATATTTAGAAGTAATGAAAACCAATGGCGATAAATATTATTTTTAGGGGAAATAGATGAATCTTGGAATAATCGGATGCGGT
>JBDRRI010000195.1:0-3822 GCA_043825815.1 Candidatus Zixiibacteriota bacterium
GGCGAATATCTATTCAAAATGACGGCCGTTGCCCTTGGTCTTGACAAATCCCTGACCCCCGGACGCTATAATTTCTCAGGAAAAACTTCGATTTATAAAATTCTTCAAAAATTTAAAAACCGGGATTTCGCCTCGGCAATGATAACCATCCCGGAAGGATTGACGGTAAATAAAATTGCCGGCATTTTCGCCCAAGCGCTGGGAATTGATTCTGTTTCATTCGTAAATCGAGCCTTTGATACCGTTTATATCCAGAATCAATATGGTTTGAATAATATGGAGGGTTACCTATTTCCGGAAACCTACAAAGTTCCCTATGGGACAAAAATCGATGGAATTATTGAGATGATGTACAACCAACTGAATGAATCCGCCGGGTCAATATTAGATTCTGGCGAAAAAGACAATTATACAAGGAATCAATTAATGACATTGGCTTCGATAATTACTGCCGAGGCTATGCTTAACGATGAAATGGGTCTAATATCATCGGTTTATCACAACCGTCTTAATCAAAAGATGCTTCTTCAGGCTGACCCGACGGTGATATACGCTATCGGCGGTTTGGATCGACCGCTCTGGTACCGCGACCTTAAATTCGATTCACCTTATAACACCTACAAATATAAAGGCCTTCCACCGGGGCCGATAAATTCGCCCGGTTTGAATGCTATTAAAGCGGCCGTAAACCCGGAAACATCCGAATTTCTTTATTTTGTCGCCGATGGTACCGGACGGCATATCTTCTCTAAAACGCTAAGAGAGCATAACAACGCTAAAAATAAAATTAAGAAGGAGAAACGAAATAATTAATGGCTTATCTTAAATCGTTCGGCGTTAACCAATTGACCAAGATTTATCAGAACACTATCAAATATCCCCTGCGCCAGTATTTCGAAAGCATACAAGGCTGGCGAGGCAAGACATAATAAACCGATTGTTTTTTCTTTAAAGATAACCGGGCAAATGGCTAATGAGCCACATTCATCATGGCCAAGCAATTTGCGCTCAATAAAATTCCCGATAGAATTATCAAAATAATCCTTTATGAATATTTTTCCATCCTGAAAAACCTTATAAAAAAGCGAATTATTTTTCGGCAGAGTCAGGGTTAACCCTTCGCGGGAATTATGTGAACATTTCAAGGCGATCACTTTCAGGCTATCATCAGATTCAGAATAGACAACCAGAACGGCTCGAGATATTGAAAAATATTTATTCAATTTTTTACAAAGAGAAAAGAAACAATGGGACAATTTCTGGTTATTCTTAAACACGGACTTAAATGATTTTGAAAAAATATCGGTTATACGGTTTTGTGAAAAACTAACGGGTTCCCCAATTGTATCTTCAGCCACAATTTCCCTAACCTGAATAATCGGATTTTCCATAAAATTAACCGATCGGGATCAAATTTCCTGCAATTTTATCCCTCTGGTACACCCTCATTCTTTTTAATATTATATTTCTTAATCTTGCGCCACAATGTCGTTCTGCCAATTCCCAATTTTGTCGCTGTTCTTGTCAGATTCCAATTATTGGCATATAACATTGTCTCAATTCGATATTTCAAACTGTCTTCAAGAGTTCCTATTTCAGCCTCGGGACGGTTAAGCCGAACCGATGTTACTGTCGGCTGATTCACTTTCTGATGCGAACTGATAAAGACAATATCATCGGAATGAATACGTTCCCCTGGCGATAAGGCAATCGCCCGCTTTATGGTATTTTCAAGTTCTCTTACATTTCCCGGCCAATGATGCGTCAAGAGCTTCTCTAATGCCCCTGATGAAATCGAAATTTTCGATTTGTCATCAACGCTGTTTTCTTTTTTTATAAAGTGTTCTATCAACGCCGGAATATCATCGGCTCGTTCTCTCAACGGCGGAATATTAATTGGCAAAACATTTAAACGATAATAAAGATCTTCGCGAAACTGACCGGATTTGACAAGCTCCGAAAGGTTCCGATTGGTTGCGGTTATCACCCGTATATCGACTTTCTTGGTAGTTGTGGCGCCAACAGCTCTGATTTCCGATTCTTGAAGAACTCGGAGGATTTTTGCCTGAAGCGACATTGGCATATCCCCCACCTCGTCCAGAAAAACCGTTCCGCCATCAGCCTCTTCGAAAAGTCCCTTTCGTGTGGCATAAGCCGAAGTAAAAGAACCTTTGATGTGGCCAAAAAACTCTGACTCCATTAAATTTTCCGGTATCGATGTGCATTCAATTGGGACGAATTTTTGCTTACGCCGGGCAGAATGAAAATGAATCGCTTTGGCCAATAACTCCTTGCCTGTTCCCGATTCACCGGTAATCAATATAACTATATCTGAATCAGCCACTCTCTTAGCAAGAGATTTTAACTGCATCATTGGTTCAGATATTCCTATTAAACCATCGAATCCATATTTCCAGGCGATTTCTTCGCGAAGGACTGATAATTCCTCGCGAATTTTCTTATTCTCCAGTGCCTTTTCCGTTAAGATTAAAAGTTCATCGTTACGAAAAGGCTTGGCAATATAGTCATAAGCACCCCGTCGCATTGCCTCAACAGCATTGCGGATAGAACCATAGGCTGTTAGAATAATAACCGCCAGTTCGCGATGATGCTCTTTGGCCTTGGCCAGCAGGTCCATTCCCGAACCATCGCCAAGTTTTAAATCGGAAATAATAATATCTATATTTTGGGTGGATAGAATTTCATAGGCGACCGAAAGTCCGCCGGCTGGAAAAACATCGTAATTATTCTTTTTCAGAATAATTTCAACCGATTTTCTAAATTCTATATCATCATCAACCAGAAGAACTCGGGGTTTTTCGTTAGATTGAACTTTAATTGTCAACGAAGTTTCCCTCCTCCTGCCACGCGGGTAATTCTACCTCTACCCGAAATTCTCGATTATCCGCTTGTCCGGTTTCAATTCGCCCTCCATGATCCAATATGATCTTCCGTGCAATGGATAACCCCATTCCCGTCCGCCCCGAATTTAATGTAAAAAACGGTTCAAAATAATCGATACCGGCCAAAGGGCCGGTCTCGTTATCCCGGTAATTGGTCGCATTTGTAATTTTAAAAGAAATTTTATCGGCTATCATTGATGTTACAATTTCCAATTTTTCACCCGGCCGTCCGCATTCCATGGCATTTGCTACCAGTTCGGTAAGCGCTTTCTTTAGATGACCGGTATCTCCCATGACCGAGCCCAAATCGGGAGATAAAACAAGATTTAATTTGCGACTGCCGTCAGAATATTCTTTTTCTTCGGCAACCTCTCTAATAATCTGATTGAGATCAACCTTCTCCTGCTCCGAAGACGATAGACTGCAATATTGCTCCAAACGCTCCGTAAGTTCACAAATAGAATCGGTAGCGGAGAGAATAATACCGGCCAAAGAAATATCATCATCATTGATAATATTTCCCTTCTCAAAAGAAATTTGACTGGCAGCCGCCTTTAAGGCACCCAGTTTCCCCCTGACTTTATGAGAGAAACTCTTGATCAAATGATCAAAATCATCTTTCCGGTCGTTCTCATGTTTATTCATATTAATTGCCAGCAGAACTAAATTTATGTCCAGCAATGTGCATTTGGAAATATCCAAATTTTTCAGCCTTTTGTCAAGCTCGATGTTCTCGGTCTCAATGTCATTGCCAGATAGCAATCTTGGGATAAGTCTTAATCTGATATATTCATCGATCTCGTACTCGGCGATTTTATCTATAGTGTTGGAATTCTCAAATCTGATAAGTATCTCAGAATTTTCATTATTAACGATGTAACGAAAATCGGCATCGTTGCTGGAAAATTTTCTTAAAACC
>JBDRRI010000196.1:0-2981 GCA_043825815.1 Candidatus Zixiibacteriota bacterium
TATTGTTGATGATGGCAAGAGCGGAACAACTAAATCAAGTGCCTACACCAAATCCAAAAGTACTGTTTCCAAGTCGGCTAGCAAATATCTGAATAAATCGGCTTCGAAAGAAAAATCCCAACAGGAGTCGACTACCCAAAAATACCAAAGGAAATCTGATTCGAAAACGACCAAGTCTTCTTCCTCCGAAAAAACTGGCCAATCCGGTAAAACCTATAAGAAAAGCTCGACTTCAAAAAGCACAAGCTCCGATTCATACCGGAATTCCGATAAATCCTCTTCGAAATCATCCGGAAGTAAGAGTCCGACTTACAAGAGTTCGGGAAAATCTTCGGGAAGCAAGAGTTCCAGTGGCGATTCGTCCGGAAAATCTTCATCCTCAACCGGAAAATCCTCTTCCAATTCCGGTGCTTCAAAGGCTTCCGGAGGTAATTCCGATAAAGAAACGGGAAAACGTTCCGGTGGAAAACGCTAAAATATTTTTGGGCTTGACCCTGACAATAAATTTTATAGATTAAGGGCTGAGGAGTATTTTCCATGCTGAGAATCATTGTCGTCATAATATCTGTCTGGTTGTTGGTTGTTTCAACGGCGACCTCTATTGAGAAGGTTTCCGCCCAGAACAAGCCAAAGCAAGGTCAGATTTCGACCAATAACGATAAAAAGGGCGAGTCGGAGATATTAAATCCGACTCAGCCGGAACCGCCAACCGATCAAAAAGACTATAATGATTTTGTTGATAAAAATAATAACGGAATTGATGACCGCATGGAATCAAAAAAGAATCCGTCCGTGGATCCTCAGCCCGATAATGATAATGAAACAGGAAATACAACGACACCCTCCGATACGACCAAATCGGACAATTAGCCTGCCGGAAAATTGTAATCAATTTTGATTTTATATTTCAAATTTATTCTTGACTAAATGACGTATATTGTACAATATTTAGCACTCTAACGAGGTGATTGCTAAATCGCCCGTTTAAAATATTGTTGAGTATGGGTTAAAATGGCTTTTGAAAATCTGACATTGCGCGAAAAAGAGATTCTCCAGAATCTTATAGATCACTACATTTGTACCGCTGATCCGGTTGGTTCGCGTCTGATCGCCAATAAATATAAAATGGGTCTTTCGCCAGCCACCATTCGCAACACCATGCAGGACTTGGAAGAGATGGGTCTAATCTCTCAGCCCCATACTTCCGCGGGAAGAATCCCAACGGATATCGGTTATCGCGTCTTTGTTGATATGCTTCTTAAACAGGAGCCATTGACGGCGGCCGAGCAGAGAGAGATTAAAAAAATCGTGGCATCAAGTAAGCAGGGAATCGACGCGGTTCTTGGTCAAACAAGCAAAATTTTAGGCGATATTACCTCTCAGCTTGGAATTTCCATCGCGCCCAAATTTAATAAAGGTGTTTTCCGGCGCATTGATCTGATTCCAATTACCGACGGCAAAATTCTGGCCGTAATTACGGTTGAATCAGGGTTGGCCCGATCTATTATTTTAGAGATTGACACAAAAATAAACGAAAAAGAACTCTTTCAAATTGAATCGATTCTTAATGAAAGGCTCTCCGGCCTGAATCTTGGACAAATCCAAAAATCAATAGCCGAACGTTTGGCCGATACCGCCTGCAATCCCAAATTACTAAAAATATTAGTCGATCCCAATGAAAAAATATGGATTGATAAAGATTCCAAGTCAATTCATCTCAAAGGAACCGACAATCTTATCGCCCAGCCGGAATTTGCCGACCGTGAAATTCTGACTGAATTTATAAAATTTATTGAAGAAAAAAAGGGATTGATAGATCTTGTCGAGAATCAGTCGATTGGAGAAGGGATAATCATTACCATCGGGCATGAAAATAGCATGAATGAAATTCAAAAATGTTCGTTGGTAACCTCCAAATACAAAGCTGGCAAACTGACCGGTACTATCGGTATCATCGGTCCGACCCGAATGCCGTATTCGAAATTGATTTCAATTGTTGAATATACCGCCCGATCCCTAACTGAAGCTTTATCTGAATCGTGAGGAATATATGGTCAAAGAGAAGCAAAATAACGAATCAGAAGATTCAAATGAAATAAAGGTCGAAATTAAATCGAGTAAGAAACAAGAAGAGTCGCAACCCGATAATGAAGAATCCGTTGAAATTGAAAATGAAATGGATTTAAATAATTCCAAGCCAGGCTCAGGGAGTAACTCTGAATCTGCTGTCGAAGATAGTGAGAAAAAGATCGGAGAATTGGAAGATAGGATATTACGCCTGTCGGCGGAATTCGATAATTATAAAAAGCGGACCGCCCGGCAGTAGGCGGAACTGATTAGCCTGGCCAACCATAATATAAATACTCAACTGCTGGATGTTATTGATAATTTTGAACGGGCTTTGGAAGCCGTCGGTAAAACTGATGATAAAGAAGCCCTTAAAAAAGGCGCTGAAATGATATATCAGCAGCTGCTTGAAATATTGAAAAAAGAAAATGTGGTACATATTATAGCCATTGGCGAACCTTTTGACCCCAATTTCCACGAAGCGATGATGCAGGCCGAATCCGATGAGTATCCTGAAGGCATTGTCATTTCCGAAATGGTAAAAGGCTATAAGCTTAAAGATAAAGTCATACGATATTCGAAAGTCGTTGTTTCCAACGGACAATCGAATTCCGAGGAATCGGATGAAGACTAATTTGATTATAATATCATAGAATAAAAGGAGTTTATTATGGGCAAAATAATTGGTATTGATCTGGGAACAACCAATTCTTGCGTTTCTGTATTGGAAGGAAATGATCCGGTTGTTATCCCCAATCAGGAAGGCGGACGGACGACTCCGTCGGTGGTTGCCTTTACCAAAGGTGGCGAGAGACTGATCGGTGCCGCCGCCAAACGACAGGCCGTTACCAATCCCGAATCGACCGTTTTCTCAATAAAACGTTTTATGGGTCGGCGTCATGATGAAGTCGGAT
>JBDRRI010000197.1:0-2260 GCA_043825815.1 Candidatus Zixiibacteriota bacterium
TTACTACTTATACCATTATTAAAACCGCGGCCTAAGAATAAAATGATACAATTAAAAAAATAATTAGTCAACTTTGTAATTTAACAAAATTGTGCAAAAATGTTCCCAGTTTACAACCATCCAACTAATTTATATTTTCCCGGAATTATAAAAAAAACCGATAATGGAAACTGTTTTAATAAAAACCTGTTATAAATAATAGAAATGCCGATATTTATAATATCATTTATTAAATTGATTATTGAGAGTAATTTTATTATTAATCTAGGTATTAATAACAGGAAAACAAACGGAGACAGTCGCTAATGGCCAATAAAAATGGATTAATTATAATAATTGCAATTCTTCTGGCATTAATTTCTATGGTTTTGTTTTGCACTACCGGCTCGGATAAAATTCCTATTACCACTTCATCCAAAGAAGCTCTGGATAAATATCTCAAGGGACGGGATTTTATGGAGCGATTCAGTAATACCAAAGCAATAGAAAATCTTGAAGACGCCATAAAAATCGATTCGCAATTCGCCATGGCCTATATGCTCCTGGCTTTTTTACAATATACGACTCCGGAATATTTCAACTACCTTGATAAAGCGAATTCCCTCAAAGATATCGTTTCGGAAGGAGAAAAAATCTATATATCCGCCATTCAGGCACGGGTAATCGGAAAAATTGGAGAACAGGAACAATTATTGAAGGAACTTGTCGAGCTTTATCCCAAAGACGAACGGGCTCATATGGAATTGGCCAATTTTTATTTTGCTCAACAGGAATTTGAAAAGGCTATAGAAGAATATAAGGAATGCCTGAAAATTAATTATCGTTTTTCATTGCCATATAATATGATGGGATACTCCTATCGAAATATTAACGATTATGAAAATTCAGAAAAAGCATTTGAGCAATATATAGAATTAATTCCCGATGATCCCAATCCATACGATTCTTATGGAGAACTTAAAATGCGCATGGGTAAATATGGGGAGTCAATTGAATCTTACTACAAGGCCTTGAAATTAAGTCCAAAATTTACCGCATCGCATCTGGGTATTGCCGCTAATTTAAACTTTCTCGGAAAGCATAAGGAGGCGCGCGATCAACTTCAGGAATTGTATGATCTGGCCGACACCGACGATGAACGGAAAACTGCTTTATTTGGAATGGCGGTATCATTTGTCGATGAGGGTAAACTCAAAGCCGGCATAGAAGTTTTTAACCGACGGATGGAATTATCCCAGAAAACCGATGATTTGAATAATCTGGTAGGGGATCTAAGGTTAATCGCTTACATATGCCTGGAATTAAAGCAGCCGGATAAGGCTGAGGAAAGCTACGAGAAATCGATTAAAGTAATAAATGAATCCAATTATGCGCAGGACATTAAAGATAATTCCAACCGAGAGATTCATTATTTCAAAGTTCAACTTGCTCTGGTTAGAAATGATCTGCCAACAGCTATGGTGGAACTGGAAGAGTATCGCAAAGTTGCCAAAGAGTTTGCCAGTATAGTTAGAACTCGTATGATGCATGAATTGAACGGTATGGTTGCTCTGTATGAAATGAAATATGAAGAGGCAATAAAAGAATTTGAACTGGGACGGGAGCAGTCGGCCCGCAATTTATATCGAACCGGACTCGCCTATGAAGGTTTGGGAGATAAGGCAAAGGCAATCGACTTCTTTGATCGGGCGGCTCATTTTAACAGCACCAGCGATATTAATTATGCTTTCATTAGAATAAAGGCGCTTGAAAAATTAAAAGAGCTGAAATCCTAACTAAGAATATAAGAGTCAAGTTCAATTACAGGCTCACCAGAGGCTTCATATCGAAAGCACCGACTCTTGACACCCATGTTTTGAAAGGTATGGGAACGTTATACGAACTTACAGACGAAGATGGGAACCTCCTACACAAAGTGGCGTCTGGGGACGTCAACCTTGGATTTGACACAGAACTGAAGGCTGGAAGGTTCTATTTCATCCCCAGGCTCTACAACTACTATTACTGTGAGAGAATTAAAAATAGTGTCGCCCACTGGATTCTGATTGAATCCTACCAATTCGGCAAACTCTTGCAGGCGAGATTCACCCAGGAGACCAAGTATTCCATCGATTACGTTGAGGTGATAGACAAGAAACATCTACAGCGTTTAGAAAGAATGTTGGGTCATTTTTTAAACAAAAAGCGCTAACTACGGCTTGCAATGGATCGCCTGGGCTCCCGATGAAGCCGAGCGTTATCCAAGGAGACAAAGATGGCT
>JBDRRI010000198.1:0-9372 GCA_043825815.1 Candidatus Zixiibacteriota bacterium
TCTAAATGTAATTTAATACAACCTTCTAAATGTGTCCACTATTTCAGGGGAACATCACTTCCAACCTTCAGGAATATTAATCTGGGCGCTTTCTCTTTCTTCCATAGCATATTGAAAAAGAAGTGCAAATTTCCTTTCCTCGCTGGTGAATGGATTTTCAGAATCATCAAAATAGTCAAATGGTTTGAGCAATATTCTATCACCGGTATTTTCAATTTCAGGAAATTTAACATTGCATTTAATCTTGAGTTGCGAATAAGGATCATTATAATTTTCAACCGTGAAAGAATCTATCGAGGAGCCAATCAGCATTTCATCGAATTTGTCCTTAAGTATTTGATTATATTCGGAAGAATCTTTATCGAATAACCTCATGCGTATATCGCGGGCAGGCTGACCGTTCAATCTGATATCGGCCGTTCCCGTGATATCAAAATCATCATTTAATGAATAAGTATAGAAAAGGTTTATAGAATTAACCGTTGCTTCCGAGAATGGAACATTAATAAAGTTTATATCTCCTGCACTCACCAGAGCTTTAACACCTTCAAAGTACCACGGAACCATGCCCGGAATCGTATATTTTTGCCCCGGTTGATAAAATTTATACCTATTATCACCACAAGGAATGGCAACCACGGAAGCGTCAAACTGCCAATACTTTGCTTCATACACAAATAAATTTTCGCTCCGATCAGAAGCGAAACCGATTTTAGCATCAATATCCATCTCTCTAAGCATATCCCAAAAAAGTATACTTAATTCAAGAGGTGAAGCATACCCTCTTTTAATAATTGCATTAACATCTTTATTGTCTTTTATCCGTTTTATCGTTCTTTTTTTAGATTTTGGCTCAGGGCTGTCATAGTTAAGGTTTAATACATTATTTTGTACCCATTTATAGGCGCTGTCGATTTTCTCTTGATCTGTTGCCAATCCCTTTATCGGTTCTATAATCGCTTTGATTTTTTTGTTTTCTTCGCAAAATCCCATGGCATATTTATTAAAATAAGAAGCTTCCTTTCCCCAATATGTGGCCGGCGTTCCCTCCCGCGCATAATAACAAATCAATCTTGATTTAACCGATATTTCCGAAATCATAAAAGGTTCTTTCTCAAAGGCAGGAACATCAAGAATTGTGAAATGCATATCCGTTGCTTCCTTAAGACTGGGTAAATACTCAATATTTTTATTAAGATTGCAATTCAACCATAAATAGTTGGGCGTCATCGGCAAAAAAGATGAATAAAAATCCGCCCAATAAGGACTGATTTCGAAAATATGAAACTTCCAAAAATATTCTCCGCGTATTAAAGGAATTTCCTTTTGAATGATCCACATTCCCGTCGGAGCCTCAAGTTTGTATTTAATTTGATATTCAATAATACAATCGTCGGTAACACCGGGTATGGAAAAAGAGTACTGATCAAATTCCACTTCTTTGCTCCGCACCGCCTCTTTCTTGAAAATATTATTTTCATTCATATTAATAATTGTCCCATTCGGGAGTATCGTTCGTCCGTTAATTTCAAAAACTTCCTGCTCCAGTCCCATAAAAGGCGCATCAACATCGCTCCAAATGCGGCCATTTTCATTGAGGACGCGAATGCGCCGATAAATTACCCGATACGCCTTTCCATCGCCCAATTTTTTATCATCAGCATATATATCTTGTCGAAGATCATTACCGCCTCAAAACTGGAATAAAGAGTATCGTCTTTTAAATTCCAGTCCGTATCAGTAATTTCTTCCCATTCAATATTTGTGAATTCACTCTCTTTTTTTGCCTCTAAATTGCCACTCAAAAATAACGTAACAATACCGGCCAATAATAAACCAACTGTTGTCTTTAATCGCATTCCGACCTCACATCCTTTTTAATACGACTGAAGAATTGATTGAACGTGAGCGGCATTTAAGAAATTCCTTTACCTCGTCAACCTTCTCGGGCTGAATTTTGCCGCCCGCATATTCCGATTTATAATAATATTGCAGGCTATTTTCTTGATTCATATAAGAGCAATTAACTTTGGCAATTCCGCAGTCCGATCCAATCGTATCCGGTAAACCGTCGACATACATATTATTATCTTCAAAACGCCAGTTAATAATATATTCATAAAGCGATGGTTGTCCGAATGATATCGGAAAATTCCGATCTTTTTCGAATTTTATTATATGATTGTCACTCTTAATTAAATTCGCCGGCAGAATGATCAAATCGCCCGAAGATGAAGTATAATTTTCGCCATTTAGATGAAATTTAGTAACGCAAGAGTCTTCAAACCGATTAAAACTGTAATCGGAAATTTGAGGATTTTTTAAAAATTGTGGCAGCTGTTGAATATGCTCATCAATTTGCTTATCCAAAGGCATATTTTTTATGAGATATGATTTTTGATTCGCCCAAACATAATAGTCAGTTATGGATACCTCAGCTTCAATTGAATTGTTGCTCATTAAAATTGCATCAGCTCTGTTAATACGATAATATTTATCAGGAGATATCAACGGCAGGTTAACAAATTCATATTCGGCGGAATCCAAACGTAATACTTTTCGACCGTAAAGCAGGTAAGGCAACTCACCAAACTCCGAAGAGGCATCGGTCGGGTCGAAATAAATCCAGTCTCCAGCGATGGCCGATAAATATTTATCGCCAATTTCTATATTTTCGATATTGATGGCAACAATCACATGATTGAATTGATATGGTGATGGGAAATCAATATCAACCGAATCATTAGTTGAAACAAGAACCGATGATGCCTTAAAGCCGATAGATTTTAAAAGAGACAACATCAAGACCGTCTTATCTTTGCAATCTCCATATTTATTTGTCAACGTTTCGCTGGCCATTCGAGGTTTAAAACGTCCTTCACCAATTTCAACGGCGACATAGCGTATTTCATCGCGAACGAATTTCGCAATTTCAATAATTTTCTTTATTGGATCGGTTAAATTTTTACTCACTTCTTGCGCTATATTAGATATTTCCTCCGTTGCAAAAAAAGCCGGTCTAAACACGTCAGATTCCCATCTTGCCACCTCTTTCCAATCTTTAAACAGATTCATATTCCCGCTTTGAGGATCGTAACATCCGACATCCAAGATTCTAATATTTTTCGCATCCAAGGGCATCAATGGCTCTTCCTTAAATAATGAAAGGTATCCCGAACTCCATATATATTTTTCATCAATGACCGAATGAATCACCGGTTCCAGATTTCTTCCCGAAAAATTCAATTTCCATCCCTTGGGAGGGACGACCGAAAAGTACGTTGATAATGTTGGATAATCATATTGAAAAATGAACGATTGAAAATAGCTGCACCAGTATTCATTCTCAACGATATTATATTCATAGGCAATGACGTCGTTGACCTCGATATTTTCAAAAACCGCCATCAGCATTTTATGGTCGTAATAATATCCGGCGCTCAATCCTATATCAACTTCGACAACATTACTTTTCTTAAGATTAAATGTCTTGGAATCAGGCTTAATCAGCCATCCCTTTAAGCCCTTTATCTCTCTTGCCGGATGAATCATTTCTTTCAATATCCCAAAACCCACGTCACTACTTTTTAATATTTTGAATATAACGCGGCATTTTGTCCTTGCCTTGCCGTCCTCGAATATTTGACACTCTGCATTATTTAATAGAACCGCAGCAGACGCTTCAGAATCAATCTCTTCATTATCTGGGGAATTAATAGCCTCATCTATCCAGCCTGGCAAAGCATAAATATTTCCGAAAAAAAATAACGATAAGACGAATATTAAAAAAAGATACCTGATGATGCCTTGGCCTTTACACATATCAAATATGAAAATCCATAAATTTAGTTTATGACGCTTTTTTTAAATTAAAATAATTTAATAAAATGAGCAACAATTATATGAGAAATATTCTATTATATTGAGAAATAATCTGACTACAATTAGACCGTTTCCACGATCTGCTTAATCGGGAATTTTATTATTATTTCGGTCCCGATATCTTTTTGAGATTTGACCTCGAGCGTGCCATGGTGATGCTCGACAATTTTATCACAGACCAAAAGACCGAAACCGTGCCCGGATTCCTTGGTCGTGAATCGCTTTTTGAATGCCTGATTTAGATACTCTTCACTTATTCCCGGACCGTTATCTTTAACCGAAATATTAAAAGCGTTGTCGTTCTTGTCGCGCTTAACCTGAATATTAATTCGCTTTTCGCGGTCATCGTCGACCTCGGCCAGAGCGTCAGCCGAATTGTTCATAAAATTATATAATAATTGTTGTAATTGTCGCGTATCCGCCAGAGTATTAACAGCCTCGGCCGGACGCTCAAAAGTAATAATAACGTTGTCAAATCGATTCTGGGCCTTCAGATATTCAATAACATCGTCGACCAATTCCAGGATATTGCACTCTTCAAACTTGGACTGCAATTTAGCAACATCCATCAGGCCATCAGTAAATTTTTTAATATTTTCAAGATTGCTGGTTACGGTATCATAATATTTATCAAATTCACTGTAATTTTTCTTTTCCTGATGATACTTCATTAGCGACAGATTGCCCGAAATAACTCCTAAAAAGTTATTAAGCTCATGGCCTATTTCAGCCGACATCTGCCCCTGAGTTGCCATTCGTTCCAGTTGAAGAGTTTCATCCTGAAGTTCTTTAAGACGGCTATACGCTTCACGGCTTTCATCCAGAAGAATTATATTCTCCAACGAGATAGCGATTTGTGATGCGGTAATCGATAATAACTTCAACTCGCTGTTCTTTATCTCATTATTTTCATCATTAAAACCCAAAACCACATAACCATACAAGGCATCATTTCTTCTCAATCCCAGGCTGATTATTCGCCGATAGTCCGAAAATAATGACAAATCAATCGACCGTCCGCAGCTTTTCGAATTGAAATATTTCAGCAATGGATGCTCGTCAATATCCTGAAAAGCCTCAACAATTTCTACTTTTTCAATCTTTATGACTGGACAGTCCTCATCCAGAAGTATTACCGATTCATCAAATTTATTATCACTCAGATTGGTCGTGGAGATGACCCCCATCTCATTCTCATTATTATTACGGTAAATTATTGATCCAACCTGGGCTTTGCTCTGCATCATCGCGAATCCGAGCGACAATCTCATCAGTGATTTTCTATCACTGACAGTATACATCAGTTGGTTCAGATCCGAAAGGCGGTCTAATTCCGACGATAAGGTTTTTTCCGTATCCTTTTGCTTTTTCTTGATAGCGTTTTTGACCGCTTGCCGCAACTCTTTCAATTCGAACGGCTTCATTATATAATCGTAAGCGCCCTCCTTGATGGCATCCTTGGCTGTATTCAGGTTGGCATAGCCGGTCATAAAAATAACCCCGATCGACGGATTTATCTCACGCGCCTTTCGGGAAAGTTGCAACCCGTCTATACCGGGCATCCTGATATCGGTTAGAATAAAATCAAAATATTCGCGGTTCAACTGGTCAATTGCCTCCTGGCCTCCACCCGCCAACCCAATAATATAGCCTGCTTCTTCCAAAGCATCACGGGCCAGGGACAATACTATTTCTTCGTCGTCGACAATTAGAATTTTTGCCGATTGGCTTTCTATGTTTTGATTTTCGGTCACTTTAATTCGGCGGCTTTTTTATTTTCAATTACGTCATTGATTGTTAATCGTAATTCTTCAAGAGAAAACGGCTTGGCCAGGCACTTAATAGCCCCCGCTTCGCTCGCCTGCTGGGCAAGTTTGCTCGGATATGAATCGGTTACCACAATAGGAATATCCGGCTTGCTTTCCCGAATTCTTTGAACCGTTTGAAATCCATTCATCATTGGCATATGTATGTCACAGAAAATAATAAGATAATCATTAGCCAGGGCCATTTCCGAACCGATTACTCCATTATTGGCGACATCAACGCTGAAACCCTCGTCGGTCAAGACTTCAAAGAGAAAATCCCTGATTACCGAAGTATCATCTATGACTAATATTCGCTGTTTCATGATATGTTTATTTCTCCGGTCTGAGAAAAATCGCCCGTTTTTAGCGCCTTTTCCACCTCGGAACGAAGTTGCTTAATTGTAAACGGCTTGGCCAAAAAAGCATTGGCTCCGTAGCCAACCGTATTACTAACCGATGTCAGTGAAGAATATCCCGAAATGACTATAATCTTAATTGAGTCATAATGTTCTTTAGCAAATTTAACAACCTCTTCACCGGAGACCTTAGGCATCTTCATATCGGTAATAATTAAATCGAAAACTTTTCCCTTAATTTTTCCGATTGCCTCTTCGCCATCGACGGCGGTTTCCACCTCAAAATCCTCAAGGACTTCAGACAGAAACTCCCGCATAACGGGTTCATCATCGGCTATTAAAATGCATCTTGACACGATATTCTCCTAAATTTTTATCAAGACTTCTCGTCCTGCTCAATAATATTTTCGGCACAATTAGTCTTTTTCTCCAGCGGAATTATTATTGTGAAGGTTGTCCCCACATTCTCTTTCGATTTTACTTTCATTTCGCCGCCATGTTCTTTTATAATTCCGTAACTGACTGAAAGTCCCAGACCGGTTCCCTTGCCAACCTCTTTGGTGGTAAAGAACGGCTCATATAATTTTTTAAGATTTTTCTCGCTAATACCATGTCCCTCATCGGATATCATAACTTCAACCGCTCCGGAAAATTCTCCTAGTGCCGGAGCCAAATGGCTGGTTATCGTTATACAGGAATCCGGCTCGGAAGCGTGCATGGCATTAATTATAATATTGGTAAAGACCTGTTGAAGCTGGCTGGCATTGCCTTCTATTAAAGGAAGGTTTTCGGCCAGATTTTTCTCCAGGCGAATCTGATTCATCATCAATTGATGCTCCATAAAGGTCAGAGTATCTTCCATGACCTCATTTATAGAGACCTCGGAGAAATCAACATCTTTGGAGGTTCTCGAAAATCTTAGGAGATTTTGTACAATGGCTTTGCATCTTCTTGATTGCGTTTCAATATCTTTAAGGTAGCGTTTATACGATTCCAGATCTTTCTCTGTTATGGATTCCGGTTTGGCTTTTTGAATCTTTTCAAGGGTAAACTGGGCGTAACCTAATATGCCTCCAAGAGGATTGTTCAATTCATGCGCAACTCCGGCCGCCAATTGTCCGATAGCAACCATTTTTTCCGATTGAATCAATTGCGCCTGAGTGTTTTCCAGTTCTTTCGTCCGCTCAATAATCTTTTCTTCCAGATTCCGGTTGTATTCTTCCACCTCTTCCTGTGATTTCTTGAGTGATTCAATCATACGATTAAATGAATCGGCTAATAGTCCGATCTCGTCTTTTCTGGCGATGTCGACATTCTTACTTAAATCACCCTTGGAGATTTTGCCGGTAATTTCAACCAATGATTCGATCGGTTTGATAATCACCTTAACAAATGCAGTCATTATTATAATGGCCGAAATAACCAGGGTCAGGGTCAACAGAATAGATGCCGTTTGTGATTTGGTGATTTCCTTCTCAAGATTACCAAAGGTAAATCCAACTTTGACCGAACCGATAATTTCCGAGATCATTTCAGGATTGCCCATCATTCCCGAAACGGCTCCGAGATTTTCCCTCGAGGTCGATTGGCGAATCGTTTCAACCGGATATTCAAGTTCGATAAACGAAGTCCCGTCGCCTCGGGTATAGTGCTTATGGATCAGTTTGGAATCAAGTTCCATTTCTTTTGAATCGTCATTCGCTCTCTGAGAATTGGCCCGGATACTATCCCCCATTTCAGCCAGAACACTCCCGTCGGAGGATAAAATCGTAACATATATAATATCATTTTCGCGGACAATGCCCTTTATGAGATCTTCCAGTTCGTAACTGGCCTCAACGATGACGCCATATTCGGCGTTATAAGCGAGGTTCTTCACTAATGATAAGCCCCGTTTTTCTAATTCCGTCCGGTAAATATCGTTTTGACGACTGATCAAATATCCGGAAATCGTCAACATGCTGGCAATAATAACACCCGATACAACAAGAACGAATTTAACCCGCAAGCCGAAACTGTTTATTCTGGCAAAGAGGCTCATTTGAACACCTCCTTGGCCACGGCCGCTAAATCTTCCGGAATTACTACATTAATATGCTTGGCCGTTTTCTCATTATAATGAAACCAGATAATCCCGGGTACCGCCACTTCAATGGAACCGGGGGAACGACCCGAAATAACTTCGCTGGCTATCTGACCCGCCTGCCGGCCAATATCCTTGTAATCATAATCAAGTGCAAATAAGGCACCCGATTCGACCAAATTTTTGGAAAAAGCCATAAATGGCTTTCCATTCCGCAAAGTGTTCAAAAGTATATAGCGAGTTGAATGCGGGGAATAAATCTGGAAATCGGCAACTGACCAGAATGCATCCACAATCAGACTCAATGAATCAAAAGCTTTCGGTATTTCCTTTTCGGATTGGATTTTAACCGTGTGCAATTCCAGCCCAGCCTGTTTTGCAAGAGCCATGGCCGGCGGTATCAAATTCGCGGTTTCATCGGAATATAAAACGCCAACCTTCTTTAAGTTTTGGATTACTCTTTTAAAATATTTGAACTGTATATCAGGCGGAATATCCAGTGATGATCCGGTTATATTTCCACCCGGATTTTGCATCGTTTTAACAAAGCCCGAGGTTTCCGGATTTAAGACTGCGGCAAAAACAATCGGCTTATCGGTTAATTTTGCGGATATAACTTCGGTTGCAAAAGAGCCAACCGTCAGGATCAATTTGGGATCAAAATTCTTTATTTCGGAAATGATGCTGGAATTACCGGCCGGGTCATTGACAAGTAAGAACTCTTTGAAAATAACGTCAGTATAATTCTGCTCAATCTGACTCTTTATTCCCCGCATGGTCCGCAGGGTTGATTTAAGGCTGTCGGAATAAGTAATCGCCAGTTTGACGGTCGTTGCATATGTGCTGGACCCAAATATTAAGAAAACGATTATTATATTTATAATTAATATTTTTGCTTTATGCAAAATCCCGCTCCTATGCCTTACTGGGGGAAGGCGCTTTGCGATGCCTAATGTTTATCCAACTTGCATTATCCATTAATCTGCCAACGGCATGGTTTGTTAATCAAATTATCGGGATTTTGTCGGAAAACTTAATTGGATATTTATAGCAAAAAAGAAAAAATCAGCATTTGAACTCATTTTTTTTACTCCAAAAAGACAAAACTAATGGTTAAAGATAAAATCTAATAATCCGATATTTAAAGGGAGAAACTGTAAAGTATACAAATTAATATATTTAAATAATGGAAGAGATGGTAGATGATATTATGAAATCGAATAATTCTATAAAATCAGGTTTT
>JBDRRI010000199.1:0-14844 GCA_043825815.1 Candidatus Zixiibacteriota bacterium
ACCCGGGGGAGGGCGGGGAGCGGTAACCCATCGAAGGGTGGTTAAATAAATGGTGGCAATCATCGTTAGACATTATTGCAATACTATGATTATTGGCCTGATTGTAAAATTCCCATTTACAGAATGGTGTATCAAGTGATATCTGGAATCTGGCGAGTATGCCTTACAAAATTACCACAAAAGAGGTACAATGAAAAAATGTAAAATATGCAAAACAAACCCAATTTTTTATTGAATGACAATAAGTTATGAAAAAAGTAAACCCGTTTCAAAACCATTCCGAACTCATTAAAATGGCTTTAGCCTGTCTGGGGGGCGGAAACGAGCCTTGGGGCTTAGAAAAAAACAAAATATTAAATCACCCGATGGCCGCGAGGAGAAACTGCTATCGAGGAAAAAGCACAAGCGACAAAAAAATGGCGGAAGGGGTGGGAATCGAACCCACCGGAGACAGCTTTACTGCCTCCCCACGGTTTTGAAGACCGCAAGGACCACCAGATCCTATCCACTTCCGAAAACAGGATAATAAATTTTAGGGAAAATGCAAGAGGAGGTTTAATCGTGAATTTATTTAGAGAATTTACCGTTATATCGAACGGACTGGCATGTTGATGATGTCGTCGATCAGGATATTCTCTTTGATAGTGAACGCTTCGGCATATTGCACGCCGACCAGTTGGCCGTAATAGGCCGCCGATGTTTTCATAAATTCAAAAATATCGACACCTGGTTTGTAAATCTCTTTTGATTGAGGAGAGCCGTCAAATTGCGATTTGTATGCCGCCACCGCCTCCAGCTTGCGCTCCATCTGGGGAGTGATATCGACAAAGAAGCTGTGCTTCACATCGCGGAACGACGAAGTATAGATAATTTTTCGCGGGCGATGCGGTTCGCCGCCGATTTCAAGTTTCTTCAGCCCGGCCAGATAACAGGCATCATAGCCCAACAGCGAGGCCGCCAGATGATCAGGATGGCGCTGGATCCAATACGGCAGGATGACCAGATCCGGTTGGAACTGGCGAATAACCCGGGCGATATGGAGCTTATTGGCGCGATTGACTTCAATACCGGCATCGGGAAACGACAGATTCCCCCGCCAGGAAAGGCCCATGACTTTGGATGCATCAATAGAATCCTGCTCGCGCTCTTCGGCGGTCCCCTTGGTGCCCATCTCCCCCTGCGTCAGATCGAGCACGCCGACTTTCCGCCCCTCGTCGACCAGCTTAATGATTGTCCCGCCGCAGGTGATTTCGACATCATCGCGATGCGCCGCAATTGCCAGAACATCCAGCTTGCTATCCATTCAAAATCTCCTCGTAGTACGCCTCATATTCGGAGACAATCTTATCGGAATTAAAACGGCCGTAGGTCAGTTCGGACGCCTTTTTCTTGAATTCGGCCAGACGCTTCTTATCCGAAAGAAGTCCCACCGCGGCGTCGGCCATCGCGCCGGTTTCGCCGATGGGAAAGAGAAAACCGTTTTGATCGTGCGTAACCACTTCTACCAATCCGGTTTCCAGTGTCCCGATTACGGGGACGCCGCAGGCCATCGCCTCGAGCGCCGCCAGACCGAACGATTCCTCCTCGGATGGCATCAGGAACAGATCGAAATACGGAAGAACATCCTCGACTCGGTTCTGATTGCCCAAAAATGTCACACTGCTGTTAAGATTCTTCTTATTCACTTGGCGCCGAGCCAGCATTGTTTCGGGACCCTCGCCGATCAACAACAGACGGGCCGGAAGTTTCTGTCTGATTTTATCAAAAATATCAATTACATCAATGATGCGTTTGACCGGACGGAAATTCGACATATGGGCGATAATAAATTCATTATCTTCGGCAAAAGTTTTCCGCTCGCACCGACAGATATTATTCGGTTTGAATTTGGCCGGATTGAAAAAATTGTGAATCACGCGAATATCTTTGTTGGGATTAAAAACCGCCCGGGTTTCATCGGCCAGATATCCCGAAACCGCGGTGATGCCATCGGAAGCGTTAATCGAAAATCGGGTAATATCGAAAAACGATGGATCGGCGCCGACCAGCGTAATATCGGTTCCGTGAAGGGTCGTTATCACTTTGGGTACGTGGCAGGTCACCAGTTGCTTGGCGAGAAAAGCCGAGGTAGCGTGCGGAATAGCATAGTGCACATGGATAATATCCAGTTCGTGCTGGCAGGTGATATCGGCCATTTTAACCGCGAGAGAAAGCGCATATGGCGGATATTTCATCAATGGATAAGCGGCTGTTTCAACTTCATGATAAAAAAGATTCTGCTGAAAATGATCGAGACGAAACGGCAAACCATAGCTGATAAAATGAATCTGGTGTCCCCGTTCGGCCAGCGCCTGGCCCAGTTCCGTCGCCACGATGCCGGAACCGCCCGTTACCGGGTAGCAAGTAATGCCGATTTTCATAATTATTCCATGTTCTTTGACAAATAAATTATCTGGTGCTCATCGGTCGTTACATCCAGCGTCCGCCCGATATATTTTATAATACCCAAACCATATTTTGAAATATAATACGAAATATTGAGAACTCGCTCCTGAAGATTTTTTTCCGGATAAATTATATTCGACAATTTATATATTTGCACTCGAATGTCATCAATATGCTTTTTATGGCGCGTAAACAGTTTCTTTTCAAGATTGTTCATGGCAAAATCTATTTTCCCGAAGGTTTGTTCCAGCATGGGATCAAGATTGCTGTCATATTCGGATATCCTGGCTGCGAATTTATCATAATTGGTTTTTTGTCCTGAGCGGTAATCCTCAAGCAACTGCTTTATATCATTGGGAAAGGTTTCCTCGGCAATTCGATTTATGACCTGTTCAACATCGCCGGTCAATTCCTCAATCTTGATATTCAATTTGGCGAGGGCGTCCTCGTGATGTTTTTCAATAATCGTTGCTCCCGAGCGAATAGAGTAATACGGCGGCGTCAGCCTAAACAGTTCAAAGAGACCGCCGACCTGGCAGAAATAAGCTATTTCCGATGGTCCCCCGATTTGGACGACAGTTGGGAATAGATACGATTGCCAGATGGGACGGGTTAAAACACCGGTTGAAAATTTTTCCGGATTGCGTTCAATCAGATCCAGCAGAGCGGGCAGGCCCAACTTTTTATCGCCCATAACAAACTTGTCATCGATATAATGAAGCGGGACTCGTTCCGGATTATGATAGAAAAGATGCACCGAGCTATCTTTTTTCTCGGCTTGAATATGATAATCGTCATCAAGCAATTCAGTTTCGGTTTTTTCAAGAGTTTCCCGAATTAGAAAGTGCCGTTCAACAATCTGTTTAAAAAAGGGCCTCGATAGCGTTTTCAAATCTTTATCAAACGGATTCAGCAAAATCAATCCCATGTCGGGCAGGATGCCATTCATGAACCGGGCAAAAGCAGTGACAAAATCTGTCCCCGGGGAATATGACTGCAAAATAACTGAAATCAGCTCATCCGAGAAATCGGTTCCGGCAAAGAATTGTTCAACCTGGTTTTTAAAAGCTTTATAGTTTTCATCATCCGCAACATTAATTTCCGCAACTGAAATTGACTGTTTCAATGACTGCTGCAAAAGAATCTTCTCAATGGATGACTGTACGCTTACCGTATACGTATGATTTATTTCCTCAAAATCATGGTCATCGCCGGCCATCCAAAAAACGGGAATAACCGGTCGACGAAGGTTATCTTCGAGAAGGGCCGCCCGTTTGACAATATCAATCATTTTATATATTGTTAATATGGGGCCGCCCATAAGACCAGCCTGTTGTCCGCCAAAAACACACAGCGTGTTTAAATTGGTTAATTTCTCAATTGATTCAAAAGTTCTCGGGCGGGATTGAAAATCTAAATTCTGTTTTTCCAAAATATCGGCCAACTGTTCCCGATCCACGCGGGCGGCACTCATTTCGAGAGCCGCCTTCTGGGGAGAATCCGTTTTAAGATACTTCCTGATTTTTTGATTTTTATCCAAAAAATCGGAAAAGAGTCTGGTCCGGCCGGTTAGCATATTTGTACTAACTTCCTGATTCTGTACTTTCATTAATCAAATCCTGATCCGGTTTTATTGTTTCTTTTCCTTTATAAAACAGGAATGAAACGACATCGTCAATCACGGTATAGACAACCGGGATCACCACCAGCGTTAAAATGGTCGAGCTAATCAAGCCGCCAACCACCGCGCGCGCCATCGGAGCACGGAATTCAGAACCTGCTCCTAATGCCAGCGCCAGTGGAAGCATACCAAAAATGGTCGACAGGGCGGTCATCAGGATCGGTCGCAGTCTTATCGGTCCGGCGGTCAAAATAGCATCGGTTCGATCTTTACCAATCCGCCTATTCTGTTTTATAAAGTCAATTAACAAGATAGCGTTTTTTGTCACTAAACCCATCAATAAAATTACGCCGATAAGCGATATAATCGATATCGAGCTACCAAAGATCAAGAGACCACCAATGGCACCTACAAGGGCTAACGGCAGTGAAAACATAATCGCAAAGGAATCAAAGAATGATTCAAATTGCGAAGCGAGAAGAATATAAATAAAGATAATCGCAAGGGCCAGCGCCAAACCGATATTGGCAAACGATTCCTGCATGATTTCGCCCATACCGGTGGTTCCGATGAAGTAACCAGGCGGTAAATTAATCTCTTCGGTCTTGGCCAAAATTTCATTTAAAACCGAACCAGAGAATGAACCCGCGGTGATATTACTTTGGACTTTTACTTCGCGAAGCCGATCCTGGCGGTTATATTTTCCAATTGAAGAGGACTTTTCGATTTGAGCAAAATGTGAAAGCGGCACTAAAAACTTGCGGATTCCGGGAATTTCCTTACTGCTTTCAATTAGAAGCCGTCCGACATCCTGAGAATTCTGCCGATCGGATTCTTTGAGCCTTATCCGAACATTATATTCTTTATCACCTTCTTTAAAACGGGTCACGATATCGCCATCGATATAAGTCCTGATGGTTGATGATATATCATATATATTAAGAGCCAGATCATTAGCCTTATCCCGGTCAACAATAACTCTCAATTCCGGTTTGCCCTCTTCCATATTATTACTGATTTCAACCGTTCCGGGGGTTTCGTGGAAAATCAATTCCACCTGATGGGCAAGATTAGCAAGAACATCAATGTCGGTTCCGCGGATTGAGATTTCAACAGCTTTTTCACTACCGCCTTCATGCTCGCCGGTGGAGATTGAGGTTTCGATTCCGGGGACAACGGCAATTAGCGATCTTACGGAATCAACCAAATCAAAGGCCGTATAATCGCGATAATCCTGACCAACCAATTTTACGTAAATATTTCCCATGGTAACGGGATTCTGTCCGGCGCCAATGGTAGTGAATAGCAGTTCAACCCCATTGATTCTTGACACAATATTTTCAATCTGCATTATTCTATCGGAAGTCGTTTGCAGGTCAGTCCCGGGCGGGGTATCGACTGATATATTAATCATGGAACGGTCTGTCTGCGGCATAAATTCCGAGCCGGCTAAGGATCCAAGATATATTGAGAAGACAAATACGGCTGTAGCAATTAGTAATACCAGAAAACGATGCTGTAACGACCAACCCAATATACTTTTATATTTTCCTGTCATCCAATCAATAAACTTTTCCCAATATTTAAAAAGTCCAAGAATAGACTGATAAACATTCCAAATCCATCGAAAGATAAAAAACTTTGGAGGTATTGGTGCCAAGCCCGGTTTTTTTAAAAATCGTGAGGACAGCATCGGAGTTAGGGAGAAAGCGACAAACAGTGACATCACGACTGCGAAGGCGACGGTCATACCGAACTGGTAGAAGAACCGTCCGACAATACCTTGCATAAACGCCACAGGAAGGAAGACGACGACGATAGAAAGTGAAGTTGCAATCACCGCCGGTCCAATTTCCTTGGTGGCATCCAAGGCGGCTCGAAAGGCGCTTTTGCCCTGTTGTAAATGACGATAAAGATTTTCAATAACGACAATTGTATCATCAATCAGGAAACCAACCGCCAGCGAAAGTCCCATCAGCGACATATTATTGATGGTAAATCCAAGCGCATTCATAAAGGTGAAAGTGGCTATAATTGAGGTTGGAATGGCAATCGCCGTAATAATTGTCGGGCGAATATCGGCCAGGAAGAGAAACACGACAAAAATTGCGAGTGTGCCGCCGAATAATATTGTATTATATATTTCATCAATCGAATCTTCGGTGAAAGTTGAATTATCAACCACCACGTCAATTTTTAAATCGGGCGGAAGATCTGTTTTCAATTTCTCAATTTCGGCCTTAACCATATGCGCAATATCAACCGTATTAGCGCCCGATTGCCGGGAAATATCAAGAGAGATGGCGTCTTTGCCATTAACACGAGAAATAGAACGACGCTCTTCGACGCCATCAATGACTTCGGCAAAATCGCGAAGGTAGACCGGTTGACCATGCGGGTTATCAATAGCCAGATTTCTAAACTGTTCGACCTTTAAAATTTTACCCATCGTGCGAACCATATATTCGACGTTTTTCTCATTGACCCTGCCTCCGGGGATTTCTATATTGGCGGACTGCAGAGCTCCGGTCACTTTATTTATAGGAATCTCATAAGATTCCATTTTGTCGATATCAAGAAAAATATTAATTTCCCGCTCATAACCGCCGACCAGGGTTACCGAGCCAACTCCGGGAATCGATTCGAATCGCTTTTTAATTTCGTCCTTGGTAATGGTTGTAATTTCTTTCAATGGTCTTCTACCGGAAACCGTAAGGGACATAATCGGCTGACTGGCTGGATCGTAACGAGCAATAATCGGCTCTTCGATATCATCGGGAAGTTGGTCGCGAATCTGGGCGACATTTTCGCGGACCTCCTGAGCGGCATCTTTGGAATCGGTCTCCAGAATAAATTCCGCAAATACAAGCGAGTATCCTTCCTGAGACTGCGAAGTGACATGCTTGACACCTTCAATGGGCGCGATCGCATCTTCAATCTTTTTGGAGACCTCCGTCTCGACCGCCTCAGCCCCCGCTCCCGGATAAACAGTTTGAACAATTACAAATGGAAAATCGACCTCCGGCATGTCATCCATACTCATCTGAACGAATGAGGTCGCTCCCAAAACGAGCAGAGTGACAACCATCATAATTGTCAAAACCGGCCGTTTGACACAAATATCTGCTAATTTCAAAGCGTGATCTCCTCTCCATTAACATTGACCAAACCGACCATTTTAACCAGATTCCCATCATCGAGATAATTTTGCCCGACAACTATAATTGTATCACTAACACTCAATCCATCCTGAATCTTGACGGAACCGTTAAACTCAACACCAAGTTTGACTTTGCGTGTCTCGACCCGATCGCCTTTAAGGACAAATACGTAACTTTCATTATCCCGAATCACCGCGGCGGTTCGAGGAATAGCGAGAACATTTTCAAATTTTTCGACAGTAATTTGAGCCCGGGCAAACATCCCCGGCTTAAGCAGTCCGGAACTGTTTTCGATTTCAATTTCAACCTGGAAAGTTCTCGTAACCGGGTCGGCCGATTGAGCCACAGTAATAACTTTGCCCCGGTTGACCTGATTATTGAAGGCCTCGACTGTTACCATAACCTCATCGCCTTCGTTGAAATTGGCGATATTGGCATCGGATATCCCGAGTTTCATTCGAAGCTTATCAATCAAGGCCACAGTCGCCACATTCTGGCCCGGCATTAAGTTATCCCCTACAGAAACGCCAATTGAAGTAACGGTACCGGAGATAGGCGACTTAATATCAACCATTTTTTCTGCGGCGGTAAAGTTGGCCAGAGCCACTTCATACTCCGTTTTGGCGCCGTCAAACTCTATTTCCGATACGGCTCCCTCGCCGTAGAGATATTCCATCTTTTTATAGTTTTTTTCAGCATTCTTATAAACAGATTTTGTCTGAACATAACTTGATGTCGCTCCGGATCGATCCAGACTAATCAGGATATCATCGGTTTTGACCCGATCCCCCTCGGTAACATAGATCTTTTCAACCGTCTCGGAAATTTTACAGGTAATAACCGCTTGTTTCTCGCCTTCAAGGGTACCGGTGAAACTCTTGGTCAATTGATTACTGGTTAATCCCAATTGCATGGCTTTAACCGAAATAGCATTTTCGACGAATTCTTTCGTGTCACCGTTACCGGATGAGCAACCGGCCATAATTGCGAGTAATAGACCGATGATGACGAAATATACCATTCTGATGTTTTTGTCCGACATATAATCCTCTCTAATTTATTTCCGTTCCGGAAGCTTTTTTAAGAGCCGCTTTGGCTAATCTGAAATTGTAGATAGCCCCGGCCATATTGGTTTTGGCATCGGTTAAGGCAGTCTGAGCGGAAAGAATCTCAAGCTGAGTCCCGACCCCCGTTTTATATCTTAAATTGGCAATTCTCATTCCTTCTTCGGCATGAATGATTGTCTCCTGAACAACATCCAGGGACTTCTTGGCCTCAAGCAAGGCGTCGTACGCCTGCTCGACTTCAAGTTTTATATCATCCCTCATCTGTAATTCGGATAATTGGGCCTGATGATAATCGGTTTTGGCTTTACGAACTTCGCCAATTGATCTTCCGCCGTCAAAAAGAGGGACGCTTACCATGAGAGAAGCGGACCAGCTATTGGAACTATTTCTATCATTCAATTTAAAATTATCCGACGAACCGGTTATCCCATATGCGGTATTGAAATATACGCTGGGATAAAGCCAATCACCCTTGGCTATCCGAATGGCGTTTTTGTAGCCTTGTTTCTGCAGCGTCGCTTGTTTCATCTCCGGCCGAGAACCGATAGCTTTGGCGGTCAATTCGTTCATACTGACAAGACCTGCCAGCGTGGTATCCGAAAAGTCGGAAAGCAATACAATATTTTCATCAAGAGGATAACCTAAAAAAGATTTTAACTGTTTGGTCAAAATATTCTTTTGAGATTCAACTGCAATAAGTTGCGGCTCCAAATTCATTTTTTCAACTTTGGCCCGGAGGAACTCGAATTCAGAGACCATTCCCTGAGAATAGAATTTCTCGACAACTTCAAGATTGTGACTCATCTGATCGTAGGCGCTTTTAATAACGTCGCACTGCGATTGGGACATGAGAGCGGCGTAGAAAATTTGCTCCGCTCCATACACGACGTCGGATTCCACTTCTAAAACTTTTTCTTCAGAATAATTTTTATAAATTTTCGCAATTTTTAAAGCCGAACCGACTTTACCGCCAACATATAATGGTTGCGTTAAAGATAATGACAGACTAAAATCATTCTTTAATCCGATGGGAATTTTTTCATCGCCAAAAAACAATGTCTGTGATTCAATATTTCTGGTATATCGTCCTTCCAAAGATAACTGGGGAAGGGCACCGGAGCGGGCTGATATAATTTCTCCACTGGAACGATCTGGCTCTTGTCTGGCCGATTGAAGCTGGCGGTTATATTCCAGAGCCCGTTCGCGAACCTTCTCAACGGTCAGGACGGTTTCCGCCGAACCATTCACGGCCAAACCTATACATATAAATATAGCTATTAGAATTCTTTTATTCATATTTAACCTGATATTTTGTCTTTTCTAAGATATAGTTTAGATATTAGGATTATATTTTCTTTAAGGGTTTCCAAATCATCTTTAGCAAAACATAACATCTGCCTTATCATGACTCCATCAATCATCGCATGCAGAAGCCGAATGAAATTTCTTGCCTCGTTCTGCTTTAGATCGGAATATAAAACAAGATAGTCAACGATCTTCTCCTCCACCTTGAAGTGTTCCTGCATTAAATAGCCCTTAATTTTGGGTATTTTATTGGCTCTCTGCCATAAATCAATAGTAAAATACATTTGATTTTTAATTAAATTAAAAGCTTCGTTAATTGAGACTTCGACAAATTCATCGGGATCCTTAATGTTTTCGATATAATCATCGAAAGCATTGGCCCAGGCCTCATTTCGCTCCCGTATAACTGCGAAAAATATATCCTCTTTGCTTTTAAAATGAAAATAGAGAGCCCCTTTGGTTAATTTGGCCGCTTTGGCAATCTCGGCAGTCGTAGCGCCTGCATAGCCTTTTTTTAAGAATACTTTCAGGGCCGCCTTGACCAGTTGTGCATGCCTTTTTTCAGCCGGCATTTTGGGACTTTGCTTCATCGTTTCTCCTTCTATACATACCAGCCGGTAGGTATAATTATACATACCGGGCGGAATCTATTATATTCGATTTAACGGAGAAGTCAAGAAAAAGTTGCGGGTTTTTTAATTTTTTTTAAAATAACTGCAACAATAACTTAATTAACAATTTAGCCTATATCCACTTCTTCTTGCGGAAAAATATAACCATAATAACCGTGATTATAACCAGAATCGACCAGAACAGGATATATCCATATTCCCAGTTTAATTCGGGCATATATTTGAAATTCATCCCCCACAGGCCAACCAGAAAAGTCGGCGGCATGAGGATAACGGTGAATATCGTTAAGACCTTAATAATCTGATTGGTCTTGGTCGAAACATTGGAAAAATAGACTTCGAGCGCCGAAGAGAGCGTATCCCGATGCGATTCGGACAATTCAATAATTCTTGTTAAGTGATCGTAGATATCTCGGAAATAGAGCCGCACGCGATCGGATATTTGCGGGAAATTACCCCGGCTGAGTTGTCCTATCATTTCCTTCTGCGGCAATGCAATTCTTTTCAAATCGTAAATATCCCGCCTCAATGTGAATATTTTCTTGACGGTTTCCTGATCCGGCTCTTCCAGAACATCGTCTTCGATTTTATCCACTTCACGGTCAAAATATTCGAGAACGGAATTGTAGTTATCGACCATAATATCGAGTAAACTATGGAACAGGAACTCAGCGCCGCGGGATAATATTCTATCATCGCGAAGCGCCCTTGATTGCAGGATACGGAATATCCGATGATCTTCATCACGAACTGTCACGACCGTATTTTTGGTTAAAAAGAGGTGGACCTCTTGAAGTTTAATACCCTCTTCATGAGTGACATTTTCGGCAAAGGCAAACTCGGAATAGAGATAATTTTTATAATCATCCAATTTAGACCGGGTCTGTTCGGAAATAGCGTCTTCTTCCTCTATTACGTCTTCAATGGCCAAGGGGTGGAATCGGAAGTCATGAGTAAGAATATAGGACTCTTCATCGGTGGGATTGATCAAATCAATCCATAAGACAACATTAGGATCGGCGAACAGACTGTCAAAATCAGCAACGCCCTCAATCATTTCAATCGGTTTTTCCGGCCGGTATAGCAATGATTTAATCATTTCTCTTTCTCCATTTCCATAACCGGTAAATCTCCATCGTCATTCTCTTCAATAATTTCATCTTTCTCTCCCTCTTCTTTAATCTGTTTTAGAGTCAGATGTTCCGTTCTCAAGAATAACGAGCCCATAACGACTATCGGTATCAAATCTAAAATATGTAGAGCCAACGCAAATAATACAGCGTCAGATTTGGCTATATGAAACGCGGTTAAGGTTGCCATGACGGCCAATTCAAATGTCCCGGCATTACCCGGCGTTATCGGTATCATTAAAGCGAGAGAATTTATGACCATTATGACAACGGCCAAAATCAACGGCAGTTCAAATCCAAAAGCTTTGAATAGAAAGTAGGCGATATAAATATGCGCTACCCAGGAAAACATAGTCAAAAACATTGTCCGGCTGAAATACTTAACTGATTTTAAAAGCTCAATGCCTTGAGTAAAGGAGTTGGCGAACTTCTTCAGGGTAATATAGGCACCCGGCCAGCGGCTACGGATATGCTTGCGCCCAAAATTGCCGATTCTATCTTTAAGAGTAAGAATCAGATACAACAATATCAGGGTCGCCACCGTCGCAATGGCAATTATGTAACTAACCGATCGATACTCTTCCGGAAAAACAAAGGCCATTGATAAAATTACAATAAGTAAAACTGTGCAAATGGCATCAAAAAGAACCTCAATTACGACTGTGGAGAAAATATAACTTTTTTTGAGATCAGTCTTTTTGGAAAACAGCCAGATCCTGCCAACCATGCCAGTCAATGCCGGCATGACAATATTAATAACCTGACCGGCGGCGAAAAGAGTCGAGAGTCTATAAACGCTCAGTTTTTTGGTTTTTTCAATAATGGTTCCCCATCGAAGAGCGCGGGATATCACCATGGCGAATTCCAAGAATACAACCGGGATTATATAAGTATAGGAGACACGGGCACAGAGCGTTTTCATATCTGTCCAGCTAAAACCTTTAAAGCAATAACCCAATAAAATTACTGCAATAATAGTACCCCAGAATTCTTTGCTTTTTAATAATTTAGCCATTTTAAACCAATAATTAAACCGGCTTAAGCCGGTATATAGAAATTAAAGATAGAGACTTTGCCCGATAGTGTCAATTAAAAAGATGTTGCGGGCATTCGGTCTAAATTATGCCAACACTTTTTATATTGATCCACCCTTTACGCTTGTTTTCAAAAATAACCAAATAATAATCATCGGTTTTTTTTGTGATTTCCATCACCAGTCCGAAAGAGCCGACCAATTCAACTTCAGAATCTTCAGAGGGAGAACTGTAGACATTGGCTTCATTATCAATTATAACGCCGGATTCTTTCAAATATTCTGTTCGATATTTGTAAGTTGTTAATCCCGAAGATATTACAAAAATTACCAAGAGCGTATAGATAGCAATTCTAAAAACTGACCCGGAAAAATTCATATATATTTTCCAGGCTAAAATAAGGATAAATAATATGAATAGAATTGATGATATCCAGGCAATAGTATCCAATGTGAATCGACCGACGATCAGGTCGAGGAAATCTGTTACGGGATTAATCTTGACGCCCTCAAGCCGGGTTGGCATAAATTGTTGTGAGAAAGCAAGATTGGTCCTAATATCATCGTCATTTGGATTTAACCGCTCGGCCTTCATATAATATAGAATGGCATATCCCAGTTGACCCTGTTTAAAATAGCAATTACCCATGTTAAAATATAATGAGGCTGATTCGTATCCATTGTCAACCAATGTCTGGTATCCTTCCAGAGCCTTGTCATATTCCATATTCTCAAAATTTTTCCCAGATTCAGCAAAAACTGATTTGGCATCTATGGCCAGAACAGGAAATGGCATCGCCGATATTAATAAGAGCATATATATCAAAATATATTTATACAATTCGAATCTCCTCCATCGCGACCATTATCTTTTCCGCCAATTCCAGCGATTGATTGATATCTTCTTGGGTCACATTGGCCGACGAATACTGAGCAAAATCGGCGCGACGCAATAGTTTTTGCGTATTTTCTATGGTCTCGGCTCGGGCATTTTTTCCCGAGATTATATCCACCAATTTATCGCTGGTTAATCCGTGCGGAGATATATTTTGTTTGTCGGCGATATAGGAAAAAATCGCGGCTCTTATTTCCGCATAAAATTCGGCTGATTTTTCGATTTTGGCCAATTTCCGAGCTGTATTTAACCGTTTTTTGGCCATACGCTTAGCCGCCCGAGCACGGGCATAGCCGACATCTGAGGACAATTTATCACGCCGTTTTCGATCGATTAAGACAAAGACCAACAAAAGAACCGGTATTCCATTTATAACCATATAAAACGGCTGGGCAATGATAATCGGCCTCTTAAGGGCGAGATCATCGGATGACGTTTTAATATACAGAATATCTTTGGCATTGGTGTCAATTACCCGACCCGCTACCGGTCGATAGGGTATATCCTCGTAATCGGTTCCCTCCGAAACCTTAACATTAAGCTCTATCGGCTGAGTGGCAATTTCTTTGTATTGCCTTGCGGTGGGATCAAAATAATTCAGTTTTGCCGCGGGAATAATCAACTTGCCGGCCCGTTTGGGGATAAAGACTTCCTCAAATATTTTAGTTCCCCCGACTTCCCCCTCAATTTTGGTAACCTTTTCATCGGATGACGCCTTATAAATACGAAAATCCCGATTTTCCTCGAAAACCGGTTCGGCGACCGTTTTAATATTACCTGTTCCGCTTATTTTATAGGTAACCGTAACCGGTTGATTGACATCAACCGTTCTCTTGTCGGCTGTGGACGATATTTTAAATTTGCCAACAGTACCGGAAAAATCATCCGGCTTACTTTCGACTGGAAGCGGATTGACCTTAACAGTTAGTGGCTGTGATCTAATGGTCGTATTTTCACCGCGATTAAAAAATCCGTCGAAGGCTCCGAAGGGATCATTGCGTTGGCGTTGTTGTTGCGAAGGAATGGCAACGGTTATCATGCCCGGGCCGATCGTGAGGTCGCCGGACCGAGTAGGAAAAAGAGCGGTTTGAATTTCAATGACATTATAACGACGGCCGTTGTAAACCTCCGTATATGTTTTTTGCGGCGTCAAAACATCGGCCCAAAAATCGGTTGTTTGCGGAGCCGTATAATCCGGTTGAGAATACAGCCTGACTGCATGATAAAATTTTATTGATAAAATTAATTGCTCATTAACGTAGACTGATTTTTTATCAATCGAAGCTGCCATAAAAACATCTTTGCTATTGGCGGCTGCCTCCTCTCCCTCCTGCCCTTGCCCTGACGAAGAGGGAGCGGTCCCGACGGGGCTGACGGTTAAAGTAGCCTCGTTTGATGTATATCTATTTCGGCCATCAACAATCACCGCCGGTTTAATTACATATGTACCCTCTCTTTTCGGCATAAGAAGATAAGTATAGGTTACAGAGGATTCCATCTTGCCATTGACAATTGAAATATTGGTCGATGTTCCCTGCGAATAGTATTCAAACAT
>JBDRRI010000200.1:0-2753 GCA_043825815.1 Candidatus Zixiibacteriota bacterium
ACAAAATACCACGATATGATCCTTGCCACAGAAACAGATTACGATTTATGGGAATACCCCGTCTATTATAATAATACTCCGCAGGGATCACTTCTGGTCGTAATTCCATCGTCAGTTCAACCGAAATGGTATTCTCTGGATTCATGGTCTTCTCCGCTCTATATTCCTCGGCATGAAACGGGTAACCTTTTATCTTACTCGTTTTACGATAATATAGAGCAGCAGGATGATATGGTTGACACCCTAATACACAACGATCCAACTGGAACCCTTATAACACCGACGACTGGCCATAGCTGGTGGCTGGAGTATAGCAATTTCAGCCAGAATTCGGTCAGTAATACGCATCATTTCGGCATGGCTGTCGGGGCGACAGTCAGCGGGTATGGAATGGCCGCGCAGATCAGCGGCAGCTATGAATCTTCCCAAATTATGACTCATAAGACAATCTTTAGTGAAGCCTTGAAGGTCGGCATATCAATGGGAGGCAGGGCGGATGACCTTGAAGCTCCATTCAGGATTGCGCCTTATGCTTTCTGGTCAAAAAACGGTGCCCTTGTTCTGGATTACAGTGTCGAATTATTAACATTCGAGGATAACAGCGGAATTACAACAATATGGGATACTTATTACCGTACAGAACCAGATTTGGCCTTTGCATTACCATGGCGTTACCATACTGAAAAAGGTTATTCTTTAAGCGATCCATCCCGGAGACAACAAACGCATGACATTTATATTCTCGGCGATACCATCGCGCCAGCCAGTCCGGTCACATTGTGGTGCAACGTTCGTAACTTTTCACTGGAAAATTGTTCGGATGAAATCACAGTGAAATTCTATCTAAACGATCCTGATCAGGGTGGAGAATTTCTTGGAGTGGGTATCAATCCGTCCCCATATAGTTTGACTGCGCGCGATAAAATGCAATTTTATTTAGGCTGGGTAATACCAATTGACATAGCACAATATTCCAGAATATATGCAGTAATTGATGAAGACAATGTTGTTAATGAAATCCACGAAGATAATAATAAAGGATGGTTTTTCCTGAAGGTAGAAGGAGGTTCGACAACTGATGTATATGAAAATCAGGAAATCATGACTATTCCGAATACATTCATTCTTGGTAATAATTACCCCAATCCATTTAATCCAATTACGAACATTGGGTTTGGAATTCCTTGCCGCTCGTTTGTCGAGTTGTCCATTTATAATATTCTGGGCCAGAAAGTAAAGACCATAATTTCCAAAACACTTCCAGCAGGACATCATTCGATACAGTGGGACGGTAAAGATGACTCTGGAAAGCAGGTTGCGTCAGGATTGTACCTATATCAGTTAAAATCTGATAAATTCACGGAATCCAAGAAAATGATATTGCTAAAGTAAAAAATCAATCAATTTGTAACCAAAATGGGGCTGGGCAACCAGCCCTTTTGTTAGCGAGTAAAATTGTCGAAATCACAAAGGATTTCGGTCTTCTTCGGACTAATTTTATAATCGACAAATCATATTATTATTATCATTTTTGGGAAAAATACTTGCTTAATTGCATCGTTTTTATATATTTAACTATCGACCATGTAGAGATGACAAATTGAAAAATAATTCACTTATCCGATCTGAAAAATAGGCATTTAAAGGGAGAAAAAATCATGCGTAAGATTTGGAAATATTTTGCCATATGTATTTTGGTTGTGTTTGGAACTGTTTCGGCGTACGGTTCCAATATAACCGCCATTGTCACAGATACCACATCTCAGGGAGTAATCGCTGTTGGTATGCCATTCACTATAAAAATCGCAATGTATAATAATGTTGGAGTTGTATATGCATTCGGTATGCCGTTCACTTTCTTTAGTCCGGATAACAGTATTGAAAACGTAAAGTATGTCAATGTACAAGGTCTTAGTTTTACCGATATGTCAACAAAACATGAATCACTTTCGGACAGCTCTATATCTATATATAATGATTGGTTAGACAATTGGAACACCGCTTATGGTTTTCTTGCTTTTGACACCATTGGGAAATTACCAGACACAGTTAATCACTCGGCAGCCGTTTTACCCACTAACGGAACCGGTTGGGTACCTGGTTCTCCAATGGCTGTTCAGATAGGATTCAATTTTATCATCAATGAGGAAGGAACTTTTTGTATTGATTCCTGCAGTATCCCCCATAATGAATGGTTTTTTGATGGTATAGGGACGCCATTTAATGGACCGTATTGCTGGGATGTAGTCAATTATGTTATGTGCGGAGATGTCACCAATGATGGCATCGTGAATATACTCGATATAGTTGCTTTGATCAACTATATCTATAAAGACGGCGAAAATGCGGTTTATCCATATGCCGGTGATGTTGATGGTAATGGTAAACTCAATATAATTGATATTACTATTCAAATAAAATACTGCTATCAGGGTGGTGAACTATCTTGCCAGTAGAATATATATCGGGGCAGATGCTATACAGCTATAATCCGCCTCTATGATATAAGCATCTTCCTCCAAATTTCATTTGATTATAATTAACGTTTATTACCTTTATGTATTTGGTGAGGTAAGTTGGGGCAGACGAGGGCGTCTGCTGCCCACGGGAGAACAGTCCTATGCCCCAAGGGGCGCGCCACCAAAATCCATTAAGAATCTTAAGTATTTATCTCAATAACCGATAATATATTACGTAAATATAACAATTACAAATTGGGGTTCTTGCAATGGAAAATATAGAAAATATAATTG
>JBDRRI010000201.1:0-3272 GCA_043825815.1 Candidatus Zixiibacteriota bacterium
GGTCGAGGATTATATTAATCGGGGAGCGGAGATGCTCAAGAAATATTATGAGATATACGCTCCGTTCGATGATTCCGAAGTTTTGGCGCTGGAGAAGAATATCAGTTTCCCGCTTGATGATAATGAACGGTTTATTATTAAAAGCCGGATTGATCGCATCTCGCGCCGAAAAGCCGACGGCGTTATCGAGATTGTCGATTATAAGACAGATCGTTCTCTTCCGGCTCAAGCGGTTTTGGATCATGATGAGCAGTTGGGGTTGTATCATATCGGAATCAATAAGCTTTGGCCTCAGTTTGAGAAGATTGAGGCGAAAAAAATATTCTTGCGGCAGGGGATTGAGATGTCAACCAGCATGGATGAAGATCGGCTGGAGGAAATTCGGTACCAGGCCTTTCAAAAAGTGATTGAAATTGAAAACGCCATCAGGGAAGATAATTTTCCGCCGAAAGAATCGGTCTTATGCGACTGGTGTATTTTTTATGAACTTTGCCCGGCCAAGCGGCATAAGCTGGCGCTGGATGATAAGATTACCGATGATTTCGATGCCAAAAGCGGTAAAGAGATGGCTGAGAAATATCTGGATTTGAACCGCAAAAAGAAATTAATCGAATCGGAACTGACAGCTCTTAAAGATGATCTGGTGACCTTTTGCGAGCGGGCCGATCTGACTAATATTGTGGCCGAGCATGGTTCGTTGACTGTGAAGATTTCTGAAGGCGAGCAGTTCCCGAGCAAGACCAGCAGTGAAAAAGATTATCTGGAGATGTCGATTCTTGCCCGCGATGCCGGATTGGATGAGTGTTTCAAACTGGATCAGAATGTTCTTTATAAGGAGTTTTATAGAACAGGCCGATTGCCCGATGATTTGACAGAGAAATTAAGGGATTATTTAATAGTTCGCAAAAATTCTATTATAAGAACATTTCACAAAAAAGAATAAAAAGCGAAATTGCCGACAATAAAAAACCCGGCGCCAAGCCGGGTTTTTTATTGATATATTTTATCTATTTTTCCTCTTTGGCTTTTTCACCTTTCACAATTACGAAGGCGGGAACAATACCGCTTGAAGGAGGGCTGACCAATTGCAGGTTATTTCCCGGGGGGGTGGTTGTTGTGTCAACTTTGAGCGTTTCCAATTTGCTTCCGTCCAAAGCCGATACAAAAACGGTCGCGATGCGGCCTTTGCCCGGCGGAATCGGGGGCACTGAAACGCCGACGTCAGAAATAAGTCCGATGGTTAAACATTGGGTTGTGGTATCAACACGAGATTGCTTAACTCGGAAGGCTTCTACCAATCCGCCGGTGTAAACGGTGGAATCGGCGACAACCTTCGTCATGCCTCCGGAGAAGACAAACGGAATTGAGAGCGCCATGATTTCTTCATCATTAAACAGCGAGACATTAACAGCCCAGTTTTTGTCATCGATCCGGTAGGCCTCGGCATAGATGGTATCGGTTTTGCCAAATGGATCCGATTGGGCAAAAACCGCGGTAGACATTGCCAGAATTAAGGTTGCTACCAGAATGATTGATTTTCTCGAGTTCATTTTTCCTCCGTAAACTCTGTCATTTATACAGTTTATAATTTATCATCGGTTATAATATCATTTTTTTTACCATCTGACACCGGGAATAGTTCCGCTTTTAATCGATTTAGTAGAGAATTTGCCTTATTTTCGTTATTTAGCCTTTCCTTATAGATTCCGGCGGCAGTAATAATCGATTTCCTTCCAATATCAGATTGGGGGAATTTATTGAAGATATTTTCCAGGTATTTGACGGCGTCGAGCCATCTGTTTTCCAGGCGCGCTATCTCAGCCATATATGAAAGAGAAGATGCCTCGATACTCGTTCCGGCATATCGCGAGCCTATATTTAAATAAAACTCTTCAGCCCGCCGGCGCCATCTTTCCGCCATTGCCTTATTCTTATCGGTCTGATAATGATCTGCAATTGTAATAAAGGCATCAAAGGCGGCTTCTGAGGCCGGATAATTATCAATCAGAAATTGGAACTCGCTTTCGGCCCGAGACCATTGGCCCTGATCTTTGAGCGCCAGGGCAAAATAGTTTTGAGGGAGCGGGTTGATTCTATAGAAATAACCATATTGATTTTTAATTTGGTTAATGTATTCTTCGGCCTTTTTATAATTTTTACTGTCGTAATGAGTAATCGCAAGTCTCAGCAAAACCGACGGAGTTTTAAGAGTATCATCAACTTTTTTTAGAATATTGCCATACAATTCAATCGCTTTTTTATAATCTTTTTTGCCATCGGCCGTTATTGTGGCAATCATCATCAATGATTCAATATCAGTATTACCAGTCGAATCGGTCATCTCTTTTAAATTGGCGATTGATTTATCCCATTTTTTTTCATCGTAATATATTTTGGCCAAATTACTATGAGCAGCGGTAGCCAGAGAAGAATTGGGCCATTCTGTTAGTAAACGATTATAATAATTTTCTGCCGATAGAGTGGCGTCAGTTTTGAGTTTTTCGTTTTTTAAAAGGCTGTATATCCTGACAACTGCAATAGGCAGGTTCAAGACCTCGTTAAGAATAGTTCCCTGATTGTTAACCGGGGGATAGAAGGTATCTATCAAACCATTATAAATGGCCATGGCTGTCTCAAAATTTCCCGATGCCTGATAAATCCGAGCCAGATTTAATTTTGCCGACAATAGAAATGACCCTTCGGGCTCGGCCTTGGTCAAAAATTGACTGATAATATAAATGGCCGAATCGTATTTCTTTTCCTCATAATAAATTCGAGATAATTGGCCAATGGATAGAAATCCAATCGAGACTAAATTCTGGCGCTCATCCGGATATTTGTTTTTTGGCAGGGAGTCAATATTGGTCAGCCAGTAATCATTAAGATTGATAAAGGCCGCTTTTATTTCTTCGGTATAAGGTCCCTGCTGAATTTCCGGTTTTATCGAAGCGTTTTCAATTAGTTTGGCAGCTTTTTGGTACAATTTTTCAGCATTGAAAATAATGCCTTTGCTGGAGTCGGAGCTACAAGCGATGCCGATAATCAACAAAAAGGCAAACAGTATTTTTGATAGACTCTTGAGTCCTGACAAAATTTACTCTAAGTAAAATTGTTTAATTGTTTTATAAGCAGTTATTTAAACTGGGGTAAAAGATATAAAAATTAGATTATCTGTCAAGTGATTAAGAAAATAAAAAAAACCGCCAAAATTCTGCCGGTTTGTATAAATCATTTTGGTCTATTTTAAATGACTTTACGTCGAAAAGCACCCA
>JBDRRI010000202.1:0-19579 GCA_043825815.1 Candidatus Zixiibacteriota bacterium
TCCACCGGCGGCCAGGACGCCCGCCCAGGGACCGGCGCTCTGGAAGGCAGGAACCCGAAGACCGTCGCCAAGTGCATCAAAAGTGCATCAGCGCGGCGATGCACTGCGCACCCCCCAAAAAGCCGAAGGCCCCATCGGCTAAGTGCCGATGGGGCCAACGGTCTGACATTGCGGGGGCAGGATTTGAACCTGCGACCTTCGGGTTATGAGCCCGACGAGCTACCAGACTGCTCCACCCCGCGATTGAATTCCCAATATATATGTTAAATTCGCTTTGTCAAGTCCCTCTACGATTTAATTTGTAGACAATAATTTCCCTATATTTGAACTGCATTTTGTCCGGAATGGTTATAAATTAGGCCAGTTGCAATTCCGGATAGGCGGGGAAAATTATATTCGATTCAATACCGCGCGAAGATACCCCAGGCGGTTTTTATGGCCCAGCTGGCCAAGATCAATTTTTATTGATGACTGTTCGCCAAGCGAAAACTCCAGAGAATAATCAATCTCTTTGCGCCAGTTCTCAATTTCTTCTCTGGTAAATCGTTTGTCCTCTTTGAAAAACAAAACGACTAGTCCTGATTTCATTTTAATTTTTTCAATTCCCTGAATCCAGGCCGAGATTCTTACACCCGCCGCATCGAACAAATTCTCCACCGGCTCGGGTGGTTTACCATAACGGTCCTCTATCTCCATTCGTATTTTTTCAATCTCGTCAAGATTTCTGGCTCCGGCGATTTTCTGGTAGGTTTCCACCTTATGTTGTTTGATATCAATATAGTAATCGGGAATCAGGAATTCATAATCAATTTCCATCTTGGTATCGGGCGGCTTTTGCACCTCAAGACCCTTAAGCTCGGCCACCGCCTCTTCAAGTAACTTGGTATAAAGATCGAACCCGACTTCTTCGATAAATCCCGATTGCTGTGCCCCAAGGATATTTCCCGCACCACGAATTTCCAGATCCTTCATCGCCAAAGCAAATCCGGAACCAAGCTCCGCATGCGCCTCAATCGCTCTCAACCGTTTGCGGGCATCTGGCGTCAACATCCGGTAAGCCGGCGTCAACAAATAGGCTCGGGCATGCACGTTGGAGCGACCGACTCGTCCGCGAAGTTGATACAATTGCGCCAACCCAAAACGATCAGCCCGGTTGATAATAATCGTATTCACCGAGGGGATATCCAGTCCCGATTCAATAATTGAAGTCGACAACAAGACCTGAAATGTGCCCGACAAAAAGGCGAGCATGATTCCCTCCAACGATTTCTCATGCATCTGCCCGTGGGCAACCGCGATTTCCACCTGAGGAACTATCTTTTTCAGATAACGGTACATCGCCTCAATTGTTTGAACTCGGTTATGAACAAAATAAACCTGACCGCCTCGGTCAATTTCCCGCAATATAGCCTCGCCAATTATCTCCGGTTCGAATTCGGATATCTCGGTTATAATCGGAAGACGATCTTTTGGCGACGTGTTAATCAGCGACATATCCCGCGCTCCCATTAGAGACATCTGTAGAGTTCGCGGAATCGGCGTGGCTGTCATCGCAATTGTATCAACATTGGTTTTTATTTTTCTTAGCGTTTCCTTATGTTTAACTCCAAACCTCTGTTCTTCATCAACAACCAGTAAGCCCAGATCGGGAAAGATGACGTCTTTTGACAATAGGCGATGCGTCCCAATAATGATGTCGACTTTCCCGTCTGCCAATTCTTCCACAATCGCTTTCTGCTCTTTTCGCGACCTGAAGCGCGAGAGCATTTCAACTCTGATTGGGAAATCGGCGAGACGTTGCCGGAATGTATTGTAATGCTGTTGAGCCAGAATCGTTGTTGGCACCAGTACCGCCACCTGCTTGCTCGCCTCGACTGCTTTAAAGGCGGCGCGAATCGCCACCTCTGTTTTTCCATAACCAACATCGCCGCACACTAACCGATCGGTCGGCGTCGTTTGTTCCATATCGTTTTTAATATCGTTAATCGCCTTCATCTGATCGGGCGTTTCCTCAAACGGGAAGGAGGCTTCGAGCTGTTTCATCCAGGTTGTATCCGTAGGAAACGAATAACCGGGCCGGGCTTTGCGCTCGGCATAGATTTTTATTAAATCCTCAGCCATATCGGCAATCGCCTTTTTCGTTCGATTCTTTATTTTTTCCCAGCCGGTTCCGCCTAAGGCCGAAAGTTTTGGCGCCGACTCTTTGCCCGAATATTTGGAAACCCGATTAAACTCTTCAATCGGAACATACAATTTATCGCCGCCGTGGTAACTCAAATAAAGACAATCGCGCGTCTTGCCATCGACATTTATGGACTGCAATCCCAGATATTTGGCGATTCCAAATTCGGTATGCACAACATAATCGCCCTCGGTCAGGCTTGAGTAATTTTGTATGGCAACGCCTTCTTTGAATTTCTTCTTGCGCGTTCTTCGAAACTGCCGGCCGAATATCTGGTGGTCCGTCAGAATTGCCATTTTATTTTCGATCGAAACAAATCCGCCTTTCAGCAAAGCCACTTCGATCGGAAGTACCGTCGGCGTGTTGATTTTCTCACCGAGAAGCTCCGATAATCGCGAAGCTTGTCCCGGATTGTCGGCGGCGATAAAAAACGAAACCGAATTCTGATAAAATTTATCGATTGTATTCGAAAGCATATCAAGCCTCGAGCCGAGTGCCGGATGCTCCCGGCATTGGAAATCAATTATCTCATCACGGCCGCCCTTAAACGGGACCGAATCAATGATCCGGTAATTCTTGAAATTATCCAGGGCGATATCTTTATTGCGGTAGTAATCATTAATCGATGGAGGAGATATTAGTTTTTCTCTGATTCGCTCCAAGCGGTTTTCGGCGTTATCATATAACAGGTCAATTTCTGCTTCGATATTACCAGCTCCGCCCAAAAACAGCAATGGCCTTTCCTTGAAATATTCAAAGATTGAACCGGTTTTAATTTTAAATAATGTCGCCAGCCATTCCAGGCCGGGAAGTTCCGGATCGTTTAAATAGCGGGCCCTGATTAATGAACCATCGGCTTCCGGTAAACTTTCAATGAAATCTTCTACCGTATTGAGTGTAATGCTAATTTCGCGGCGGGGAAGAAGATCAACCCGCGTTAGCCTCTCTGTGGTTCTCTGAGTCGATACATCAAACTGGCGAATCGTGTCGATTTCATCGCCGAAAAATTCCAATCGAACCGGAAAATCGAATCCAGGGGAAAAGAAATCAATCAAGCCGCCCCGAACCGCAAAATCCCCAATCTCCTCGACCAGCGGAACCCGCTTAAATCCCATTTCAACCAATTTTTCAGAAAGACGGTAAACATCAACCTCATCGCCCTGCGATAAAATCAGACTCTGCTTTTCGAAATTATCAAAAGAAATGGTTGGCTCGATTATCGCCTCAATCGGAGCGACAACAATATCAATCTCGTTTTTAGCTATTCGCGATAAGGTCGAAAGCCGTCGTCCGACAAATTCTGCCGGAGGCGTTCTGAATTCAAACGGCGGCGATTGAAGCGATGGGAAATGACCAATCCGATTTTCATCTATGAGAAACTGAAGATCATCAATCAGGTCATTGGCTTCCTCATTGGAAGCGGTCACGGCCAAAATCGGTTCGGTGACGAATTGGACCAGTCTGCTTAATAATATCGACGGCGCCGAGCCAGCCAACCCCGATATTGTCTGCTCCGTCGCCTCTTTATTTTGCAGGCGTTTTATTAATTCCAAAAATGGGGCCGTTTCGCTGAACCGGTCCGTCAATTTCTTTAGTTGACTGCTCGCTCTGGTCGATATCATACTCATGCTATATTTCCCCAAGCACAAAAGCCCCACCCGAAATTCGGGTGGGGTGTTGTTTCTATTATTATCGGGAGTAAAGATAATAAATTTATCGCTGATTGGCAACGGGATTATTGATCTTTGTCAATTAATTCAAATTGGATTTGCTTCTTTTGGATTCGAATATTAAATTCCATTTATGACAGGCTCCAAAGATATTAAAACCGAATCGAAACGAAAATTCCATATCAATCCGGTTACCCGGTTTGTTTTGATTTTCCTCATTTCTATTCTAATTATATCAATCGGTTTTTCTCAGCTTTTTACCCGATATCACGACAATTTCTTATGGCTGATGGACTCCACGGCATCCATTTGTGGATGGACCATGTCCATATTTACCGATCAGGTATCATATTCCGATCGATTTATTACCTATAATGGCTTTCCGGTTGAAATTATCGATGAATGCACCGGACTGTTCGAGGTGCTGATCTATCTTGCCGCCGTTCTCTCATTTTCAACCTCGATTCGCAATAAATCAATTGGCCTGTTAATGGGGATTCCGGCCATTTATCTTTTTAATATTATTCGCATTATTATGTTATTAATAGCCGGCTCTTATTCGCAAAGAGCTTTTGATTTCCTGCATCTTTATCTTTGGCAGGTAATTCTCATTATTATGATTTCAACCGTCTGGGTTGGATGGCTTTATCTGGTGGTCTATCGTGAAAAAAGAAGCAAAAATATTTCTGCTTAAAATCTTTATATCCAGTTTTCTACTCGGATATGTTTGGTTTGCCTATGCGCAAAATCTATATCCGCATTTTCTCTCGCCGGTTGCCGTGCCTTTTTTCAAATTGGTTGGTGTCACTAAATGGCGTCTTTCTTTGCTTCTGGATCATTTTACCAATCTGATTCCCTATATTGCCCTCGTTATTTCCACGCCCGATTTAATCCGCAACTGGAAAAAATCAACCATGGCTTTCTTCGGTGGCCTATTAATTTTGATGATCTGCCATCTCCTTCTATCTTGGCTCGATTTCTATTTTTGGTCGCAATATCAGATGTCCAAAAGCTTCTTTAAGTCGATCTTCCATTTCTATCTGATAAATGATATTCTTCCGCTCGCCCTCTGGTTGCTGTTTTATCCAACCATCCTTCCTCAGCTTTTCGATTTCCTCAAATTCGGGAAGAAAGAGGAAAAATAATCAGCAAAATCGTCTCTTTATTATCAATACCAGTTGCATCGGTTTCTGATCGCCGAAGACACTCGCGTCGTTGGCATTAATGCCATAGGCAGGTGTGAACTGACGCCGAAATACTCGAGTTCCTACAAAAATTAATCCCATAAATATCTTTTTTTATTGATTTTATACGTTAACTGGTTTAAACTTAATCAAGTTTGACGATAGATGTATTAGACTGTAAATATTTATGACTTAGGAATAATCTTGTGCTTTTTAGATTTTATCTCAAGTGATATCGGTATCGATCTGGGCACCGCCAATACTCTTGTATTTGTTCGCGGTCAGGGCATTGTCCTGAATGAACCATCGGTCGTCGCCGTGGAAAAAGCGACCGGCAAAATTTTGGCGGTCGGCTCGGCGGCCAAAGAGATGCTTGGCCGTACCCCCGGAGAAATCGCCGCTATCAGACCGCTTAAAGACGGTGTTATCGCTGATTTCGAAATCTCCGAAAAACTTCTTTCCAATTTTATTAAGCGAGTCATCAGGCATCGCTATCTGATGAAACCGCGTATTGTTATCTCCGTTCCCTCCGGTATTACCGAAGTGGAAAAACGAGCTGTTCGCGATTCAGCCGAAAATGCCGGAGCTCGCGAGGTTTTCTTGCTTCAGGAACCGATGGCGGCCGCTATTGGCGTCGGTCTTCCGGTTGACCAGCCCTCGGGCGTGATGGTCATCGATATCGGCGGCGGCACCTCGGAAATCGCCGTGATTGCCCTCAATGGAATTGTTAATAATTTCTCTATTCGTATCGCCGGCGATGAGCTCAATGATGCCATTGTTATGTATCTTAAAAAGAATTACAATCTCTTGATCGGCGAACTAACCGCCGAAGAGATTAAAATTAGAATCGGATCGGCCTTTCCGCTCGAAAAAGAGATTTCGATGGAAATTAAGGGTCGTGATCTGGTGGCCGGCGTTCCCAAGAATCTTAAGCTTTCCTCAGTCCAGGTGCGCGAGGCACTGGTGGAACCGATTGATAGGATTATCGAGGCGGTTAGGCAATCGCTGGAAAAAACGCCCCCCGAACTTGCCTCTGATATACTCGACCGTGGGATTATTCTGACTGGCGGCGGGGCCTTGCTAAGAGGGCTCGATAAACGCCTCCGTCAGGAGACTAATCTTCCCGTCAATGTTGCCGAAGACCCGCTTACCTGCGTCGTCAGAGGAACCGGTAAGGTGTTGGAGAATATGCACTTGTATCAGAAAGTTATGATTCGAAGTCGTCGCGATTGAGGTTAAAAAGTATCTGAATAATCTTTTTTAAACGGCAAACTAATATAGTTTGCCGTTTTTATTAGTCTTTTTAATGAAGTGATTGTCATTAATACAGGAATGAGATGACAGAGGACGTGAATGAATATGAACTGATTACCGATGCGAAAAAAGGTAATCGAAAAGCTTATGACAAGCTGGTTAGGATATATCGAGATAAAATGTTTGCTCTAACATACAGAATGACCGGCGACCGGGAAGCCTCACTTGATTTGGTTCAGGATGCCTTTTATAACGCCTATGTGAACATGGATCGATTCCGGGGAGATTCTTCGTTTTCCAGCTGGATCTATAGAATCGCCTCTAACCTGACTTTGAACTTCCTCAAGCGCAAAAAGACAATCGGATTCATTTCTCTTACCGATCAGCCGACGATTGAACCCGTTTATGAAAGCCATGACCAGATCGCCAATACCGAACTGGCTGGTGAAATCGCCCGGATAATTAGTGAACTTCCGCCAAAACAAAAACTGATCTTTAATTTGCGCTATTATGATAAATTGCCGTTTAATGAAATTGCCAAAATTCAGGGCAAATCCGAATCGACGGTGAAGACAAATTATAAAAAGGCGGTTGAAAAACTGCAAAGGGGACTGAAAAAATTCAGGTGATATTATGAATTGCAATGAATTTAAAAACAGTCTGGATGAGAGATTCGGAGATATCGTTCTAACCGAATCCGAAAATGAGCATCTCAAAAATTGCCCGGAATGTCGCGAATATTACAATGGTACTATGGAACTCAATAATTGCCTGTCCGGTTTTACGGTAGAATCGGCCAGCCCCATTGAATTTGCCCTAATGAACGAAAAACTCGATCGAAGGATTGACAGATTTGTAAACCGTGCCTTTGGTTTTTATCGATTCGGTGTTCGGTACGGCGTCGCTATATCCGCGGTAGTACTGGTTATGTTCGTTTCGATGATTCCTAATTTGAGTCAATTGCCGCAAAACTATGATTCATCTCTTGTGCCCCAATATTCCTACTTTGAAACTCAAACGGTTGATGAAGATGCCACCTTGGACGATGATTATATTGGTTTGGTCATTAATAATTACTCGGCCAATAATGGATATAACTCGAGTAATATATTGATTGGCGACATAGAAGAAGCGGAGTACGAATATTTAATGGAAAATTTGAATGTGGGAGATATCCTATGAAAAAGTATCTAATCGGAATACTTGTTATTACACTGCTTTCATCGGCGGTTTACGCCCAGCATCAAATGGGTCGTGGATTTGGCAAGCAAATGCGTATGCAGGAAAAAAATCTCGACAATCTTCGGCTCATAAAACTGCTTGATCTTTTGGAATTAAGCGATGGTCAAAATGATAAATTTATTGCCGCCTATTCATCGCACCGGATTGAAAGTCGTCAAATACGCGAGGAAATAGAAACCGAGGTGCAAACTCTCACCAATTTAATACAGGCGGAAAATCCGAACGATGCCTTAATTCAGAAACAAATCGACAAAGTGGAAGGATTAATGGAGCAGATGCTCAATTCCGTTCGGAAGTTACATAATAAAATGAAAGAAATCTTAACTGTTGTTCAAATGGGCAAAATGATAGTCTTCGAAAATCGTTTTGAGCGGGAACTGCTTGAAACCGTACGGGGTTTTCGCGAAAAACATGGAATGATGCCGGATGACGATTCGACATTTCCGCCAAATGACATCATGCCGCCCGATGGACGGCCATAAATACGAAAGGAGTATATTATGAAACGTACATTAGCTTTTATGGTAATTGCAATAATGCTGACCTCGGTCATCGCCATGGCTCAGCAGGACTCCGGTTTCCGGGCCGGGTCGCGCGGAGATTGTTCGGCGCCGCGGATGGGAATGGGCATGCATGACGGACGCGGTCCGGGACATGGCCGGGGACAGGGACTTGGCGATGGTCCTCATGCCGTTCTTAGATTTTCCGATGAACTGGGGCTCGATGAGTCTCAGATAAGTAAAATAAAAAATCTATCTGAACAATTCGCGCTGGAAAGAGTCGATCGCAAGGCGGAACTTCAAAAAGCCCGAATTCAACTTCACGCCCTCAAAGCCGACAACGGATCGGAAAATGAAATTTTGGGCATGATCGACAAAGTTTCCGGTCTCGAAGCAAATATGGAAAAGATGATGTATAAACATCATCAGACCGTAAAATCTATCCTGTCCGCTGAACAGATTGATAAACTTGATTCTTTGCAGGATGATTTTTGCAAAAATAACCCGCGTCGCGGTGATGGCCCGGCCGGATTCGATCAGGGCAAAGGTCGCGGAAATAATGCAGATTTTAATGGTCGTTCCGGAAGATAATTTGGAACCTTTTATTCTTACGCTTGTTTAAAAAGCGAGCAAAAAGAAGTCTACTAAATGGGAAGGCAGGCCTTATCAACCTGCCTTTTTGTTTTACATAGTGTTCGACTGCCAACTTGGCAGATTTGTGTCAAAATGCCTTGATTTTTTTACTTTTTATTCCTATTTTTTATACTATGAAAATAAATGAAAAATATATCGTCGATTTCCTGGCCTATCGCTCCAAAAGACCTCTCAAAATGAAAGAGATGGCTAAGGAAATGAATATTCCACAAAACGAATATGCAAAATTCAGACAACTGGTCAACAGTCTCATAACTGATGGCAAACTGGTGAAAATCCGTAGAGGTCGCATTGGAGTACCATCCGAAATGAACCTTATTGTCGGAAATATTTCAATTGCCAAAAACGGAAAAGGCTCAATTACAACTGAACCGGGTGACCGGGTTGAAATAGCCCCGGAGGATACCTTCACCTCGCTAAATGGCGACCGGGTCATAGTAAGAATCAGCGGCAATGCCGAAAACGGTTTAATGGGTCAGGTTATTAAAGTTCTGGATCGCTCTAATAGTACCATAATTGGAATCTATAATTCCTCGCAGCATTATGGATGGGTTGTTCCCAATGATAAGCGGCTGAGACGAGATATTATCATTCCCAATGAATTTACTTTAAAAGCCAATGACGGCGAGCGGGTCGTTGTTAATATAATCCGATGGGATGATCCCCAACAAAATCCGGAAGGAGAAATTATTGAAGTTCTTGGGGACCCGTCCGATTTTGGTGTCGATATGCTGACTGTCATGAGGATGTATAATATTCCCGAAGAGTTTCCGGCCAATGTTGTAGCGGAGGCAAAATCAATTGCCGCTGAAAAACTTGAGTATCCGCAATCGAGAATCAATTTTACTAATGAAGTGACCTACACTATTGATCCGTTTGATGCCAAAGATCACGACGATGCCATATCTATTGCTAAAACCGAAAACGGTTATCGGCTTGGAGTTTATATCGCCGATGTTTCATTCTATGTCAAGGATGGGACCTTACTCGATAAAGAGGCTTTCCTGAGGGGAAATTCCGTCTATCTGCCCGGAATGGTTATCCCGATGCTCCCCGAAGAACTATCTAACGACCTCTGTTCTTTGAAACCAAATCGCCGTCGCCTCGTTTACGCCGCCCTTATTAATTTTTCCAAAAACGGGAAAATAATTGATTGGGAAATTGTCGAGGGAATCATCAAATCCAAAGCCAAGCTTAGTTATGAAGAGGTTCAGGATTTCTTCGATACCGGAAGAATCAATCCCCGGCTCGAAAATGTGGCCGAATCGCTCAAGATCGCCCGTGAACTGGCCGGAATTCTCCAAAAAAATAGAAGCCGGGAAGGCTCGCTTGATTTTGATCTGCCCGAAGCAAGGATTGTTATGAACAAAAAAGGCGAGGTTGTCGAAATCGGTAACCGTATTCGCCTTGAATCGCACCGTCTGGTCGAGGAATTCATGCTGGTGGCTAATAAAGTGATCGCCTTAAATGTCTTTAGAATGGGACAAAAAATGCTTTATCGCGTCCACGATAAGCCCGATATGGAAAAATTGGAAGCCTTTTCATATATGATGTCGTCGCTCGGCTATCGTTTCCCGGTATCCGAAAATATGAATCCGAAACAGTTCTCCGAATTTCTCGAAAAGGTTAAAGGTAAACCGGAAGAAGAATTAATCAATGAACTTCTTTTGCGTTCGATGAAAAAAGCCGTCTATCAAGATAAAAATATCGGGCATTTCGGTCTGGCCTTTAAGCATTATACTCATTTCACATCGCCCATCCGCCGATATCCCGATCTGATGGTTCATCGCCTGCTGAAACTTCTCAAAAACAACAAGTATCCCGCCGGACTTGACAAAAAACTCGATTTGATATTATCCAATGTTGGCCGGCATTGCTCCGACACCGAGCGGAACGCCGAAGCGGCCGAGCGCGACGCCATTCGCTTTAAACAGGCCGACTACATGGAAAAGCGAATCGGCGAGCATTATAACGGTGTTGTTTCCGGCGTTCTTGGATTTGGCTTTTTTGTCCGGCTTAATGATATCGGTGCCGAGGGTATGATACGCTTGTCGACTCTCGATGATGATTACTATTATTACGATGAAAAACATTATCGGCTTGTCGGGCGTTCGACCGGTCGTACATTTCGGGTCGGCGATCCCGTTCGCGTCGGAGTTCTGTCCGTTGACAAAACCAAAAAAGAGATAAATCTCTTTTTAATAGTAAGCAAACAGAAGAAATCGATCCGAGGTAAACATCTGAAGATTAACGAAGAACGTGTGAAGAAAAATGTAAAGAAAGGGCGAGGTGAAGCGCCGCCTCGGGATAAGCTCGCCCGGAAAAAGAGTATAAAATCCGGCAATAACAGGAGGAAAAAAGGGAAAAGATCATGATTCAAAATCTGTTGATCATGGCCAACCGCGATATCCTTGAAAGCGATGCGCGGTTTGAAAAAACTTTTCGTTCTATCGGGGAATTTGTCGAAGAATTATCTCATCTGTACTCAATCCTCAAAGAGCGTCCCGTTGATATGATATTAATTCCGGAAAATTTCCCCGGGATTAACTCCGGTACGGTTAATAGAATTAGAATGAGAAATCCTTTAGCCGACATCTGGGTTATTTCCAATTATCGAGATTCTGCCAATAATGATTATACCCTGTTTGATGGTGTCCTGAATTTATCCGATGGCAATACCGAAATTTCTAAGAAAATAAAACGGATTTTGTACCTTAAAGAGCTACTCCGGAATTTCAATATTATCGGACGTTCCGAAAAAATGAAAATAATCGCCGAAACTATCGAAAGGATAGCTCCAACTGATATTTCCGTTTTGATTATTGGACCGTCCGGAAGCGGTAAAGAGCTGATAGCCCGTGCCATTCATACCAATTCATCAAAGTCGAGCGGGAAATTCGTGGCCATAAATTGCGGTGCTCTTTCCGCCGGAGTCCTCGAATCGGAACTGTTCGGCCACGAGAAAGGGGCTTTTACCGGCTCTATTGGCAAGCGAAATGGTCTGTTTGTCCAAGCCGATAATGGCACCATCTTTCTTGATGAAATAGGCGAAACCAAACCGGATATGCAGGTTAAACTGCTTCGCGTTTTAGAAGACGGCTATTTTTATCCGGTCGGTGGTGACAAGCCGGTTCGCTCCAATGCCCGCGTTATTGCCGCAACTAATCGTGATTTATCCGAAGCCATTGGCGACGGAAATTTCCGAGAAGATCTTTATTTTCGGCTCGGTGTGATCAAGATAACCCTGCCGCCGCTTTACGATCGACGCGGCGATATCCTTCCGCTCCTGTTTCATTTTGCCAAAATGGAGGGTCTCAAAGGGTTTTCCGATAAAGCCCTTGATCTGCTCATGAGATATGATTGGTACGGCAATGTCCGTCAGCTAAAAAATTTCGTTTCACGCATGAGCGCTCTAAGATCAGGAAAAGAAATTAGTGAAAAAGATGTTGAGTCATTTATTGCCGAACAATACTCCCGCCATAGGGCTTTGCCGGTTGTTACCGGACATACCGCCGAGGATGCCGGTCATGAGTTGATTTATCATGCCCTGTTGCAACTGGGCAACGAAATTAAAATGCTTCGGGAGTTGATTCTGATGAATCTTCCCTCGCAAACCGAATTTGAAGAAGAATCAATTGAAGAAAATGAGCCGTCCTTGGCCAAAGGAACGGTCAAAGATATGGAAAAGACTTTGATTAAATCGGTTTTGGAAAAAACCGGTGGAAATCGCAAATTGGCCGCCCGACAACTCGGTATGGGTGAACGCACCCTCTATCGCAAACTGAAAGAATATAATCTAAGTTGAACATCACTTTAAAAATTATAAGTATCTTTCTTATCGCTGGTTTTATAATAAACTCATCGCTATCAGCCGGCGATTTATCCCTGTCCGTTTATCCGTCCGAAGATGAACTATATGAAGCCTTCTTACTCAATGAAATCGATTATTCAACCTACCTAAAATTGGTTGAGATATTTCAGGATGGGGTCGACAGTACCGAAATCTTTCTATTGAAAGAAATGCCCAATGTGGAATATTTTTTGGAATCATTCATAAAGGACCATTCCGAATATGAAATTGAGCAGGCCGATGCTCTTGTCAGCCAGGATTTGCCGGCAAAAAAAATAACCGGTTTCCTGCGGGTTAATAGAAAGCAAATAATTAAAGAGAATGGAACCAGCCAGGGATATGCCTTTTTGAAAACCAAATTTGGCGAGAACTGGACTTTTTCCGGGAAAATTTCTGAATATGCCGACGGTCATGAGTCAGTAAATAACCGCGCATTTACCTATAAGTCAGCCAATGGCAAAATCTCCAAGGCTGTTATTGGTAATTATAATGCCGAATTCGGTCTTGGACTTCTGGTTGGCTATCATGGCCGAATATTTTCCGCTGATGATGAATCAATCGGGAATACCATTCTGTTTCCTGAGTATGGCGGTTATAACGGATTATATCTTCAGGGTAGTAGCCATCGGGATGAGGTTCGGCTGATTCTGCACTACAATCAAAATGATTCTCTATCGGTAAGAATCGGTGCTATTGATCTGGCCCAAAAAATCGGTCGCTGGCGTTTTGATTTTATGGTTTTAACATCGGCCCTGAGAAATCGGGAATTAAATACCGAATATCGAGCCACCTATTTTGGCGGATCAATTCGGTATAAAACCAAATCATTTTCAACCGCCGCCGAAACTATGCATTCCAGCGAATCGAAAACATTTCTTCCCGCCGGAATAATAGAGACCAAATACAAAAATGATAATTTTAATATTGGCCTGACCGCCTGGCATTATGCCGATGACCTGATTGATTTTGCCACAGGAAGTAGGGTTGGGACTTTGGAAAAGTCTATAGAAATTGACTCGATTGATTATAAATATAGTGATAACCGTATTAATCAGAATGGAATTTTGCTTAAAACTCGAGCCATAATGGAAAATAGTACCGCCTTTTCATTTTCTTTTCAGACTTATGGCGATCAATCAACCAAAATATTAAAAAATATTATTTCCTGTGAGGTGCCCCTTTCCAATTATTCCCAATTGCGTTTCGATTTTGAAGGGTATAATAAAAAAGACGGCATCGAGGACATTTATGAAAATAAAGTCCGAACCGGATTTAGGTATAAATATAATAATTTATATTATCGGGGTTATTTGGGATATAACGATAATAGGACCGGCCCCGATTATATCTCGTTTTTTTCCAGAGGAAGTTTTAAAACTGTGAACTATGGCAAAATTGAGGGCTGGCTCAACTGGGCCAAAATTGATCCCGTAAATAAGACGCTCGACTATTTTTACGGATTTATAAAAGAATCATTTGATTTGGGTTCTACACTTGAAATGTCCGCCAAATATTCTTATCGTTATAGTAGATCCGGCTCAGAAAGCAGAATTATTTTTGAGGCAAAGGTGGCATGGTAAAATATTTCAAACATTCACTTGTAATTATCATCGCTTTATTAATGCTGATTGTTAACGTTCAGGCAAAATTACTCATAAATGAAATAATGGCCAATGAACCGGGGTCGAATACGTCTCTGGAATGGATTGAAGTATATAATGATTCTACCACGATCCGAAATTTACAGTTTGCTACATTGATTATTGATGGCGTCAATTACCCATTGGGAATTCACCCCGTCGGAAGTGTCGAACCGCATGAGTATGCCGTGATTTGCAAAAATAAAATTTTATATGATTCGGCCTGGGGCGACAATAGCGGCGTTTGGGGCGATGATGTAGTCAATGAATATTACCCGGTTTATCAGGTTACCGGATTTAATCTTATCAATATTTCCGGAGAAGTGGGGATACAATATTTTTCTGAGAATTCAACTCTCAATTGGTCGAGGTCCGGACTTGACGGTTATTCATGGGAACGTATCCACCGCGATAGCATCGCCGCCCGTCAATCAATCGACCCCTCCGGCAGTACGCCCGGTCGCATTAATTCCACCCGGCTTTTAAATAATAATCTTAAGTTATTGACTGTTTCGGCCCAACCATACGTGGGTGGATTTTCCCATTTCGATATTTATATTGCCAATGTCGGAACCGATACCGTCTTTTCCGGCTCGCTTAATGTGTACCATAATGATGATCTTGACAGCACTTATGATCCCCTCGATCTGATCGCCGAAATAACTTATAATACAATACTTCCCGGTGATACCATAACAATTGAATATATTGACATTTTCTTCGGCGTCTATCCTCATCTTTTGTTTATCCTCCCCGACGATGAAGATAACGCCGATAATTTACAATTGGTTGCCGCCTTTGGGGTTGATTATCCCCCTATAATTATTAATGAATTTCTGGCCAATCCGCAGTACGATTCAAAAATTGAATGGATTGAATTAAAAAATTATCTCGATGTCGATATAAATTTAAACGGCTGGTCTATCGGTGACTCCCTGTTATATAAGCCGATTAGTTTTGAAGATTATATTTTAAGTGCCAACAGTTATTTGGTTCTCTGCAAAGACAGCGCCGGTTTGGCGGCTGAATATGGCTTGTCTGATATACCGATATTAGAAATCTCGTCATGGCCAACCCTTAATGATGGTTTCGATATTGTGCGGCTGAAGGATAACCATGATATTACTTCCGACAGCGTCTCCTATAGCCATACTTTTGCGGAAAATATTACTTGGGGTCGAAGTGAAAGCGAGGAGGATCTCTATGTTTGGGGAAGATCCGTCGTCGAGGGCGGTTCGCCCGGCAGGCAAAATGCGGTTTATACCGAGGCCTCTGCTTCTAAATTAAATGTTGATGTCGACCATAATCCTCTGTCACTGTCCTCCGGTGAAGAAATGACCATTACCTTTGATTCTCCGCCGGGTGAAAATCTGATTATGCGAATTTATGATCTGGAAGGCCGGGTTGTAAAAACTATATTCAATTCCAATTCAGGTTCCTTTGACGGTACCATTGGCTGGAATGGAACCTCGGATGATGGTCGGAATCTTAAAATAGGCATTTATATTTTATATGTCGAAGTCAGTGATGCCGATAGTTACAAACAGACGGTGGTGATTGCGCCATGACCAAATTTATTTGGATAATATTGATAATATTGTTGCCGCTTATGACAATGGCCAATGATTTTAAATTGGGAAGATCCTCCGGGCTGTCCGGTGCCGTCCTCCTCTCTGATCCAACCCCGTCTGAAAAAATCCTCTGCCCGGTTGCATCATTCACCAATGACCGCTTCTCCATTGAATCCGGCTTTGATCGCCAGTATGAGCTATCCGATCTCGATGAAATATATTTGGCAGCCAATTACAGTTTTAGTGATCTGTCCATTGATCTCGGATTTTCTCAATTTGGCAAGTCGGAATATTATACCGAGCAGTTGCTGAAAATTTCAACCGCCTATCGGTACAAATATTTCTCGCTATCGATTTTGGCCTCAAATAAGCTTCTTAAGATTACCACCGAAAATAATGATTATTCTTTAAGCGCCTTTTCAGTCGGTGCCGCCGTCGGTCTTCATTATAAAAATTATTACGCGGCGGTCGTTGTTAACAACTTAAACCAGCCGGAGCTGGATAAGGGGACCGAGCCGGAAAAAACAATTACCGATCTGTATGCCGAAATAGAAAGTCCCAAATATTTTTCGGTCGTTGGAAGAATTAGATTGGAGCAGGACCAAAAAGAAATCTATTCTATCGGTCAAAATTTTAAATTCAACAACGGTATCAATCTGTTTTGGGGGGTCCAGGCCAATCCGGTTAAATACTCCGGTGGCTTTAAATACAGTCGTTTTGATTTTTCGATAATTTATACCCTATCGCATCATCCGGTCCTCGGTTTTTCGCATAATGTCTCCTTAAGCTATTTCACCGGGGGAGTCAGAAAATAGTTATGGAGGATATCACTCCCCAACAGCGTGTCCGGGCATACGAAAAAAATATTCTCGCCCCTTATGCGGCTTTTTCATCGAAAAGCCGGGGAAGACAATATGGCGGAGTCGAGCACCCTCTCCGGACCGCCTATCAACGCGACCGTGATCGTGTCCTCCACTCGGCTGCATTTCGCCGCATGGAATATAAAACGCAGGTATTTGTCAATCATGAGGGCGACCATTATCGCACCCGTCTGACTCATACCCTTGAAGTCGCCCAGATTAGCCGGACCATTGCTCGTACTCTGGGGCTTAATGAAGACCTCGCCGAAGCAATATCGCTGGTCCATGATCTGGGGCACACTCCTTTCGGACATTCCGGAGAAGATATCTTAGATGAGTTGATGTCGGATTTTGGTGGTTTTAATCATAATCATCAATCGCTTAGAATTGTCGATTATCTTGAACGGCGCTATCCTGATTTTCCAGGGCTTAATCTTACTTATGAGGTCCGCGAAGGGATTGTCAAACATGAAACCTCAGCCGATTCGATTATGCCGGATATTTTCCCGCCCGATGAAAACCCAACTCTCGAAGCCTCACTGGTCGATTGTGCCGATACAATTGCCTATAATAGTCATGATATCGATGATGGCCTGTCTTCGCAAATTCTCAATTTTGATGAATTGAAAGAAATTTCAATCTGGCGCAAATCTCTGGAGGAATTTACTGATTTTTCAATTATAACCGACTCCGACCAGCGCCGCCACCAGATGGTGCGCATTATTGTTAATAAGCAGGTTACCGACTTAATAACCACCACCCTTAAGAATTTATCCGACCATAAGATAGAGTCGCTCGAAGATGTCCGAAAATCAAAATCTAAAATAGTCACTTTCTCCGATATAATGAAAGCCGAATTAAAAGAATTGAAATTATTTCTGAGCAAATATATGTACAAACATCCGCACATGCAAGCTATGGCCGAGCAGGCGGAGACTATTATCCGAACTCTTTTTAAAGTCTATCTTAATGACCCGTATAAACTCCCGGCAAATTTCAAACAGAAAATTGACAAAGAGCCGCTGGAAATTATCATCAAAGACTTTATCGCCGGCATGACCGACCGTTATGCCTATAAAATGTATGACCTTTACCAGTAAAAATTTAAGGCTAAAATTAATTTGAAATATTCTCTTTACTTTTGAGTTCATTCTCATATATAATCCGCCATTGAATTGAAATTTAAACCTATAGGAAGTTTTATATGTCCGGACAAAATTTAATAGAAAAACTGGCGCAGAAATTCGCCGTCGGTCTCGATTCCGACCATGTCGTGCATACCGGCGATTACCTCTCTATCGCACCCGCCCACGTCATGACTCACGACAATTCCGGCGCCGTTATTAACAAGTTTAAATCGATCGGGGCCGCCAAAATCGCTAACCCTAGACAGGTTGTCTTTACCCTCGACCATGATATCCAGAATAAAACCGAAGACAATCTCGCCAAGTATTCCAAGATAGAAAAATTCGCCAAAGAGATGGGTATTGATTTCTATCCCGCCGGCCGTGGCATCGGCCATCAGGTGATGTGTGAGGAAGGGTATGCCTTTCCCGGCTCGATGGCCGTCGCTTCCGATTCCCATTCCAATATGTACGGTGGACTCGGATGCCTCGGTACTCCCGTTGTTCGCACCGATGCCGCCGCTCTCTGGGCTACTGGTCGCACCTGGTGGCAGGTACCGCTTGTCACGAAAGTAAATCTGAACGGCAAACTAAAACCGGGCGTAACCGGTAAAGATGTCATTATTGCACTCTGCGGCTATTTCAACAATGATGAAGTTCTCAACCACGTTCTCGAGTTTACCGGCGATGGTATCGCGCAACTTACCATTGATCAGCGTCTCTCTATCGCCAATATGACCACCGAATGGGGCGCTCTCGCCGGTGTCTTCCCGATTGATAATGTCACTATCAGCTGGGTGAAAAACCGCGCCGCTCAGATTGCTAAGCGTGGTCTCGCCGGAGTTCTCTCCGATGCCGACGGCCACGGTCAACATCCCCGTTTGAATCCTGATACAATCAAGACGCTCGAAAATAACATTCCCGTCTCCGATAATGATGCATCTTATGCCAAAGAGATAACCATCGACATGGCCACCGTCCAGCCCTATATCTCTGGTCCGCACAATCTCAAAACGATGACCTCCGCCACCGAAATGGATAAACGCAATCTGAAAATCCACAAAGCCTATCTCGTCTCCTGCGTTAATTCCCGCCTCGAGGATATCGCTCAGGCGGCCAAAATCATCAAAGGCAAAAAAGTCGCCAAAGGCGTTGAATTCTATATTTCCGCCGCCTCCAATGAGGTCGAGGCCGAAGCCAGAAAAAATGGCTACTGGGATGACCTTCTCAAAGCCGGTGCGATCGAACTTCCGCCCGGATGCGGTCCCTGTATCGGACTTGGTGTCGGCACACTGGCCGATGGCGAAGTTGGAATTTCCGCCACCAACCGGAATTTCAAGGGCCGGATGGGTTCCAAATCATCCGAGGCTTACCTTGCCTCGCCCGCCGTTGTCGCCGCTTCGGCTATTGCCGGAAAAATCACCTCGCCCTATCCGGCTACCGATGTTGCTATCAAGGCCGAAATCAAATCTGTCCCCAAAAAAGAGACTGCTTCCGGTGTTACCAAAATTATCAATAACTTCCCAGAAAAGGTCATCGGCGAACTGATCTTCTGCCATCAGGACAACCTCAACACCGATGGTATCTATCCCGGCAAGTACACGTACATCGACGATTTCACCCCCGAACAGCAGGCCGGAGTCGTCATGGAAAACTATGACGCCGAGTTCGCCAAAATCGTCAACGAGGGCGACATAGTTGTCGGCGGTTTCAATTTCGGCACCGGTTCCTCGCGCGAGCAGGCCGCCACCGCTCTGAAATATCGCGGCATCCGGATGGTTCTTGCCGGCTCGTTCTCCCAGACCTACAAACGCAATGCGATCAACAACGGTTTCCTCGTCATTGAAG
>JBDRRI010000203.1:0-4428 GCA_043825815.1 Candidatus Zixiibacteriota bacterium
TATCGTCGAAGGTATGCAGTTTGACCGCGGTTATGTTTCGCCATATTTTGTGACCGATCCCGATACGATGGAAGCGGTCATGGAAGATGCCATGATTTTGATTCATGATAAGAAAATTTCGACCATGAAAGACCTTCTTCCGATTCTGGAAAAAGTAGCTCAGATGGGCAAGCCGCTGGTGATTATTGCCGAGGATATCGACGGTGAAGCACTGGCCACATTGGTCGTCAACAAGCTCCGCGGAACGATTAAAGTTGCCGCCTGCAAAGCTCCGGGATTCGGCGATCGCCGCAAAGCGATGCTGGATGATATCGCAGTCCTGACCGGTGGCAAGGTTATCTCCGAAGAAATCGGTTTCAAACTTGAAAATGCCGTTCTTGATGATCTTGGCCATGCCAAGAAAGTTACGCTCGACAAAGACAATACTACTATTGTCGAGGGTGCCGGAAAGACCGAAGAAATCAAGGCTCGTATTGCTCAGATCAGACGACAGATTGATGATACCACCTCCGATTACGATCGCGAGAAATTGCAGGAACGTCTGGCCAAGTTGGCCGGCGGTGTGGCCGTTATCAATGTTGGCGCCGCGACCGAAACCGAGATGAAAGAAAAGAAAGCTCGCGTCGAGGATGCTCTTAGTGCGACTCGTGCCGCGGTTGAAGAAGGAATCGTTCCGGGCGGCGGCGTCGCTTATTTGCGCGTCGTTGGAAAGCTTGACAGTCTCAAATTAATCGGCGATGAGATGGTCGGTGTGAATATTGTCCGCCGGGCTCTTGAAGAACCGATTCGCCAGATTGCCAACAATGCCGGTGTTGAGGGTTCAATCGTTGTGGACCGCGTTCGCAATGAAAAGGGCGCTTATGGATATAATGCCCAAACCAATGTCTACGAAGACCTGATTGGGGCTGGCGTTATTGACCCGACCAAGGTTACTCGTTCAGCTCTGGAAAATGCGGCTTCGATAAGCGGTCTGCTGCTAACGACGCAGGCTCTTATTGCTGACGCCCCCGAAGATGAAAAGGGTGCACCGGCGATGCCGGGCGGCATGCCGGGTGGTATGGGCGGAATGGGTGGAATGTACTAATTCGACTTATTGCATTTACTTATACAAAAAAGCTCCCGCGATTTCGCGGGGGCTTTTTTATTGACCCATATTGTCAAGGAATGTTTTTAATTTCTCTGAACGCATTTCAAATTTCGGGTCTTCAAGGCAATACTCGAGATAATATTCAATATGTCTTCTTGCGAGTTCTTTTTGACCGCCCTCAGCGGCTGTCCGAGCCATAAGGTAAAACGGCTCGAAGTCGGGCTCGGGTAATCTGGCCAGAGCCACCGCATAATAATAGGCTGAATCATACCGTTTATATTGATAATGCGTATATGCTAATCCCTCAACAATGCTTTTACAGGTCGAATCAAATGCTAATCCTTTGCGGAGCAGTTCCATGGCTTCATTATAATTTTTCATTTTAATATAAATTTGCGCCCGGTTTGAAATAATTTTGGCATCGTAAGCCCGCAATTGGATAGCTTTGGCATTGGCCTTAAGCGCATTATCAAAAAATCCCATTTCCATATTTAGAATTGAAGCCAGGTTATGGTAGTTGGAATTAAATTTATCCGGCTTAATCGCCTTCATTATTGTAGCGGCCTGTTCATAATTACCGTCATCGAGTGCCTTAAAGGCCTGGTTTATTTTTCGTTCATTTTGATTATAGAGGTTAAAAAGCATATTGGCCGAATCGGCGGCATTTTTATTGCCGTTATCACGATGATAATTGCGCAGGGTAATGATACTTGAAAGCGACTTCTCTTTATCAAGTTCAATTATGTAACGCATCTGCTTAAGAGAGCACGAGGTGTTTAAGGAGACAATCAAAAACGGAGTAATGGCCAGCAATGCTATTAATAGAAGAGAAAAGGAGTAAGGCTTTATTTTCTTACAGGCCGGATCGGTAATCCGGTAGATGAATAATAACATCACGCCAATACCGGTCATGGCGAAAAGATCCCAATCGCGGGGCATGCCGAGCTTGGGGTCAATGATGAGAAGGAATAATAGTGATGAAATTGAGATAAGAATTAAGAATGCCGATGTTTTATCGGCTAATGATTTTCGCCAATTCTTAATTGATAATATGGCGAATAAAGGCAATAACGGCGAGATAAGGAGCAGTTGATTAATAATATCAATAAGGTGGCGGCCGCTGAGTAAAGAGTATTCGGGATAGATCGGTTTGCCATTAAACAGCGGCAGGAATATATTTTCGAAATAAAGATTGGTTGTATACTTTTTGTAAAAAATATACAAACCCGCCGTAAGAATGATAATGATAGATAGATAGAAATAGGCCTTATATTTTTTGAATAATTTTTGACCGGATGGATTACAGAAATAAAGATAGATGAGGCCGGGGATGAAGATGGCCGACTGAAGATGAATTATAATTGCCAAAATTAGAAAAATAGTGGCGCCAATTATGCCCGTGTCTTTTTTGGCATATTTTATCGCAAAGTAGAAAAAAGCAAAAATGAAGGGGAATAGAATCGGATAGTTTTCCACATATCCGAAAAACAGAAGGAGCGTTCCGGATATCAAAAGCGAAATGAAGATTAGAAATCGCTTTGTACTTTCGGATGAAATCAGACCAGCAATTTCGAAATAGAACCAGATGGTTATTGCACCGGAGGTAACCGAGACTATCTGAAAGGCGAGCAGGCCGGTCTGCTTGTTTTTCTCGCCAAGGAAGTTTTGGATGAACGAGAGAATCGAGGTGGAGCCGCTTTCCGACCATTTGAAAATAGTGCTTCGTTGACCGGTCAGATTGTCAAGCCAGGTGTAACCATCGCCAAGAAAATGAGTCGGGGCCAGAAATATAATAAAAATGACAGTGCAGACGGAGATAAATATCAATCTGAAATAGGTTTCGCTGTCGCTATTAAAAAAGGAATGATTAAAACCTTTGACTAATTTATCGGAGATTCGTCCTCCCGATTCCGTATACAAAATGGCTATTACCGCCATTGAAATCAAGCCAAAGATAAGGGCATAATAAAACGGTAAAAAATTAAAATGGTTAAATGCCCAGAAGCGGCTATCCTGATAAATATGGGCGATAATTTTCAAAACAGTGAAAATCAGAAAGAGGGCCAATATAATATTTCTTACATCGTTCTTTTTAGCCATAGTCATCTGCCTATATTTTAATTAATGGCTTAAGTCAGATTCATAATAACGATTTATTTGTTTCTTTTCAACAATTCAAGCAATTCCGAGGTTCGCCGCAGAAAGGCAGGGTCGTTTAAATTAATTTTTTTAAACTCTGAGAAATATTTTTCCGCATCCTCATACTTTTTCCGTTGGGCGTTTATTTTTGTCAGTAAATAATAGCCCTCGGCGCGTCCGGTGTCGGTATGAGTCAGGGCTTCGCTATAGAATAAACATGAGTCAACATTGCCAACCATCAGATGAACGTTGGCCAGTCCGGTCAAAATATTGAAATTATTGGAATGAAGATCGTAAGCTCGCCTGAGAGGGACGAAGGCGGAGTCAAAATATCCCAACCGGGCATAGGTAACGGCCAGATTATTAAGCAGTGACGGTTTGTACGGTTGAAGTTGAACAGCTTTTTTTATAGCTATCAAAGCGGAATCCATCTTATTCATATGAAGATAAATCATATAATTTAAATTGTGATATTCGGAGTCAAATTTATTGGGCGTAATGTTAGATTGAATCTCTATGGCTTTTCGCAGATTTCCCTTTTTAACCTCTGCTATCGCTTTTCTAATATTCATTTCGTCAGGGAATTTTTCAGCAATTTGATTGGTGAGGGAATCGACCTTCTGTTTATCATGCAATTGAGAATAGTATTCTCTCAAAATGATGATATGGTACAAAGAACCCTTATCTTCGAGCTTAACAAGATAGTAATTGTAGTCTATCGCGCTTTTTTCCTGAAGATGAGTCATAAGAAAAGGTAAAACGAACAGGAGCGATAAAAGCACTATACTGGGAATTAACCGCTTGAGCCGGTCAATATAATATTCATCAAGAATTGTGGACAGATATATAATAACGGGAAGACCGGCAAGGGAAAAGAGATCCCAGTCGCGCGGCATTCCGAGTTTGGGATCGACGAAGAATATATAAATAAACTCCGATACCAGAGCAATTAGCATAAAAAGTGACAACATATTTTTTGCGGTAGATTTAAAACTTCTCCAGGAATATATTAATATTATCATTATTGATGGAAAGAGTAAGTGGTACTGGTTGAAAAGATCATAAATATGTTTATAACTAAAAAGAGTATATCCCTTTTCATATATCTTGCCTCCGGTTAGCGGCAGGAAAATATGTTCGAAGAAAAGATCAGTAGTATATTTCTTATAAAATAAATAGATAAAAAATATAAATCCTATCGA
>JBDRRI010000204.1:0-2183 GCA_043825815.1 Candidatus Zixiibacteriota bacterium
AACTTGATATCTTTAAATACGTGGAGGTTTTTTATAATCGGATTCGACGTCATTCAACTTTAGAGTATCTAAGTCCGGTTGACTTCGAATTAAAAAACAATTAACCTTAAGTAAGTGTCCTAAATAATAGGGGAAGATCAAATCCCCTGCCCGAAGGGTCGCGAATACGCCTAGCGGATGAGCGAGGTTTCGACAAAATTATTGCTATACTCACCACCCCGAATAGCCCGCGTATGGCGGTGGTCGAAGATTTTTTCCAAAAAAAATTGGAGACTCCCGCCTATTTAGACCGGGTCTATGCCATAGACCCCTGCGGTTACTCTCATTTACATTTTCTGTACCAATTCAATATTAATTTACCGGCCCCATATATATATGAGAGGCAATAAATATATTTTAACGGAATTACAATTTTGCTCCAAAAAGACTACAACGAAAAACTAAAATATGAGAAAACAATACCAATTTACTGTAAACGGTTTAACGATTATGAATTATGAGGAAATTCCACAAAATCCCGGATTCAACCATGTCGGTCGGTGTTCCGACGGTCGCGATCGAAGAAACCCGGCCCCTGAAATTACAAATTTACTCCAAAAGAGGTACAATGAAAAAATGTAAAATATGCAAAACAAACCCAATTTTGTGAGCCGACCACGGCGAAAAACAATAGATGCTTTTTTGTACATCCGAACCCATTTTGAGCTATGTAAAAATACCCGGCCGATTGACGGGTCGGCCGGGCATAAAAAATGATTGCCGAAACCGTATGATGGTTCCGGATATACACGAATCTAACGCGCTTGCGCCTCGAGTATCTCTAACCGTTTGGTCAGGTCGTCATTCTGCTTTTTCAATTCCTTGATTGCTTCCAACAAAAGTGGAGTCAGGCGGGAGTAATCAATCGAGTAGTAGCCGTCGCTCTGAAGTGTGACCGCCTCGGGTAGAACCTCCTTGACTTCCTGAGCAATCAGGCCGATCTGCCGATCGGAACCGAAATGCCGTTCCGGGTACTCATTAGTGCGCCAGGAGTATTTAACGCCGGTGATATGGTCGACGGTACTTAGGGCATTATCAATCGGGACGATATCTTTCTTAAAGGCGACATCGGAACAGGCGCCGATGGAACCGGTGTAACAGATATTGCCGACCACGTGCAGGGCCTGCGTGGGCGAGTTGGTGCCGATTCCAACCATAGCTCCCCCGGCGGGATCGGATCTTAAAACTATCGGCGAGCCGGGGGTAAAAGCATCGGGACCAATAACCTCGACAACGCTTCCGCTGGCGTCGGATTTAAGGCTGATATATGAAGAACTGCTCCCGGCCGGCGCACCAAGGCCCATCCGCATTTCGGTATCGTTTCCAATAGCGGAAAGGGTTATTAATTCCTGGTTGGCGCCACCCACCGGAGTGGAGTAAAAATTCATTGCGGTTTCGTTGCCTTTGGTTTCAAAAATGGTTGTGATTTCGAACATTTTTCCCGGCGGCTCCGGTTGGGGATCAAAAAAGACCCAGCTGATCCCGGTATTAAAGGGGCTCGGTTCTACGCCCATTACTTCGCCGGCATGGTTAAAGAAACTCATGCTGGGGCCGGATCCGGACGTGGCCATTATTTCAAACCTTTTTCCGGGCGGATCTGATTCCGGATCAAACAAGGCGAAGGAGGGACCGAGATTGCTGGATGATATTTCGACGATAGGTCGGCTTGCCATAAGCGGTCGCGAATCAAACATCCTGAAGAGACCGCCAAGGTCATGCGTACTCAAAACAATACCGGAATCGCCATCAAGGTTTTTCATCATCAACGAACGATTGGTGGTGACAAGATCTCCGAAAACCTTTCCGGCCACAGCGGCCCGGGGCGATGAGGTCAACAATGTTCGCGGGGAAATCTCCGGATCGGTTCCGACGGTGATACCGAGATAGCGGCTGGTGCCATTGAGAATACTATCGGGCAGGGCCGTCTGTGAACCAATGGTGAGACTTAACAGGCCGTTCGACACGGGGACATTGCCGTGCGTTTCACTCCACAGGGCAAATGGTCCGGTTTGATAGGCATACAGTTTCAGGGTTATATCATAATTTCCGGTGAGCGGATCGCCGGAACTGTTGGTTAATTTTCCCTGATAATTGATAAGCAGGGTATCCTGTGCCATGACGGGTATGGCCAGGCCGATGAAAAA
>JBDRRI010000205.1:0-16230 GCA_043825815.1 Candidatus Zixiibacteriota bacterium
CCGGGTGATTTTCCCGGAGGCGATTCAAAGCAGAATATTGGATTCTTAACCAAAAAAGATCTGCCCGCATTAGAAAAATGTTATAATCGGATTTGCGATAAAACTCACGGGATGTTTAGACGATGCAAATATGAAATGATACGGTTGGCCGGTCCGAAATTCAAGATTGTCGGATATCGGCAGGGAAAAACCGTTAACGGGTTTATCGTCTTTGAATATAAGATGGACAAAGGCGAGAACATGCTTTTGCATGATATGAACATTACCGAAATGTTTTATGAAAATCGCGAGGTTCTCGGGCAATTGCTGACCTGGTTAAATACGCAGGCGGATCAAATCAGATATATCAATTTGGGCAACGTCGATGACAGCTTTCATTTCATCCCCATCGACCCGCGCGATAATTCCGAAATGCTCGTGGCCGGAATCAATCATCAGGTCAACCGGCAGGGTATCGGCATGATGTACCGCATTTTAGATATCAAGTCGTTTTTCAGGCAACTTAAAAAGCATAATTTCAACAAACAAAGTTGTCATCTGAAATTGAATATTGGTGATAGTTTTTATAAGGGCAATGCCGGCACTTACACTCTGAAATTCGACAAAGGCAAGGCGACCATATCCAAAGAAAATAATTGTGATGCGGAAATTTCTATGGATATTGCCGAGTTCTCATCAATGGTAATGGGAGCGGTGACTTTTGATAAATTGTATGAATATAAACTGGCAGAGATATCTGATAACGCCTTTATTAAAACCGTTTCGGATATTTTCAGGACGCCGTCAAAACCTTACTGCGTAACGCAGTTCTAAATATCGGAGTAATTATGAGCGGAATTGTTTTTTTCGGGACCAGAATGCTGGCTGAACTGGAAGTTTTTTATACCAAGGAAATCGGATGTGCTATCTGGATGAAACAGGCTCACTGTACCATATTAAAGCTTGGAAATCTTCTTATAGGATTTTGCCAGGGAGAACCAATCGATAAGGAGGGATTAATAACGTTTTTCTACGATACGCCTGACGAGGTTGACGAATATTACGAGAAATTTAAAAATATCGCCATCGCCCCTCCGAAACAAACCGATGAATACAATATTTACAATTTCTTTGCGCGCGATCCTGAAGGCCGTAAACTAGAATTTCAGTATTTCAATGACTGCGTCGCCAATTTCCGTACCGGGGATGAAATCTTGCGATCCCGACGGTCCATACGAAAGTATAAAGATACTCCGATTCCTGACGAATTGCTAAACCATATTCTTGATAATTGCCGTTTTGCCCCGACCGCGCGAAATACGCAAGGATATTATTTCAAGATCATTCGCGATCGGGAAATAATTGAAAAATTGTCCGAGGTACATGGCTCAAGCACTAAACCGATTGCCAACGGGCCAATCGCGGTCGCTATCTGCGCCGATCCGTCATTAACCAAGAGAGCGGTGCAGGACGGTTGCATTGCGGCCTATCATTTTATTTTGGCCAGCTGGGAATACGGTTTGGGAACCTGTTGGATAGCCGCTATGGATCAGGACGATGTAAAAAAGATGCTGAATATTCCGGCCGAACATTATGTCGCCACCGTCACTCCGCTTGGATATCCGGAAAATTTCCCCGTTAAAATTCCGGAGCGTAAAGGATTGGATTGGTTTATCAAGCCCTGATTAATTTTCGAAATCAGGATAACTTCCAGGCGTCATCATCGGTAAAAAATGATTGGGCTGTTCCAAAAGTAATTTGATATACTCAACGACCGGATCATTTTCAAAAGTTGAAAACGATGGCATAACTTTCGATTTAAGATCAAACAAACCTTTGTATTTGGGGAATTCCACTATCTCGATTTTAGTATCAGAGTTTATTCCAGCCTCCTCGCGGGCAATTTCAATCGCATCATACAGACCACCGATCTCATCGACCAAACCGACTTTCTTGCCGGAGACACCAGAATAAAATCTCCCCTGAGCAGTCTTTTCAACCTCTTCGATGGACATCCCGCGGCCTTCAGCCACTTTGCTTTTAAAATCTTCATAATGTTTCTCTATCGCCTCCTCAACCAGACTGCGCTCCTCGGACGTCAGGTTGCGCGAAGGTAACGACAAGCCGATAAACGGCAATTGCAGCCCCGTAGAAAAATCGGCATGCTCTCCCCGTTTGACAAAGTCACCGCTAATTCCGGTTTTATCGCCTATCCCTCGATCATAAACCCAGCCGCCAATGACCCCGATTGAACCGGTAACCGTACTCGGCCCGGCCAATATCTTATTGCCATAAGTTGAAATCCAATAGCCCCCCGAAGCAGCCACCTGGCCCTGAGAAATAATCACCGGTTTTGATTTCGAGCATTTTTTAATCGCCTGTGCAACCAGATCGGAGGCCATACCATCGCCACCCGGAGAATCAACTCTGAAAACAACCGCCTTAATAGTGTAATCATGAGCTATGGCCAAAAGGAGTCTTTCCAGCCAGCGGGCATTGATACCGTAATCCATAGCGCAGTCGCCCAAACCGTAGACAATCGCGATTTTTTGTCTCTCACTCCAATCATCGGTGACAATCGCCTTGGCATATAACTGGTTAGCTGGTAAAGGCCGATAGGGTTGTTTCATTAAATCGCTGATAATTGAGCCTGCATCCGACCAGCGCCCAACTGTATCTACTAATCCGGATTCAATGGCCAGTTCAGCTGAAAAATAAACCTGGTTGTCAATTAAACTGTCAAATTGATTCTCTGATAAACCGCGGGCTTCGCAGATATCCGCTCGAACCGCTTCATACCGGTCATCAATATATTGTTGATTTTGTTCCCGATCCGCCATCGAAAAACTATCCCGACTCAATTGTTCCGCGGCCGATTTATATTCAAAAAACCGCCATTCATCGAAACCAATTCCTAGCTTGTCCAGAGTTCCCTTAAAATAGGTTCGACTCGAGGCAAAACCGGGAAGAATAAGCGAACCGATTGGATCAAGAACAATTTGATCAGCGATACTGGCCAGATAGTATGATGTCATCCTGGCGTTGTCGATAAACACAAAAATCCTCTTGCCTGCCGCCCTAACTTTGGCCAATTCGTTTCGGATCTCCCAAGCCTGCTCGGGCCGAATGCGCATACCCGATAGATTAAGGGCTAAAACGCCGATTCGTTTATCATCGATCGCCGCCTTTATATTCTCCAGAATATCAAAAAACCGCAAAGATGAATTATCAAATAAAATATATTTTGTATAATCAATTGTTCCTTTCAATTGTATGGGCAGGTATTTATTTTTGTTCAACAGACTTTCTCCGATAATCGATGGCCGCAAGGCTCCCGAGCGAAGATGATAAGTATACGACGTTAACTCCTTATCGCGATTATAATTAGCGCGACCACCAACGCCCGTAGTACCGAAATCAAGACTCAACCCGAATCTAAACGATTTATCATCGAAATACCGACCGATGAGATCAACCCCGGGCACAATTTTAATAATTCCGCCAATGCTCCAGGGCATGTCTGAAACGGTCATATTATTTTCGAGAGCGGCTTCGCCAAAAATCGTCAGAACCGATGACCCCAATGGCCGCAGGCCACATTCAAGCGAAGTTTCATTCCATTTTTTTTCAAGCGAGACTCTTTCCGACAGGCCGAATGAGACAAATTCGAAGGGACGAATTAAAGCGCTGAATATTATGGTTTTATATCTTTCAAAATAATCTCTGTCGCCTACCGACCAGCTATATCCGATACCGAAAGCTCCGCTTTTATTGCCGACCCCCATTGAAAGCGAATAATCTCTTACCCAGTATTGGCTTACAGAAATCCGTTGGATTCCGAGTCCAAAATTATGAAATTTGCCGGAATAACCCCAGTTTTTGAACGTGGTCGAATTGGAACCATCAGTTGACCAAAAAAAATATTGCTCCAATTTAGGCGGCAGTGCCAAACCGGCCGGACTGACAAATTCAGTCGGGGCAACATGATAGACCGAAGCCGGTGCGAAGGCAAAGAAATTTCGATTTTGTGAGCTATTCAAGCTCCCAGCCGCAGAAATACTGTATAAAAATATATAAATTAAGATAATGGCAATAAATGTCCCCATTTTTTTCATCATATCTCCTTTGTCTCGATTTTTTTTAATATTCGAAAATAATTTATTGTTGGCAATGAGAATAATTTATTTTATCATAAAAATACAACGATTGAGAGACACTAACTTCACACAGGGGAGAAAATGATGCTTTTAGCCATCAGCTATCCTCGTATTGGTATTAACGAATTTTCGTTAATACAGGATATTCGTAAGAAACATGACATGGAATCTTACGAATTGGTTGAGCCTCATTTTACGTTTATTTTTCCCGTTACCGGGATTGATAAGGATATTTTTATCCGTCATATATCAATCACCGCCTCACTAACGGAAAAAATAAAATTTACGTTGCATCATGCCATTGCCATTTATGGGGAGTATGATAAAAAATGGTATACGTTTTTAATTCCCCAAAACGGTTTTGACATGATGGCGCTCTTACATCATCGGTTATATACAGGCGTCCTGATAGGCAAGGGCGAATTTAACAAACCGTATATTCCTCACATTACCGTAGGATGTTTTGAGCGGGAAGAAAATTGCAGAGCCCTGGTATCCACGATTAACGAACAGAAATGGGAGATTAAAGGAGAACTAATCGAACTGACGGTTTTATCGAAATCTGAAAATACCATATCCGAATTAGGGAGAATTAAGCTTCTTTCTAAATAGCATTAATGGAAGATTCGATTATTTAAAAGATACTCCTATTTCTTCGTAAATTTGCCGAAGTTGGAGACCGACCACCTTCCGGGCATGAAATTGCTCGGCATAGGAACGGTTTTTTATGCCTATTTCATGGCGTAAATCGGCATCGGATATTAATTTTTTTAACACGATGTAGATAGTGTCGGGATTGGCAAAACCGGCCAGACCTTTATCATGGGTAGTTGCCGGGGCGGATAAAAAATGATTTTGAGTGTAATATGCTGATTCTGAGAAAATAGATTGCGATATGAAAATTGATACAAATATTATTATTGGAAAAATAGTTTTCTTTCGATTAAGCGTACTGTCTCCTGATTGTTAAAATCATAAGTCTCATTTTTTAAAAAGACCGCCAATTAGTTTTTTTATTTTACTGCGTTCATCGATTGTAAAATAACGGGTAAGAAAGATTATCAAAACAAAATTGAGCAGTAAAAATAATTTATATAGAATAGTTAATAACAAAGTTGATTCCAAAAGCGTGGATAAATAATAAACCGCCGATGAAAGTATAAAAACAAAGATTACTTTACCATACGCGACTGATATCGGATAAACAGCTCTAACCCCGATTGCCTTAATAATGACGAGAATCAAGTATGATATTACGGTTGCGATCGATGCCCCGATTATTCCGTATTCGGGAATCAGAACAAAGTTCAGAACTATATTCAAACTTGTTGCAACCAACCACGCTATTGTAATTATCCAATTTTTCTTAACAATATTGATTCCATAGCTGAACAGATTTGATAAGCCATAAAAAACATAAGAGAGACATAGCAGGAAAACAACTTTATATCCTTGATGAAAACTTGAATCGGACATAATCATTATTGTTTCTCGGGAATACATCGCAATCGCCAAAGTTAAAAACAGACTGAACGCCATGAAATAACGAATGAAATCGGAAATTGTTTTTTTGCATTCATCCGGTTTATCTATAAGATTAAATATATGAGGCCCAAAAGCTCGGAACGGTTCAATTGTCAAAAGAGGAAGTATCGCAGCGAATTTGTACCCCAATGAATAAAGCCCAACATCATCAAGATTTTTATATTCCTGCAGAAAAAACCTATCGGAAAGAGTCAGAACAAACGATGCAAACTGAAGCGGCATCAAAGGTATGGAATATTTAAGCATTTCCACGACTGCTGGAAGTGATAACGAAATAATGTTTTTACGTACTAGAAGAGCTGATAGAATCATAAACTCGATTGCATATGCTATTAACTGCCCCAATAAAACACCCTTGATCGACCACCTTAAGATAACTACAAAATAAATTGTAATTACAATGGCCAAAAGTAAGGCAATGATGTTGATAGTAACATATTTCCGTACCTTCTCCCTCACCATAAGGACATTATAAAAAATCATGCTGTGGGCCTTGATCGCCATGGCAACGGCAACTAATCGAATAAACAAACTGCCGTTTTCAAAATCAAAAATGCGAGAAGCCAATTGCTCGGAATAAGTGAAAATAAGTGAGACTATGATAGCCGAGCTTCCGATTGTAAACCAAAACGCCGACCCCAAAAGCTTTTGCCGGAATTCCTCATCTTTGCGATCATAATATATTCGGATATAGCCGCTGCTTATCATAAACCCGTAGAATATCGTAACAATAGCAGCGATCATATAGACCAACTCAAGACTGCCATAATCAGCGGGGGTCAATATACGAGTATAGACAGGCAGCAAAAAATACTGTATCGCTTTGGCCAGCGAAGCCCCTAGGCCATAGATTGACATATTTTTAAAAAGTTTTCTCATAAATAAAAACTTTTAAAATTTCAAACCAATTTCCGAATATATTTCTTTTAGCCTGTTACCTATTGTACTATACGAATGATGCTTCTCTGCAAATGCTCTGCTTTTAACACCGATCTCATACCGGAGTTGGGAATCAAGAACAAGTTCTTTCAACTTATCATATATAGTATCAGGATTGGCGCTGACAATCGGCAGATCGTCCGGATGTTTTTCCACTAAATCTTTTCGGATGTGACATATCACCGGTTTACCGGCGGACATCGCTTCAATAGCTGACAATCCATAAGCTCCGGTACAGATTGCATCAATAATAATATCTGAATCTTTGATAATATCCTGCATCTGTTTTTGAGTATACACCGGCTCCAATGGTCGATAATCGATTGGTATGTTCTCTGATTTTAATCGTTCAACGGCGGCATCAATAAAATCAGAACCTTTGGCTATTCGATTAGTGGGAACATGCATTACTACCGGAATTCTGTTTTCCGCAGATGGCGGGTTAAACTGTATTTGCGAGATATCTAAAGTCTGTTTGAGAATAAAAACTTTTTCAAAGTAAGGTTCCACATATTCGGCAAGTTCATAATCTGTGGCGGCAAAACGAATGTACTTACCGAGGAATTTCAATTTCTTGCGAATTTTAGCTTCACCTTCGGAATAGGCGGGAATATTGACATATCGGTTTTTCGCCTGGGCGATAGAGGCCAAACGAACATCGGTTCCGCCGAAACTTATAACCATTGGGCGATTCATCCATCTGAGCAGCCAAACATCAAACTGTTTCCATAAAATGGAATCACCGAAATAATGCACCAAAGAGCAATTGTCCGCCACCTCATTAAAAAAATACTTGAATCTTTTGATCTGCTTGCCAAGTTTGGTATCGGATGACTCGGTTACTGCTCTATCAAAAGGAATCTTCCTGTTCATATTACTGAACTCTTCATTTATTGATATTGCATTGATGCTATCGATACCAATAGATTGCAGAGCCCGGCTATAGTGATAGGGCAATCCCGCGATGTTTCCATATTGTAATATATATTTGCGTTCCATCGCCAATGCCACTTATAGATTGCTCATTTACTTATTTGGGTTTGGCGGGATTCCCTATAACAGTACAATTATCGGGAACATCATCAACTACGACCGCACCTAACCCCACAAAAACCTTATTCCCTACTTTTTTTCTATCCCGAATACTAACCCCGGAACCAATGTAAGAGTTATTGCCAATTTGAGCACTGCCGTTAATATTTACATTAACGCTAATCAATGTATCTTGGCCTATGATGACATTGTGAGCAATCGTTACGAGATTATTTATTTTACTGCCTTTTCCAATAACTGTATCAGAAAGATTGCCGCAATCAATACAAGTGTTCGCTCCGATTTCAACATCATCCTCAATAATTACTCCGCCTACATGAGGGAATCTTTCCAGCTTTCCGTTTTCATCGGCTTGATGACCGTAACCATCGGCACCGATTATCGCACCGGCCTGGATCTGTACGTTTTTGCCAATTTTGACCTTATCATATATATAGCTCTGGCCGTCGATCTGAGTCCCCGCTCCAATTTCACATTCTCCAACAACTGTGAACGGTCCGATATAACATGATTTATCAATTTTCGCTTTGGGATGAATTACTGCAGTTTCGTGAATCTGCGGTTCGCGAGACTTCTTGAATAACTTATTGCCGAGTTGAATAAATGTCAGTCTCGGGTTAGTCACTTTAATAAAACATTTTTGAGCAAGAAATTGTTCGGTCAGTTCCAAATCAGACGGGCATATTATTATTTCTGCCGAAGATTGGGCAATCAGATCATGAGCGGCATCTTTTCCGAGATTAACAAAAACCAGCGCATCTTTGTCGGCCCCTGCTATCGAATCTACTTTGGTGAAGTATTTATTCTCTTTATTCCCGGCAATTTCAGCTCCTTGCGGAAGCAGCGAGGCAATATCTTCCAGACTATATTTTGTTTGATCACTCATATGACTAATTTCCCCAAAAGCCGCATTCTTACTCGTAACAATGTTCAACGTATTGATTATCAGGATGAACCAGCGAATAAATTATTTGATGTCCTTCGCGGCAATGTTCGCCCAGGGAGCGAAAATCATCAGGAACGACAACTCCATTATTATAGCATTTCCAATGAATCCATCCTGAATCGGAAATATATAGTGAATTATTGAAAAGATCAAATTCCGGTTTAGTATCGTATGCTTCATACAACACGTCAAATTCAGCGGGCGAACGATCTTTCCAGAAATCCAGATTGTTCCATCCGGTTTTCCCCCCATGGCTGGCAACTCCGGTGATTTTTATATCAAGCATTCTATTTAGAATCTCAATATCCCGTTTAAGACAGGCAGCCGCATCCTCATCCCAAATAGTCGATTGATCGATGACCTCGGAATGATAGCCTATTTCATGACCCTTATCTCTGATATCTCTCAATATGCGATAATTCTCAAATGAAAACGGGTTGTATTCATCGGCATGAAGTCTGATAAAAAATGTCGCTTTCAGATTCAGCTCATTAAATAGATCTGCGGTGAGTTTTGCTTTTTTACATGAAAGATCAATATCAACGCGATTAACTATAATTTTATCAGTTCGATTCTCTTTTTTATAATCGAGATACTCATGACAGGTAATGACTTTGTAGCCGTTATTCAAAGCTTCCTGAAAATATGATTTTAGTTTTTTATAAGTGAAAATGAATTTATCTTCCATGACAATCCCCATTAAATTTCATTTTTTTAAAATAGAAGTTCTTAAATATATATCATACCAAATAATTCTGCAATCGAATAAGCAGTTGTGAGAGAATTAGTTTACTGAAGCCATAAATGGAAAGTAGTCTCTTCATAGACCGAGTAGAAATCATATTTTGTATGAAGTTTGGCGGAAATATGGTTTTTGCTGCTATAGCCGGAATCAATATATTCAGCACCCATATCTTTCATAAGAGAAATAGTCCCGGAAAAAAGTTTTGTCCCCAGCCCTTTACCCCTGAAATTGCTATCAAGAGCCATACTTTGCATCCGGCCGTATTTATATCCCATTGCTTGGGAAAGATCAGAATCTATTTCAAAAACAAAATATCCCGCAACTTTATTATTATATTCGATTATCGCGATCGACTTGTTTGCTTTCCATGCCGATTCCAGCCACTTGACATGCATTAAGTTGACTTTGTCTTTGTCAAATCTTTTATCGCAATGAAAATGACTGCTCTGATAAGTATTGCCCCGGGCAATTTTGAGGGCAGTTTCCATATCCTTATCATTCATTAGCCTTACACAGGAATTATCTTCAAGCTTCACATCCAAACACAATGTTACCGGCCAAATAATATTTTCAAAATATTTAAAGCCTTTTGATTCAATAGCATGAATCGCCGAAATATTGCTGCCACATATTCGCGTAGAAATAAACTCAATGTTTTCGCTTTTGAGCTTATCAATGCAGTTATCTAAAATGTTGGATATGGTTTTTTCAGAGTCACCATTATTATCAGATGACAAAACAGCAATATTCGCCATTTTAATATTGAAATGTTCATAATCCCATTTTGAAATACGGCATCCAATTAGATATGGCGTTTTAATTCCTTTTTGATTAAAAAACATCCACTCATCATTTGTAAGCAAATGATGAAATCGAGTGATGAAATATTTTTCCCACGATTCTTTATTTTTTGAAGGATAGAAACGATATTGGTCATATGCGTACTGCGATAAATCCAGATCAATATCATCAATTAATTTTTGGGGATCGGTGAAATCCGATCCCGACAGTATTTTAATTTTCTCTTTCAACATCGAGAACAAGAAAACTCAGATTTATTTAATTACAGCTTTTTGAGTTTCTTTAAGCCATTCAGCAGTCTTTATAATCCCTTCCTCAATTCCGATTGAGGCCTTAAACCCAAGCATTTCCTCGGCCTTTTTTATACTCGGAATCCGAAGAGCAATATCAGCCGAAAGCGGAGGATCATGTATTATTTTTGATTTAGAATCCATAACTCTGACAACAGTTTGCGCCAAGCCCAAAGTTGTGATTGCAGTTTGGGCATTGCCTATATTAAAGCTTTCTCCGATTGCGACTTCTTTCTCAATACAGCTCATAAGACATTCGACAAAATCATCAATAAAGCACCAGGCGCGAATCTGAGTTCCATCGCCGTTTATATGAATATCTTCATTTTTGATTGCCCGCTTGATGAAAACCTGAATGGCGCCCTCGCCGGTCTGCCCCGGTCCATAGACATTGAACGGTCGAAGTGTTACTGTTGGCAGGTTATGGCGTTTGTTGTAGGCTTTGGCCAGATGTTCCCCGGCCAGTTTGGAAACGGCATAAACCCAGCGCGCTTCACCGGCCGATCCCGAAATAGTATTATCATCTTCGGCGGCGTTAAATGCCATCGAACCGAAAACTTCGGAGGTTGAAAAATCAAGCACCCGGTCTTTCACCTGGCAAACATAGGCCGCCTCCAGAACATTGGCCGTTCCTATCATATTTACTCGCATTGTTCTTACCGGATCCTGAATGACCGTATCTATTCCGGCAATACCGGCGGCATGAACCACAATATCGGAACCGACCATGGAGCGGCTCAGCAGATGATAATCCAGGACATCACCCTTGATTATTTGAAGATTATGATGATCGTTGTATTTGCTTCGGGTGAGCGTATCCCTATGAAAATTATCATAGACAATGATATGGTTATCTTCAATCAGATGGCTTATGAGGGTATTGGCAATGAACCCGGCGCCCCCGGTAATAAATATTTTCTTGTTTTTAATCATGACTTATTTCCAGACCCCCTTTTAATTTATCAACAACATACTCTTGTTCCTCTTCGGTTATTTGCGGATAAAGCGGCAAGGCTATTGTCAGTTTATCGGCGATATAGGCATTTGGGAAATCTTCATCGCTCAGGCCATATTTCTTTTGATAATATTCTAAAAGCGATACCGCATGGGTTCCCTGCCGGGTCGAAATACCCTCACCTTCCAGCCACACCATTAATTGATTCCGCTCCTTATTCAATTGAGGCAAATTGCCAAGCGTAATCTCTTTCGGTTCAAAAAGGCAAACATATGATTGAAAACCATGAACGGAGCTTTGCGGCGTAATCGGAGTCCGGATAGCTTTGACATTTTTTAGCAGTTGATCGTAAATCTTGGCCTTTTCCTGCCTCTGCTTTATAATCCAATCCGCCTTTTGCATCTGAGCCAATCCGAGCGCCCCCTGAATATCGGTCATCCGATAATTGTAACCCAGCAATTTATACTCCGACAATAGAAACGCCTCTTTGGCATTATGCCGGGCGTAATCGGAAAGCGAGGCGCCATGATTGCGAAGCGATTTCATTTTTTTGGCCAATTTGGCATTGTTGGTCGTGAGCATACCGCCCTCGCCAGTCGTAATTGCTTTACGCGGATGAAACGAATAGCAGGCGATTTCACCCCAATGGCCGACATGCTGACCATTATAGTGTGCGCCCATTCCACAAGCGGCATCCTCCACAAGATAAAGACTATATTTATCGCACAAATTTTTTATTTCATCCATCGGCGCCGGTAAACCAAAAAGATGGACCGCTATGATCGCTCTGGTTTTATCGGTGATTTTTGATTCTATCTTCTTAGGATCAATATTATAGCTCGATAATTCTATATCACAAAAAACCGCTTTGGCGCCCAGATGTTCCGCCGCATTGGCGGTCGCTACCCAGGTAAAAGCCGGGACAATCACCTCATCACCAAACCCGATTCCAAGCGCGGCCAACGCCAGGTGAAGTCCGGTTGAGCAGGAACTTACCGCCGTGGAAAATTTGGCGTCCGTAAACCGCGAAAATTCCTGTTCAAATTCGGCTACATACTGTCCCTGAACGACCCATCCGCTTTGAAGCGGCTTGATAATATGATCAAAATCGGATTGATCAAAAAATGTTTTGCAAATCGGAATCTTTTTCTGAACGATAATCTGCCCCATTTAATCTCCATCCAATGCCTGGTCAATGTCAAATATTGGCCGGGGAAACTAAAATAACCAATCAAGCCGTCTGACTTATCGGTTAAATGAATATTCCCCTCTGTTTTCCTCTAAGAAGAATAAACGGGTTTTAAATCTGATAGGCAACAATCAAATTTTCAATAAATCAGATTTTTTAAACGTTGACAGACATAATTGGCCGAAATATATTGGTGTTTTAGTATTGATACGAGGGGACATTTTACGATAATGAAATCGAATTGATATTTCTGATCGGGATATACGAATATGCTTTTTAATTCGCTCCAATATTTGATTTTCTTCCCGTTAGTTGTCGCCATCTATTTTTCCATTCCGCATAAATACCGCTGGGCGATGCTCCTCGCCGCCTCCTATTACTTTTATATGTGCTGGAAAGCCGAATATATAATTCTGATAATAGTCTCAACATTGATTGACTACTTTGCCGGAATTCAAATGGGCAAGAAATCCAATAAAAAAAGCCGAAAATTATATTTGCTTTTAAGTCTGTTTTCGAATCTCGGACTTTTATTTGCCTTTAAGTATTTCAACTTCTTCTCCGATTCAATGCGGGAAATTTTCCACACCTTTAATCTGTTTTATAATATGCCTCTATTCAATGTCCTGCTTCCGGTCGGAATCTCATTTTACACTTTTCAAACGCTCAGTTATACTATCGATATATATATGGGGAAAAGAGAACCGGAACGCAATCTGGGCATCTTCGCTCTCTATGTTTCATTTTTCCCGCAGTTGGTGGCCGGGCCGATAGAAAGATCTACCCGTTTAATGCCGCAATTTTTTGAAAAGCATAATTTTGAATATCAAAGAGTAGCCGACGGTCTTAAATTAATGTTATGGGGCTTTTTTAAAAAAGTGGTTATAGCCGACAGCGCCGCAGTGGTTGTAAATCAGATATATAATAACCCCCACGATTATACCGGGCTGCCCATCTGGATTGCGACTTATCTATTCGCCATTCAAATCTACTGCGATTTTTCCGGATATTCCGATATTGCCATCGGTTCCGCTCAGGTAATGGGCTTTAAGCTAATGGATAACTTCCGAATACCGTATTATTCCAAGTCGATATCGGAATTCTGGAAACGGTGGCATATTTCGCTGTCGACCTGGTTCCGGGATTACCTTTATATTCCTCTCGGAGGCAACCGGGTTTCCAAACTCCGATGGTACCCCAATCTGATGATAACATTTGTCGTCAGCGGTCTTTGGCACGGGGCCAACTGGACCTTTGTCATTTGGGGCGGCCTTTATGGTACCTATTTGATTTTATCCATTCTCACCGAGAAATTTAGAACCGGAATATATGAGCGTCTTAAAATAAGTCAAACCGGATTCGGAGCGCGCCTATTTAAGATGTTCGTCACGTTCCACTTGGTCTGTTTTGCCTGGATATTTTTCAGGGCCAATTCGGTCGGAGATGCTTTCTATTTGATAAGTAATCTATTTACGAACTTGGAATTTAAACTGGGCGGTTACTATCTCGGGTTGCCCCGATTCGATCTATTTACATTAATAATTGCTATTATGATGATGGAAGCGGTTCATCTGGTTCAAAGAAAAGCCGATTTCCGTATAGTTTTATCCGCCAAGCCACAGTGGGTGCGATGGTCATTTTATTATGCCACAATAATTTGCATAATATTTTTGGGCGCTTTTAACAACTCTTCACAATTCATATATTTTCAATTTTAGCCATGAAGAAGTTTATTATTAAAGTATTACTTTTCAGTCTCCCATTTATTTTGTATGGGCTCTTGATGATGACTGTCGACCCATATAACTATTTTAATATCAGCCACGTAATAAATAGTTCCGTTAAAGAACAGGTTTCGAATAAACTCAACTATCGTTTATGGAAGATGATTCAATATAGACAAAAACCGACAGAAAACATTCTATTGGGCGATTCTCGGATGATTCTTCTACAATCGGATCAAATTAAAAACCAAACCGATCTTGATTATTATAATTTTGCTTATGGCGGCGGATCGTTGGAAGAGATAATCGAAACGTTCTGGTACGCCGATTCGGTGGCCAAATTGTCATCTGTCTATATCGGAATGAATTTTCATCTGTTCAATGCCTATCATCAAGTAAACGAGGTGGCCAAAATTAGAAATTATTTGGATAATCCGTTCTTGTATCTAGTTGACAGGGTTGTAATTAAAGCCGGCCTTTTATGCGTTTTGGATCAATTAGGAGTTTATAAGCCGGAAATAGAAAAACCGGATATGACCGAGGACCAGTTCTGGGATTTTCAGCTTAACACTACTGCCGTCGGCCAATTCGAACGCTATAAATATCCTGATAGCAACTATTTGAAATTAAAGGAGATTGTTAATTATTGTCAGGTCAATGAGATAGATGTTCGATTTATAATCTTCCCGGAACATGTTGATCTGATGCATAAATATTTCCAGCTGGGACTGGAAGACGAATTCCTAAAATTTAAAACCGACATTATGACTTTGGCCCCGACTTATGATTATGATGTCGAAAGTATCTTAACCAAAACCAGAAGCAATTTTTCCGATCCTTATCATTTTTCAGATGAAATCAGTCACTATCTAATTGATGATATTTGGTAAAATCACGGTTTACAATTGCGGCAGGGCGAATAACCCCTTTCAAAGGCCTCAATACGTGATTCAAATTTGAGGTAATTATTTAACCTATCGGCTTTTATAGAATTACAGCCGGGTCGATGAAACCGGTATGAATCCGGATTTGCCAGATAGTATGGCTCAGGATTTCTTTCTATTGACCAAAGCCCGATTCTGTCATTAATGGCGTTGTTTTGCGAGTTCAATAATCCGTATATTTGAGAAGTATCCCGAATATTATCCCGAAATAGATAAACATAAGCGAACCCCCGCCGGACAATCTCACCATTTATAAAAAATGAATCAATGTAGGCATAACCCAATAATCGGCCATAACCATCCCGACGTTTTTGGGAATATTCAAGATTGATATTTTTATTCAAGATTATAGACTCTAATAAGATACGTGCTGAATCATAATACGGCTCGCCCCTTTCCGGAGAGTCTATCCCTATCAACCTCACCAAATCACCACCCTCTAATTCAAAGGTATCACCATCAATAATTCTCATGACGCGAAACCGGTCTTCCGGCCCGCGTTCAAATCCGATTTGATCGGCAAATCGAAAGAAAATCATGTAGGCTATAAGGATGATTAGAATTGCATATCTGATAATCTTTTTCATATCTTATTTTATCTGAAAAACGACTAAAAAGCAATAAAACTCTGCTAAATCATGCCTCCGAACCTTTATTCGGTTTAATGAAATGTTGAAAAACTTATATAAATCTATAATATGATGCTGTATTCCATCGGCTTAGGTAAAATAAGGAAAATTTTTCCATTTTGTTCTTGACAAAATATCGATTCGGGATATATTAGTTTCAGAGTGCGTATTATCTAAGTGGTCAAAACCTATTGAGAGCCACAGTGTTTTTTATTGATAGTTTTTGGCTGTTTAAATTTCTTCTCTTTTAAGATTCGATTGATAAGGGTTTATATCCTCATTAACGGATTAGGAACTTAATTTTAATTGACCTGTTCACGGTAACCGGTAGTTG
>JBDRRI010000206.1:0-17309 GCA_043825815.1 Candidatus Zixiibacteriota bacterium
GGCCATCGATATTAAAATAAAATGAAATAAAATAATGGTTGTTTTTTTATTGATTATTGATTGTTTTTTATTTATAATACATTTGGTAATGGGCTTTTGGTAGTCGCAAGATATCGTATTTAAAAATTATTTTTTATTAACCTTCATTTGGGTGAATGGTGACTTGTGTCAAAAAACGCTTGACATATTTGAGATGTTGTGTAAATTGTGATTGGATTAGAAGATAGATACACTTCTGACCAGAAAAAGAATATACTAACCACATACTCTTCGACACATAGGAATAGAGTGAAAAATTTTTTATCAAACTAAACCTAACACTTTAACTTTTTGTAAAGATAATGCAGGAGGTGATGTTATTATTCTAAACATTTAATTGGTTACCCGCCAGTTAACCATACTTTTCTTAATTAGCTTTAGAGTAGCTATGCTCCATTAAAAGAGAGGTAAGTAAATGCTCAAATTAAGAACTTCGATTCTTTTTTTCCTGCCTATTCTTTTAGTCATCGGACTTTCCCTGTCCGTAGCAGGAAATGAAAAACCAGTTGAACTTCCCAAAGTTTCATTACAGCCAGTAGGCGGCCTTCAGGTTCCCAATCAGGCTCCGGAACATACCGAAAGTTATGTCCCGCTGGTTGAAGAGGGTAATCCCGCGGATGAGCCACAGTACGATCAAAATGAACTCGATCGTATTCGCGCGAAGACCAGTTATAAGACTCAGTCTTCCGCCCCTTTGCGTAACCCGAAAGCTACCATCTTGGGTGAAGATTTTGAGGGCGCGTTCCCTCCAACAGGTTGGACTTTAGTGACGACTCATACTGATACCATGACCTGGTATCAGGATGATTTTGATCCTTATTCCGGCGTGTATAATGTTGATTGTAAGTATGATGAACTTTTAGTTCCTCAAGATGAGTGGATGATAACTCCATCCATGGATTTCTCAGCCGCTACAACGGACCTAAATATTACGTTTTGGTGGAATATGAGTTATTATTGGGGTATCGATCCATATGATAACTATGATATTCAACTATATTCTATTGTTGGAATAGACACAACATTGTTGTGGACTGAACCAACTGAAGTTTTTGAAAACTTCGTCTGGTATGAAGCCGCTGTCTCTTTATTCGACTATGTTGGCGAAGCTGATGTCAAATTGGCCTGGAGATATGTCGGTGTTGACGGCGCTCAAGCAGGTATTGACTTAGTTTCAGTCAATGATGATCCGCTTCCCAGCGGCCGTTGTTGTTATGGCGATGTCATGACCCCATCATGCGTCGAAAACACTCAGCCGGAATGCGAAGCATTAGGCGATTATTTGTCATGGCAGGAGGGAATCGACTGCACAACTCCTTGCCCGGTCCCGACTGCGGGTGACGACTGCACTTCGCCTTTTGTGGTATATTTGCCGGATGGACTACCGTTTGGCGATTATGGCCAGACTAACTGCGGAAGAGGCCACTCCTATGATGAAACTGCTATGGGCTACTATGACAATGGCGAAGATATGATCTATGAGATCACGGTTACTTCGCAGGTCTATGTCGATGTCCTACTTGATTCTAAGGGAACCACATATTCGGGAGTAGGCTTATTTGACGCCTGCCCGGATGTTGGCACACTTCTGGCCTCGGCTATGACGTCTTCGGGAACTGCCAAAGGTTTTGGAGTCCTGCTTCCGGCGGGAACCTATTATCTCATGGTAGATACTTGGTCAACACCGGATTGTATTCCCGATTTTGATCTGACTATCGTTGCCGGTACTGAGCCGACTGGTCGTTGCTGTTATGGCGATCCGATCGGTTCCAGTTGCGGTGATATGATCGAAGCCGATTGTATTGCTCTTGGCGGTGAATGGGATGGTACCAAAAACTGTACCGATAATCCCTGTATCGTTGCCGGACCTGGCGATGATTGTACCGATCCGATTGAAGTTAAGCTTCCCGGTGATATGCCATACCTGAATTCTAATTACACTTGCGGTCGTGGTAATACCTATTCGACCACATGTTTAGGTTCGTATGATGGCGGCGAAGATATTATTTATTGGCTCGATGTTGATTCTCCAATTGATATCGACATTCATGTCACGACTACGACTACCTGGACCGGTTTGGCAATTGGTACAACCTGTCCTTTGGAAGAAGCTGGTTGCGTTATTGTCAGCACCGGCAGTGCGGCCAATATTGACGTAATGGGTGTCCATCTGGAACCGGGCTCGTATTATCTGATGCTGGATACTTATCCATCACCGGATTGTATTGATGAATTTACTATCAGTATTGATGCCGTTTCGGAAGGCAATCCCGGCGACAACTGCGGCAACCCGCTGGAAGTCAAGGTTCCGGGCGACCTGCCATTAACCACAACCGATTCAAACTGCGGCCGTCTTGATTATTATGATGCTACCTGTATGGGCTATTATGATAGCGGCGAAGACATTATTTATGAATTAGATGTCGACTCACCGGTTTATCTCAAGTTCACCCTTGATCCCAAGGGAACGACCTATGCTGGTATGGGTCTTTCTGATATGTGTCCTTTAGATGCGACATCCTGTATTGCTACCGTTGGTAACAGCAGTAGCAGTTCGCCGTTTGTAATGGAAGCATATCTTGAACCGGGTCTATATTATTTACAAATTGACACCTGGTCAACCCCGGATTGTATTCCCGACTTTGATTTAACTATTGAAGTTGAAGATTGTGATCCGCCAAGCAATGATCATTGTGAAGATGTTACCCCGACTGTAATTCCAGTTGGCACGACAGTATCGTTCTACGGTGACAATACTTGTGCTACGACCGATTGTCCCGATTTATTCGATGCTGATGGTTATACTTGGGAAGCCTTTACCATAACCGAAAAGGCTTTTGTAACATTAAGCTATTGTACTACGTCACCTGCCTTTGAAAATGGCTTTACTAATATAATGTCTGGCTGTCCGTGCGATGTTAGCACCAGCACGTTGTATCTGGCTACCGGTTTTGACGGAACCAGCTGCGGCGACGGCAACTATACCTTATGGTGGGATGGCTTGGATGCCGGAACTTATTATTATCCGGTTATGGTTGATAACGCTTATTATACCGAAGGCCCCTACACAATCAATGTAACTGTTGATGCCTGGGATCCGCATTATTGTGATGCCTCGGGTGGATGCGACGAGTATATTGAAAATGTAACCTTTGGCTCCATTAATAATACTTCGGAATGCGACAACTACGGTGATTTCACCGCTCAGATTGCTTACATGTCTGAAAGTGTCGGTTATCCGTTCAGCATGTCAATCGGCAATGCCTATTCCTCTGATTATGGCGCGGTCTGGATTGACTGGAACCAGGATATGGATTTTGAAGATGCTGGTGAAGCGATTGCGCTTGATGTCAGCAGTGGTGTTGGTCCGTATACCGGAACCATTACCGTTCCGACTGGCTCTCCAACCGGTGCAACCCGTATGAGAGTCCGTTTGAGCTATTCTTCTTATCCCGGTCCGTGCGGTTCGACATCCTATGGTGAAGCGGAAGACTACACTATCGTTGTCGGTGGTGAGGCACCTACTCTGACTCTTGATCCCGATGCCATCGATTTCGGATTGGTAGAACCGGAAGCATCCGGCAATACTACTCTGACTCTCGGTTGCGACGGAACGGTTGATATCGATTTCTCGATAGCCATTTCTTATACTGATAATTTCAACGTCCCCAATTTTGGTAATCTTTCCATGGGAACTACAGCGCCCGAAAAGGCTCCGTATAGCGGACCGCAAGCGCCGGCACCCGATGTAAATGTTACCAAACAAGGCGGCGATGATATTGCCTCGGCAGTTGCCATAACAATGCCATATAGCAATACCGGAACCAATGTCGGTTATACCGACGATTATGACGAGGCCTGCACATGGTCATCGACCTCACCGGATGTTGTTTATTCGTTTGCCAATACGGTTGATCAGCAAATGGATGTTGATATGTATGGCTCATCGTATGACACCAAGATCTTCATCTATGAAAACGATGCCACAACTCTGGTTGCCTGTAACGATGATTATTATTCCGATTATGTTTCGGCGCTTTTCAATGTCAACATTACCGCAGGTAATACCTACTATATCGTTATTGATGGTTATGGTGGTGATGCCGGTGATTATGTCATTAATGCCGATGTTCATGCTATGCCAGATCCGTTTGAATGTCCTCCGGGAGCGACCGCGGAAAGCGAAGCTTGCGGCGATGATACCAATGGCGGTTGCAATTCGACCCCGGCGGTATTTGAAGATATTCTTTGCGGTGAGACCGTTTGCGGTACCGTTTGGGCCGATGGTGACACTCGCGATACCGATTGGTATAGACTGATTATGTTTGAAACCGGGCCGGTCACCTTTACCGCCTCGGCCGAATTCCCATTCGTCATCGGATTTGTTGACACTTCTGATTGCGCTCTGGCCTCGGCTCTGGATCCTTATGCTGTTGGAAATCCGGATGAAGAGATTTCCGTAACCAGAACCTGCGGACCGGGTGAATACTGGCTCTTTGTCAGTCATCAAGAGTACACAGGCTATCCATGTGGAACATCCAACGGATATTGGGCGACGGCTACTTGCGACGCCGGTTCTGCTCCGATTCTATGGGCCAGTGTTAATATCAATAGCGGAGCCGTTCCGGCCGGCGGAACCCTGCCGATTACGGTTAGTTATGATGTTACCGGTCTTGAATTGGGTGTTCATACTGCTGATCTGATTATTACTCACACTGGTGGCAAAGGTCAGGATGTTGTTCCGCTAACAATTGAAGTTGGCGAAACGGGCAACAATATTCTTATGGTTACCCCAAATCCGATGTATGCCTTCATGGAATTCCCATATGAGGATATGTCAGCGATGTTCTACATTGGCGGTGAATTCGCCGGTGGCGGCCATGTTGTTGAAGATATCGAGAGCTGTCCAGTGAACGGTTTAACACCGTTATCATTAACGATTCTGGAGAGTATGCCCGGATTTACCGGACATGTTATGCAGATCGAGATCGATATTGTTGATTTCATTGGTGCTTATCCTGTGTTATGGGATGTTACCACGCAAACATTTACCGTTGATTTCGGATTCGTCGGTGGCGGCACCGGAGTTGAAACCGGAGAGGTGACTATGATTGGTCACACCTCGGGTGATGCCAACTTCGACGGCTTCATCAACATTCTCGATGTAACCTATACGATTAGTTATATCTATAAGAATGGACCTGAGCCGAAACCGATTATTGGAACGGCCGACTCCAATGGTGATGGCAATATTAACATTCTTGACATTACCAGGACGGTATCCTACCTCTATAAAGGCGGGGCACCGGTGACTCATCCATAGACTATAATTAGTCAGGATATTATAAATGAGGGACAGCCAAATGGTTGTCCCTTTTTTTTAATGCTTGCGCCTTTTCCCAAGGCGGTATTCACGCTATGCGAGTTTGCATTATTATTTTAAGTTAGATTCATATGGACGGTTTACATTGTCAACATATATATTCAATCAAGATATTAATGATAGCCTATCCATATCTAATCAGGTATTAGGTTTTGATAATATCACGGTCAATCTTGACTGTATTGAAGAGCAGAACTTTGGTTATATAAAAACGCCCCTCATCCATTTTTGGATGAGGGACGTTAGTCAAGTAATCGTTACTTAGGGACAAATAGGTTCGGGTCCGGATTTGTACAGGTATGCTATTATATAAGTTATATCGAGGATGTTGATATTGCCAGAATTGTTAACATCGGCGGAATTTTCATTAATTGGCGCCGGTCCGGATTTATATAAATAACTAATAAGATAAGTTATATCCAATATATTTATCAATGTGTTATTGTCGGCATCGCCACATATATAGGAAACCATTACCACGAAATCCCTTGTGTTGCTGTATATTCCCCAGCCGACTTCATTCCCGGCTTGGACTTTCCAATAATAAGTCTCGCCCTCTGTTAGAATAGAAAAATTGGCCGTCGTATCTATCGTCTTGGTTTCCGCCTTAATCGTCCCGAATGACGGATCATTGCTAATTTGGACATGGAAACTGTCCGCCACAGGATCGTCTCTCCAAATCAGAGTAACCGGAAGAGGTACATCTTCAGAATGATCACCCGGGCTGACCAGAATTGGAGCAGATGGCGCCATTGGCTGATCGGTCACGTTCATGGTTACCGGGATATATAAAATAGGGGTATCGGGATCGTTGGAGCTAATAATTAATTGGCCGGTGTATATATCGGCGGGAAGATCAATGGCAGAAAGAGAGACATCGATCGTGACAAAACTATACGGGTCAATTGTCCCGGAACTGGGTGCGACCGTTATCCAATTAGCGGCTGTAAATTGAATAGCCAAATTATCCTGCATATAGGCGGCGTTATAGACAACTTGAAGGCCGTCATCGCCAACCGAATTTTCAATACCAATCATAGCCCCCTCAAGTCCGTCATAATCGGAACCGGGGTCCATCGTAGCATATTGTAAAATTATTTTGCCGCTTTCATATAAAATTGCCTGGCAGGTTAGCGATCCGGTGCCAGTTGTAGAGTAATAGTTTTTTATTTCAACCAGGCTGATTATAAACCTATTGTTGGCTACATCGTTATAATAATAGATATTGCCGCCTTTACGAGGATCGAGATCATCCCACCATAAGGAAATAATGTTATTAGGAATGGAATCATCCGGAATGGCAATATTATTACGGTTGGTAGAGCTTCCACCAAAAATTATCAAACCATTGGAATTTACCCGCAGAGAGGAATAGCTGTTTTCATAAAACGGAAATCCAAATCCAATCGCAATTGGCGCCGATACGTCATCATCGCCCAAGGCGGGAACGACTGTGCCGCTGGAGGAAATATCTATCCATTCAAAGACAGGCCCTTCCGGATCATTGGAATCAACCCAGTTATAACCCCAGCTATCAGGTCCGCCGCTTGATTTATCCTGAGAATCATAAACCGGTTCTTCTCCGCCGCCCTTATCAGGATCGGATGTTCGATAACCAATCGATTCCGACATTACTTGCGGCTCAAGAGTCTTATCATTTGACTTTCCATTATACATTAAACGCGATATTTCATAAGTCAGACTTCCGGGTCCGTTATTTTGAATAACAAACGGATGGATTTTTTCCTGCCCTGATTCAACCGTTTCTTCCATAGATGTTTCTACGGTGGCAATATCGGGCGAGAATATATGAAGATTGAGATTTATAGTCCCGCTGGGAGTGTCAGGATCATTACTCGTGAAATCGATAGTGCCCAAATGATTTCCGGGAGTCAAGCCGGCAGTGTTGACCATTACTGGTAAAATCAGGCTGTCTCCGGCATTAATATTGTGCTGATCATCATTAAGATTTATCCAGCCATCTGTAGAGCTATATCGGACTCGAAGAAGAGCATCTCCGTTATTATAGGTTTTAATCGAATCATAATGAATGACATCGAGAAAAAGACTATCATATATTTCGGATGGAGTGTATGACATATCCGGGGTGTCACCCGAGGCGGTTCCGTATCCTTTTAACTCGATATCATCGATATTCCATCCGCAATATTGGTCCGCGCCGTCAGATTGACCGATGCCGAATCTTATCTGGAAATCGGCATTGTTATCAGCATAAGCCGATACGTCGTAATATTGTTCTTGCCATGAAGATTCATTTATAGTGCTAGTATTGGCGAAAATTGAAATCCATGTTGAGCCATTATAGATTTCTAAATTGGCGTGATCATAGGAACTGCTTTCCACGCCAAGCCAGCGATAAAAGCGAAATTCCACACCGGTAAAATGAGAGCAATCAATATATGGCGAATAAACATAATAAGTGGTGCTCAATCCGCTATTATAATCACCTCCTGTGCCGCCATTAAGATCATTTCCCAGGACATAATTGTCGGTACTTGAAGAATGGTCAATACTCGGATCCGGTCCTCCTGTGCCATCCGAACCGAAGCCGCCCATTGCCGGACCAATGGTCCATTCGCCGCCTCCACCGAGGCCGGTCCAACCCTGATCAAATGAGAAATCATCGGTAAAAATGACAACCCGGTCGCCAACCAAAAATGTAAAATCAAGCGTATCCGTCATCGGGCCATCGGCGGTTACCTCTAATTGAAAATCAATAACATGCAACAGGGTACAAGCCGGCGAAATACTGAACTCATAATTGTCGTCGGAAATGCCGTTACCGCCCAAAGCCAGTATTGTCGGATATGTTGAACTCGATTGATTAATAGTGACATATGGGTCGGAAGTCATTAATTCTCCAACTGTATTATAGGCATTGCCACCGCCGATATTCTTAAGCGTTATTTTCATAGATACATCGTCGCCGGGATTTACGGCGCTGGAATTATGTTCGACAAACTGAAAGACCGGTTCATTGGGAAGCGGATCAAGGGCGACATCAAGACGGACGCAATTCCAATTGGTAATCGTGACATTGTATTCGGTATGAGGTATAAAGCCGGGGGAGGAAAATTCCAAATCATAGGATCCGGCTGCAAGGAGTCGATGATAATCGCCTACATCAGGATCGGTCCAGCCATAGGAACTGTCCATATCGTGACCGACGACCTTAATCGTGGCATATATTGGTAAGCCCGTCGAATAATCAGTAACAATTCCGCGAACGCCGTATAAAGCATTCTCCAGCCAATCCAATAATGACACTCTAAGATATATCCAGTGGGCCGGGAGTAGGCTGGCCGATAAAAGTTTTGTGTCCGAGATTTCGGCGGTTGCTTCACGGCAACCATGCCAGTAGTTCATATAGTCCTGCCGTCCGCCGGCGACCTCGTACCAGTCAAAACCATTGGTAATTCCATCGTCATAGCCGGTCATATATCCGGACGGACTGTAATATTGAGCCGAGTCGGCGAAAATATGGCTAATATTCTGCCACCAGATATCATCAGGGTGACGAGCCGACCAGGTATCCCATGGATAATTAACAACTTCAGTGCCACCATGAAAATTTTGGGAAATAATAAAATTCTGCGCCCCGGCAATATTCATAAAATTGATTGTTTCTGTTTGCCAGGCATTTCCATCCGGGTGAGGACCGTCTTGTGGGTCGGGATAATTACGGTTAAGATCAATGCCATTAGCATTGTAACGGGTGGCTCCGCTGACCGAATTGTTGCCGCCATTATATGTGCCGTCGGGATTAGCCAGTGGATTGATCCAGATTTCACAACTGTCGACCAGACGGGTGACGAGTGAATCGGTGCCATAGGCGGAGAGCAAAGAATCAATTAAACGAAGCATCAAGACATATCCCGTTGTTTCATCACCGTGCATTGAGGAGGTGTACATCACTTCCGGTTCATCTTCTTCAGTGCCAACATTATCGGAAATTTTAGCAAAAAGCAATGAGCGGCCTTCGACGGTGCTTCCAATATTAACAATGGTGCATAAGGCCGGATAATCTATTGCGAACTGATTCATCATGGCTACATAGGCGTCGTAGGTTGGATAGGTATCCCAGTCTTCAATATCTGCTTTATCGGCCGACATTATCGGATCAATCAATGTTCCGGGATGCGGAAGAATTTCAATAAGGTAATCGAATTTTTTGAATTCCTCCATCTCGCGATCATTGGCATAGGCATAAACCGTCGTTCCCTGAACATTGTCAATTGAAATTATTCTTGTAATTTTTTCCAATTCCATTCGGGAATTGATTTCGAATTTAAAATAAGTTTCGCCGGCGGTTGCGGCGGTTGTTAAACAGGCCATTAATAAAAAAATATAAATGGTTGTGGCGGAGCGCTTCATTTAATTAACCTCAACAAAAGATGTGTAGTTTTTATTCCTCCAGTAAAGCGGGCAGGGGATCTCTCTTATGTGGCATAACCGCAATACTAATAGTAAGATACAACCTTTTTCGCTTCTGTCAACTATTAATCAATTGCAATTTAAATATATACGAAATAATGAGAATGTTTTGCAATTTTAGGTTATAATAATCGTATTCCTATCCGGATATCTCAACTCGGTCATTATGATTTCGCAGGTTTGCCGGCTTAAATGAAATCGGTTTAAGGCGCTCTTTTACGATTCTTGGAAATTCCAAATCGGCAATTGTCTCATTGACAGGCGGTGCATTTTCTGGTCCTCGAGTCAGTTTCATGAAATATTTATTTTTAGCCTTTTTGTAATTTTTCGAAGTCTGTAACATGGCCAGATTATAATTACAGGCCTGTTTGTACCGAATCAAATTTTCAAATAATACTCTATCAATTTCATCACTATTGCCGGGATCTATTTTTTTAATCTGTCGCGATGCCTCCGATTTAATCCTCTCAAAAATAAGCTCTTCGTTGGTCGACGCTTGGGAACCAGCAAGTGCCATAAGGATAATTATCAAATCGATAATAATGGCCAGAAGCAATGAAAATAGGGTCAACTGATCCATTGATATAAGATCTTTTAATACCAGCATAAAGGCTTGCTGGCGATTTTGAGGCGATTCGATATAATTGGCGGTCGATGGGGGAGCGGGTAAATCTATATCATAACCAAGATGAAGGTTGACTTCGCTAATCGGGAAACTAATGTAGGCTTTATTTATCAAATCGTATTGAGTTAAAACCGGCATGTCATTATTAATGGCTAATGAGATTGAATCAATCCGTCTCAGATAACGATTAACTATTTCAACATTTTTCTCAGTTTGTTCAACCCTGGATTCAAAGTAATTGACAATCAATCCCTTGCCACGCCCTTGTCGATAATCGGTATCCATTGAATTTTCCCATGAAGCGACCGATTTTCGGGCGCCATCAATAACCGTTTGTATGAAATAATCGTTACTGCCCTCATCTATTATCGTGGCCCAACCGCGGGATTGTTCCAATTCGGTCAATTTACGGATTCTGTCGACCTGATAGCGGCCGCGCTGGGCGGTTTTCTGGGCCAGACTTCCATATTGAGCCAGAGTTGAATGAGCAATATCGGAATATTCGGCTCGCGTCTCGGCCAAGCGGGTTTTGGATTTTAGGGAACTGTCAAAATTAGCATAAGAAAATAAAATAGAAAAAGAGGCCGAGGCTAAAAAAACAATTAAGTAGTAAGCCCGATTGTTTTTTAATTTCATCAAATTCCAGGCGATTCCAAGCATGGCTATTTGAAGGCCGAAAGCGCCAACGAAAGCGAGAGCTGGATCAAGCAGAATTGTCATTCCCTGAAAGGTCGTAAAGAAAGAAAGGACGGATAGAAGCAACGTCCCTAAATAAATCATACCTATGGTCGATTTTGAGAAATTAGCCATGAAAAAACTCCTATTTAGTAAAATTTTTCCAATCAAATATTTAAGTAAACTTTATTTATTTTATCGGCAAATTTTCTGGAATTTGAAATAGAATAAAATCCCTGCTGATAATTCTTGACGAAAAATCAGTTAAATGTTATTTTATTAATAGATTTAAGAGTCTTAAATTTCAGAATATAAAAAATCGGAGGTGGATAATGTGTAACAAAATATTCCCATCAGTATTATTGTTTCTATTTCTGGGATTCGCCGGCTTTTTTGCCACTGGAAATGCACAGGCCGATGATATCATATGCGGCAATGTCAATTCACAGAATAGTAATCTCAATATATTGGACGTCACGGGTCTTATTAAATGTCTTTATCTCTATGACTTTCAACCATGTAATCCGGCAGTTGCTGATGTCGACGGCAACGGAATAATCAATATTCTTGATATAATCTATTTAATTAATTTCCTATACAAGGGTGGTCCGCAACCGATTTGTAACTCCACTCCAACCGGACAGTTAATCAGTAATTCCGGATGCTTAACCGAAAAAAGTCTGGACGAACAGCCGCCGTCGAATCAGGATTGCTTTGAGTATGCTTATGACGGGATCGGAACATTAGCCCTTATCCATTATAATGCCGGTTTTAATTGCTGTCCCGACGGATTAAGCGCTGAGATCAATTTTACGGATAATACGATTAACATTTCGGAAGTGGAAGAGGGCGGTTTTTGTGACTGCAATTGTTTGTTTAATCTGAATTACGAGATAAATAATCTGCCACCCGGCGAATACACTGTTGTTTTCACTGAGCCGTATCGCCACGAAGCCGAGCCGATTCTGGAGGGAACGATTATTCTGGAATCAACGGTATCGGATATTGTTTGTGTTCCGAGATATTTTTATCCTTGGGGCTTTTAAACCGGACGAAAGATTTATTCTACATTCTTAAACGCCCGGATAATATCAAACGGTATTCGGGCATTCATTAATTCCTCGCGAAAGTATTCGTACTGAAGATTTTCCGATAGAGATTTAAAAACCTTTAGATAAAGACTATCATCGTACGGTGGCGCCGCCATTATAAAGAACATGTGAGTTAATAATTTATCAGGTGAACCAAAATCATAGCCCTCAATTGATCGGGCAAACCCAATTACGAATTCCCTTGCCTGCATGGTTCGAATATGAGGAACGGCGATACCCAGTCCGAGAGCAGTAGTTGCTTTGCGCTCTCTGAAAATAAAATCATTAAGAAGTTTTGATTTATTGCAGGTTTGCCCCGATTTATCCAAAAGGCTAACCAGACTTGATAATATGCGTTCCTTATTGCGTTCCCGCCATTTGTTGGAATTACCTTCTTCCGGCGGTGGCTCCTGCTCAACTTGAAAATTGAGATCAATCAAGTCTTCAGCCATAAATTTTGAAATGTTTATTCCCATAATATTTTGTATCGGCTTTAACCTCTTAAACCTGAACGAATTATATTTTTTATACACATTTTGTCAAGTTATTTATTTACTTCCAATTAGTATACGCAACAAGTCGCCATCGTTTCTATTGACATTTTGTCGATTTTTATGTACTTTCGATGGCTAAATGGAACCTTTAAGACTTAACTAATAATAAACAACTGCCGAACTAAATATATAAACGATAAAAGCTTATTGGAGATAAATTGTCGAATTTCAATGACTTAAAAAGGACTCATAATTGCGGCCAGCTAAATGGCAAAAATATAGGTGAAAAAGTTCGCCTCAATGGCTGGGTGCAGGAATACAGGAATCTGGGCGGACTACTGTTTTTGGATATTCGTGATCGCTATGGATTGACTCAGGTTGTCTTTAATCCTGAAACGGTGGAAAAGGATATTTTCGAGGCGGCTATTAAAGCTCGCCATGAGTTTGTTGTGGCAGTTTCCGGTGTGGTTCAGCAAAGACCAGCAGGAACTTCCAACGATAAAATGGCCACGGGCGAAATTGAAGTTGCGGGCGATTTTTTTGAAATATTATCCCAATCCAAAACCCCTCCCTTTGAGATCGTTGATAATCCTGATGCCAGTGAAGTTTTAAAACTGGAATATCGTTATCTGGATCTTCGTCGCCGACCGTTACAAGAAGCAATCAGGACCCGGCATCGGGCAACTTCGGCAATAAGAGAGTTTTTAATCAGCAAAGATTTTTATGAGATAGAAACGCCTTTGCTAATGCGTTCGACGCCTGAGGGGGCGCGCGACTACGTGGTTCCCAGTCGCGTCAATAAGGGAAAATTTTATGCTTTGCCGCAATCACCACAGTTGTTAAAGCAGATATTGATGATTTCCGGATTTGATAAATATTTTCAATTGGCTAAATGTCTTCGCGACGAGGACCTTCGAGCCGACCGGCAACCGGAACATACCCAGATTGATTTGGAAATGTCATTTGTTACAAAGGACGATGTTTTTAATGTGATCGAAGATATGATGGTATATCTATTCGATAAAGTGCTGGGAGTGAAGCTCGAAACCCCTTTCCCGCAATATGAATACAGTGAAGCGATGGATCGATGGGGGATTGACAAGCCGGATGCCCGATTTGGAATGGAACTTATTGATTTTTCTAATATTGTGGCCGAATGCGGATTTAAAGTATTTGCCGATGTGGTAAAAAATGGCGGTGTGGTGAAAGGTATTTGTTTTAAGGGTGGAGCCGAATATTCTCGAAAGCAGATTGATGATTTGACCGAAATGGCCAAAAGTTTTGGAGCTGGTGGTCTGGCCTACATTCTCAGAAAAGAGGGCGAGGATAAGTCTCCGATTTTGAAATTTATTGGGGATGAAATCAAAGATAAAATTTGTCTAAAAGCAAAAGCCGAAACGGGCGATGCGGTCCTTATCATCTCAGATAAGAAATGGAAGACTGAAACAATATTGGGGCAATTGCGTCTTTATTTGGGCAAGACTCATCAGTTTATTGATAAGTCGGCCTGGAAATTTATGTGGGTGACCAGGTTTCCATTATTCGAATATAATGAGGATGAAAAACGCCTTGATGCGATGCATAATATTGTTTCAATGCCGATTGATGAGGATATGAAATATTTTGATTTGGCCAAAGATAGCGATTTATCTCTGGGAGATACTAACCATCCGTTAAGAAAAATCCGCGCGGAACAGTACGATCTGGTATTAAACGGAACCGAACTGGCCTCGGGTTCGATTAGAATTCATATCCGAGAACTCCAGCAAAAAGTTTTAAATATTCTGGGACTCTCGAATGAGAGAGCCGAAAATATGTTCGGTTTTCTTCTTCGGGCGTTAGAATACGGAGCCCCGCCTCATGGGGGAATAGCGGCCGGTCTTGACCGAATTGTTGCTCTGATGACCGGGAGTGATTCGATTCGCGATGTAATTGCTTTTCCGAAGACGGCGACCGCTCAATCGCTTATGGACGGAGCGCCGTCCAATATTGATAAGCAACAATTGGATGAATTAGGACTTCAAATTAAAAAGAATGATTAGGCGTATAATTATTTAGAGGAATTAAAATTGTCAGAGACGATATCAAAGGAGTTTTCCATAGAGGGTCTTGACCCGAGGCTTCTGTATGGCCAGAATGATATATATTTAAAAATAATTGAAAAGGCCTTCTCGCCGGCGATTATTGCCCGGGGAGATATTATCAAATTCGACGGTATTGAAGAGGATGTCAATCAGCTTGTTAGCTTGTTTAATGATTTAGCCACCAGGATCAAAGATGGCAATTATATAACCGAGCAGTACCTTCGCTATGCCATCGATATGGTCAAAGATGGCAATGGTGGTCCGGCAGAGATAATGTCCGGGGAGATTATGTTAAATGCCGCCCTTAAAAAGAGCATTAAGCCGCGGACTGTCGGACAAAAAGAATATCTTAGGGCGATTGAAGAAAATGATGTCGTTTTTGCCATTGGTCCGGCCGGAACCGGTAAGACTTATTTAGCCGTAGCCGTGGCTGTAGCGGCTCTTAAAGACAAATCGGTCAATCGCATTGTTCTGGTTCGTCCGGCTGTCGAAGCTGGCGAATCGCTGGGATTTCTTCCCGGCGATATCAGGGCCAAGGTTGACCCTTATCTAAGGCCTGTATATGATGCCCTTCATGAAATGATGACCGCCGATAAGATTAAAAAATTGATTGAGCTGGGGATTATTGAAATTGCACCGTTGGCTTTTATGCGGGGAAGGACTTTAAATCATACTTTTGTCATACTTGATGAGGGACAAAATACGACCGCGGCGCAGATGAAAATGTTTTTAACTCGCTTGGGTGAAGGTTCCAGAGCCGTAATCACCGGTGATATCACTCAGATTGACCTGGATCATAATAGAGTTTCTGGTTTGGTGATAATTCAAAAGATATTGAAAAAAATCGAAGGCATAAAATTTATATATTTGACGGACAAGGATGTCGTTCGCCATCGTTTGGTTCAGCAGATTATTCGGGCGTACGAGCGGTACGAGAAAAAAAAATAACCAAGGAGTAGAGGGATTATATTTCCCTGATCATGTATAGAATTTTGTTAAGATTTAAAAGGTTTATTAAACGAACGCTGAAAGTAAAAGCCGAGACGAGACAAGATATATCGACTCGCACCTCCAGTAAAATATATAAATATCTAATGCTTATCGTGACGGCTATTCTGGTAGCCTTTATCTATCCGGCCGAAAATCTATTCCGTCCTTTAGATTTCCCTCAAAAAGGCGAGGTGGCCCGCAAGGATATTATCGCCCCATTCAAGATTGTAATTACCAAATCGGACCAGGAATTGCAGCAAGACCGAAAAAGCGCCTCTGAAACGATTCCGACAATTATCGACTATAATTCCAATCTGGTGGATTCCGTATTGTCTAATTTTGATAGATTTATCAACGAGGTTGATAAATCAATAAAGATTTATCAAGAACGTAAAAAGCAGAATAATAATACGGATCTTAATAATTTGCATGATTCGCTAATCAATAAGCTTATTAATAAATTTCCGTTTTATAGCGAAAACATTTATGAGCGACTGTTAGAAATTCAGAATATCGAACAGGATGGGAAAATCGTTAAAGAAGTCCTAACAAATGATATTTATTTCTCCGGTGTTTTGTCAAATTTGAATACTCTGCCGGAAATGCCCAACCAGTCGGTAATCGTCAGGATCGGCAAGCGGGAAGTGTTCTATATCAGGGATAAGCTGGTTGACCTATCTCAGGCCTATATGAATTTTTGGTCGATTTTAAACAAGCGTTCGGAAAAGACGCGTATAAATGTTGAAGATTGTTATGAATTGGGCCGGCATTTCATTGTTTCCAACCTCAGGGTCAATGCCGAGGAAATTGCCGCCCGCAGGATTGCGGCGGAAGAAGAAGTACCGGTATTTAAAGAGATTGTGGCGGTTGGAGATGTAATTGCCCGTGCCGGCGACAAAATCAATGAACGCCAGGCGGAAATCCTGGCTGAAATATATCAGCAAAAGCAATCGGAATCGGCGGATAATGCAACAGCTTGGCTGATATTCCCGGTGTTGGCGCGGTTCGCCCTGATATTGGCCTCGTTTTTTATATTGTACCTATATCTATATTATTTTCATTATCAAATTTATGCTTCAAATCCAAAATTGTTGGCGCTATTCTTTATTTATGCCATTGAATTGGTTTTTGTGTATATCATCGGCATCAAATTGGATTCCTCGGTTTATTTATACCCGATAGCGATATTTTCAATATTAGTTACCGTACTATTTGATTCTGAAGTCGCAACCGTAAACGTCTTTGTCTTTGCCTTAATCCTTGGTATTCTTCATCGATTTAATTTCCCCTTAGTATTAATTGCAATTATTGTTGGTATAACCGCCAGTTATTCGATACAACATGTTAAGCAGCGGTCGGAATTTTTCCGACCAATTATATATTTGGCGTTGGTTTATATTGCTCTCATTGCGATTCTGGAATCGTTCCAAATAACGCCGTCAGAAGATTTTATGAATCTGATTGGTTTCGGGG
>JBDRRI010000207.1:0-20317 GCA_043825815.1 Candidatus Zixiibacteriota bacterium
TCATCAACCTTGAATGGCTTGGTGATATAATCGAGCGCTCCCTCTTTCATCGCTTCAATGGCGGTATCAACCGAGGCAAAGGCGGTCATGACCAGAAACTCCTGTTCCGGTCTGCCCTTCTTTATTTTTTTAAGGAGATCCATGCCAGACATTTCCGGCATCATAATATCGGCAATTATCAAATCATAATTATTTACAGATGTCAATTGAATTGCTTCATGACTGGAAATTGTAGTTGTAACTTGATAGCCTTCTTTCTTGAGCATGATTTCCATGAAATCACACATCGATTGTTCGTCATCGACAACTAAGATCGCACCCTTCATCTTTTCTCCCGCTTAGAGATAACATACCAGATCATTAATATTGATATAATCGGCATTTGCGGGCGTATCTATATCTTTGCTTTTTGCAATGTTCAGATGTTGCACATTAATTTTATTGCGGAAAATGCGCTTTAATCCGTTATTATTCAAATGATTATGTAATTAACCGGAGGAAACGAATTATGGCTGAAGATAAATATTCACATCGGGAACGCATCGAAAGAATCATGGCCAGCGAAAAGACCGACCGAATGGCTGCTTCGATCTGGCGGCATTTTTATCATCGAGAATCTACTCCGGGAAATCTGGCGGCGGCCATGCTCGAATTTCAAAAAAAATACGACTGGGATTTTATGAAAATAAACCCGCGAGCGTCGTATCATGTTGAGGATTGGGGATGCGAACTGGAATGGTCGACCGATGAATTTACAAAACATACCAAAACAAAATTCGCCGTTAAGGAGATTGCCGATTGGGATAAGATTGATATTCTTCCCGTGACTTCTCCGATACTGGCAGATCATCTGAAAACTATCAGCCTGATAAAAAAAGACTCTGATCCAAACCTGCCCCTTTTAATGACTATTTTCAATCCGCTCGGGATTGCTCGCTATCTAATCGGAAGCACCGCCAGGTTGATGGAACATCTGAAGATTGAAGAGTCAAAAGTATGCGAGGCTTTGGAGCGGATTACCGCCACCTATGAAATATTTATCAAAGAATGCCTCAATGCCGGCGCTGATGGGATATTTTACGCTACACTCGAATTTGCCTCATCGGAGACAATGAGTCTTAAGCAGTACAATAAAATCTGCCGACCGTTGGATGTGCGTCTAATAAAAGCAACCGGAACGGAGGCGCTTAATATATTGCATGTCTGCCACTCGAATAACTATCTGGCCGAGCTAACCGACTATTCGGTTAAATTGATTAATTGGGAATCGGCCAATCCGACCAATATGAATCTGGACGCGTTCCTGCAAAAGTTTCCGGACAAAGTGGCAATTGCCGGACTTGACGATAAGGGGTGGCTTTGGCACAGCCAACCGGATGAAATAAAAAATGAAATTTCCAGACTAAAACACAAATATCAAAATGACCGGTTAATATTCGGTCCCGGATGCGCTATTGACCCGCAGGTTCCCGGGACTAATCTTCAGGCGGTTAGAAATAATTTGTAGAAGACCACCCGTTATAACATTCTTGTTGACAGTCGTCCTCGAGATTTTCATATTTCAAACGTAATTTTCTAAGGAGAAAAATATGTTTTTTGGAATTGCTCTTGTTATCGCCGGGATTTTACTGGTTCTATCCAGAATGGGAATAATATATGGCGATTTTTGGGATTATTTCTGGCCAATAATTTTAATAGCTCTCGGTGTAAAAATGGTTTTTGACCACAAACGCCCCCGACATGATTGAACATGGCGGATGATTCTGATATAAAAATTAAGGTCGACCCCCAGAATGGCGGGATAGAAAAATTTTTTGGCCGGCTCGAGGCTATTGTCATGGATATTGTGTGGGCTAATGGCCCGCTCACGGTGAAGCGAGCCTTATATTTCATAAATAAAAATAATAAATACGCCTATACAACCATTATGACGATCATGTCTCGCTTAACCGACAAAGGTTTTCTTAAAAGGGAAAAAGTAAGCCATTCTTATCTTTATTCGGCCTCAATGGAAAAAAAGAAATTTATTGGCTATGCGGTCGAAAAGACCATTAATTCCCTGATGGCTGATTTTCAGTCCGCTACTACCAAAGCTTATTACGACTCCAAAAAAAGCTCTTCCGGCAAGAAGTCAAAATCGACGGATAAAAAGAATTAGTCCGCCGCTGAGTCGAAACCTTCATATCTATCACAATTTCCCGATATAAATAATATGAAGACATTAGTATTAATATCTATTTTGTTTTTATCTATTTCAATAAATGCCAAGACTGATTTTTATCATTCGTCATCAATGGCTTGCTCCTTTGAATATCCTTCCGAATGGCAACTCGACACCAGCCAGGCCAACTCAATAACAATAGGTGAAAATGAATTGACGATACTGACAATAGTCAGGCATTTTATAGGAACCGATGATATTATAAGATCGGAAGACGATCTCTATGAAGGCATTTTGGGTTTATATAATGATCTTGGGATCCGCATATCCGAAGATAAGGCGATTGATTGTCGAATATCGGGCGGTAAAGCCGAATTTGATTATAACTATACTGATTTTCAAAAAGAGAGTAATCAATATATTCATAAATATTTAAAAGGAATTGTATTAAAGAATATAAACAAACAGCAAATTTTTTATTTTATGATAGCCCAATCTGAAGAAAATAATTTTGCGGCGAAATCACCCGATTTTGATACTATTTTGGGATCATTCCAGTTAGATGACGTTGTTGCCGATGAGCTTTTTGTCCGCCGATCGGTTTTGCCTTACCTGCAGGTGATGTTGATATTAGCTCTGGCCGCCTTTTTCTATGCTCGCAATCGAAGAGTGCAAAAATCAAAAAACCCGCTTGGGTTGGACTCCGGCTCGCATTGGCGATGCGATTACTGCCGCAAAGTCAATCATGTTGAATTTACCAAATGCAGTCGATGCGGCAAAGAACGAAAGACAGCCTCATCCACCCATGCAAGTTTGTAACTATCTTCCTTCCAGCGATTTGAAATTCATATATTGAGTAGAGGCCATAAAAGTGGCAGGATCTTTCATAAACATCAGAATGCTGTCAATCATCATAATATGATTTTTCTCTTCGTCGGCAATTCTATTCAGAAGCTTTTTTCGGCCTTTATTGCTATCTTCATCAGCCTTAATTCTATAAAACTGCTCAGCTTTTTCTTCGGTCCTTAAAGCCTCGGTCCAAACCGAAATAGCATCACCTCCAAAAGGCACTTTTTCTTCGCCGGATGAAAGCTTCTCAAAAATATTCTGCACTTTCTTAAGAGTCTCACCCCCGGCCAAAATATCACCGGAACCGATATCATCGATATTTTCGGAAAGTCGCCGAAACACTTCAATATGCCGATTCTCTTCTTCGGCCAGAGTCAATAAAATCTCTTTAAGTTTAGGATTGTCGGTTTTGGCGGCCTGTTTCTCATAGTACATCTTGCCGTCAATTTCCATCTTCATAGCAAATTTAAAAATATCCTGCATCTTATCTCCCGACTTAAATTAATTTTATTTCTGCACCAACTCAAAAAGAATGCCATTAACCGATGAAGGGTGAACAAAAGCGATCTTGTGTCCCATTGCTCCCACGCGAGGAATCTCGTCTATAAGCCGGTAACCCTTTTCTTTCAACTCGGCCAGCTTTTTTTCAATATCATCCACTACAATCGCAATATGATGCAATCCCGAACCATTCTTTTCCAGGTATTTTTTTATTGATGACGGTTTATCAGTCGGAGCCAAAAGTTCGACATTACCGGTTGAACCATTGTCTTTTGAAAAGAGGGCAACCCGAAGATTCATATCGTCCATTTCAACCGTCTCCGATGGCCCATAGCCGAAAATATCCGTGAACTTTTTTATCGCTTCTTCAAGATTTTCTACCGCAATCCCAACGTGCGATATATCAGTCATAATTTCCTCTACTTTCCCTCATCTTCACCAATGGCCTTAAGATATTCTTTGTATCGTTCTATAAACTCTTTTTCTATGGCATAGCTTGATTGATACGGTCTTACCCATTTCTCATCATATCGTTTGTAGACTTTCATTGGATATGGCTTATCGACAATGCCGCCGGAAGCCGATAAATACTGAACTCTGACTCTCAATGCCGCGGAATCATCCATAATATTTATCGAATCAATAATCATATTATAAAGTGAATCATATTTATAATCCAACACTCTCGGCAATTCCATATACATCGAAAGCGTCACGGAATCGGTATAATATTTAAATTCATTTTCATACAGGACCGTTTTATCGCCCTCTTTAACCCGATCGATATACTCAGTCAAAATCGCCCGAATCTGGTCTTCATCTGACATAGCGGCCTCGGTGGTTATGTTACTATCCGTTTTTTGATTTTGACCGCATCCGACCATAATAACCAAAATTAAAAGCACCATCAAATATTTATAATACTTCATGATATTCTCCCCAGAGTTTTCTTAAACAATTAGAAATTTCTCCCAATGTCGCATAGTTCTCGACCGCTTGTAAAACCGCTGGAACCATATTTACATCGCTCTTGGCTGTTTCTTCCAATTCCTTTATACATTTATCAACCGCCGTGTTATCGCGATTTTTTCGCAATTCCTGCAGTTTTTTAACCTGTTCGGTTTCGAGAGAGGGATCGACCCTCAGGATATCCTCAAGCGGTTTTTCCTTAGTTTGGAATTTATTAATACCGACGATTATAGCTTCTTCTTTTTCAATCGCTTTCTGATATAAATATGCCGATTGAGCAATCTCATGTTTAAAATAACCGCTTTCAACACATTTAACCGCGCCGCCTCGTGATTTAATCTCCTCAAGTTTCTCTAGTACCTTTTTCTCAATTTGTTCGGTCGAATATTCAACGACGTAAGAACCGCCCAGAGGATCAGCGGTATCAACCACTCCCGATTCATAGCCGATAATCTGTTGGGTCCGAAGAGCTATCTCGGCCGATTTTTCGGTAGGAAGAGCCAGAGCTTCGTCGAAAGAATTGGTATGCAATGATTGGGTTCCGCCCAGAACTGCAGATAATGCCTGAAGCGTCGTTCTGACAATATTGTTTTCCGGTTGTTGTGCTGTCAGGGTTGAACCGCCTGTTTGTGTATGAAACCGAAGGAGCATCGATTTTTCCGATTTGGCCTTAAAATCTTCCTTAATTATTTTCGCCCAGATTTTTCTCGCCGCCCGAAATTTGGCAACCTCCTCGAGAAGATTACTATGCGCGGCAAAGAAAAACGAAAGCCTTGGTGCGAAATCATCGATATCCAGACCGGCCTTTTCAGCCGCCTCGACATAGGCGATAGCATCGGCAATTGTGAAAGCTATCTCCTGCACCGCTGTCGCTCCGGCCTCGCGGATATGATAACCGGATATTGAAATGGTATTGAATCGGGGAAGGTTATCTTTGGCATAGGAAAAAATATCGGTAATCAGGCGCATCGACGGTTCCGGCGGATAGATATATGTCCCGCGGGCAATAAATTCCTTTAAGATATCATTTTGAATCGTTCCTGAAATTTTATCCTCGGTGACTCCCTGCTTTTTGGCCACCGTCATATACATCGCTAAAAGAACAATTGCCGTTGAATTAATCGTCATCGATGTCGATACTTCGCCAAGCGGAATTTGATCAAAAAGCAGTTCCATATCGGCCAGAGAATCAATCGCCACACCCGTCCGTCCGACCTCTCCCCGAGCCAGCGGATCATCGGAATCATAACCAATCTGCGTGGCCAGATCAAACGCTACTGAAAGACCGGTTTGCCCGCGACCGAGCAGATACCGAAACCGTTTATTGGTTTCCTCGGCTGTCCCAAAACCGGCGTACTGCCGCATCGTCCACAGCCGACCGCGATACATATTACGGTAGATACCGCGCTCAAATGGATACTCTCCGGGTTCGCTGAGCGACATGTTACTCATTTGCTTCGGAGATGCTACCACGGGCATTTCTATTCCCGAAGTCGTCATTTTTTTATCCGACATTTATTCAAACTCCACGAGTTTCTCGTTTTTATTAACAGCCTCTCCGGCGGAAACATAAATCTCTTTAATAATTCCGTCATGAGGGGATTTTATCATATTTTCCATTTTCATTGCTTCGATAATCAATAATGTTTGTCCCTTTTTAATATTGTCCCCTGATTTTACGTCAATTTGTAAAACCAATCCGGGCATTGGCGCGGAAATTGCCATCTTGGTATGACCGGACTTCTCACCGGCCATTTTCCTCAGTTCGGCCAAATAATACGGCTCGACTTTCGAAATCATCTCTTTGCCCTCAAGAAATACCTCGAGATAATCATCTTTGCGAACGATATCGACTTCAGAGGACATATTGTCGATTTTAAAGAGAAATTTCTTATCGGTCAAAGAGTCGGCGACAATTTTATATTGTACTCCCTCATGCTCAATTATATATTTTCCGCCTTCATTGGAGGCAGAAAGGTACAAATCAAATTCTTTATCATCAACCGTTACAATATATCTATTTTTCATTTCACTCATAATGCACTCTATTTCAATCGTTTGATCCCATCGCCGCGATAATTTTTCACCCAGAGAGAATTTCCGTTATCATCAATCGTATTGGAAACCTGACCGCTCTTAATATATTCGTATAAAACCGAAGCCATCGCCGCCCGAAAAACCTTATGTTCGGTGTTAACACTAAACTGACGATCAGGAAATTCGCGATCGATAAAATCGGTCGAGAGGTCGCCCGCGCGGAAACGTTCGGAATGCATTACAGCATAGGCGAATTCAATCGTCGTATTAACCCCGGAAATACGATATTCAGTCAAAGCGCGAATCGTCCGCTCGATAGCCTCCAGTCGGCTATTTCCCCAGACAACCATCTTGGAAATGATCGGATCATAAAACATTGGGATTTCCATTCCAGCCACAACGCCGGAATCGACCCGAATTCCCGGCCCGGATGGTTCCCGGTATTCGGTGATTAGTCCGATCGAGGGCATAAAATTCTGCGAGGCGTCTTCGGCATATATACGGCACTCAATCGCATGACCGTTCGGCTTGATATCATCCTGAGTGATCGACATCGGCCTACCCTCTGCAATAGCAAACTGCTCCCGAACAAGATCTATCCCGGTGACCATTTCTGTCACGGGATGTTCTACCTGCAAACGGGTGTTGACCTCGAGAAAATAGAAATCCAGATTTTTATCAACCAGAAATTCAACCGTTCCGGCGCCCAGATAATTCGACTCTTTGGCGATATTCACCGCCGCCATTCCCATGCGCCGACGCAACTCCTCGGTTACGACTGGCGAGGGCGACTCCTCGATAACCTTCTGATGCCGCCTTTGTATGGAGCATTCCCGTTCACCTAGATAGATTGCTCCGCCATGACTATCGGTCAAAATTTGTATTTCGATATGGCGCGGTTTCTCAAGATATTTCTCAAGGAAAACCCGGCCGTCGCCAAAGGCCGAACCAGCTTCGCGGATTGCTGATTGAATTGACTCCTTGAGTGTACTCTTATCTTCGACGACCCGCATTCCCTTGCCTCCACCACCGGCGGCCGCCTTTATCAGGACCGGATAGCCGATTTTTTTAGCCTGTACGCCGACTTTATCTATTTGCGAATTATCAAATTCTATTCCGGGCACTACCGGAAGTCCCGCGGCGACAGCCAATTTGCGAGCCTCGAGTTTATCACCCAAAAGAGCGATCGTCTCCGGTTTAGGACCGATAAAAATAATACCGTTATCCTCGCATAGTTTGGCAAATTGTGCATTTTCAGCTAAGAATCCATATCCCGGATGAATCGCGTCGGCGCCCGATTTTTTGGCCGCTGCTATAATATTCTCTTGTACCAGATAACTTTTATTCGACGGCGACGGTCCGACAAAATAGGCCTCATCGGCCAAGCGAACGTTCAGAGCGGTTTTATCGCATTCGGAGTACACCGCAACGGAAATAATTCCGGCATCGCGGCAGGCCCGTATGACCCGTATCGCAATCTCCCCCCGATTAGCGATTAATATTTTTTTTATTTTATTAGGCATAATTAAATATTAATCCTCGAAGTAATCAATATCAATTCTTTTTAATTCATAAGTGGCAACATTAGAGACAGCTAAATCATAATCAATCATTAATTGTGTTAATCTTTGACCATCAATTAAAACAATTTTCTTTTCAATATTATTTACATAATCCTGTGCGTCTTTAGAAAATTGCGAGGTCGTAATAATTATTCCCCGTCTTGCTCTAACTCCTTCTAGGCTTCCAGCAAAAGCTTGTACAATTGGTCTACCGACAGTATTTTCCCATCTTTTTGCCTGAATATAAATAACATCGAGACCGAGTTTATCTTCTTTGATTATTCCATCAATCCCACCATCATGAGACTTACCTATTGCTTCACCCGCGTCTTTTCGAGACCCACCATAACCCATTTTTAATAACAATTCGACCACCAATTTTTCAAAAAAGGTCGGTTCGGCTTTCTTTACTTTGTCTAATAATTCCGACGCTAGAGATTCGTTCAATATTTGATAGCTTGATTCCAATAGATCTTCAGGAGTAGATTTCGAAACACTTATATCTTTTGTCTCTTTTTTCCCTTTTTTCTCCTGATTAATAAATTTTTTAAAAGTAGGGATATTTTTTAAGTATTTTGTATTAACTTGCTTTGGTTTAGCCTTTAAAATATCTTTCCCTGTTTTTGTAATTACAGTAGTGCCTCGTTTTGGAGAATCTAGCAGCCCAGCTTTTAATAAATAAAACCTTGCCCATCTGACCCTATTATTGAATTTCCTTTCCCTTCCACTAGATAGAAGTTCTTTTGCATCCGCCTCCGAAATATTCATTTCATAGACAAGCCGTTCTATTATACGTATTATACTTATATTTTCTTCCCTTTCTATAAGTTTCAAAAGGGGAAGCATAATTTCTTCATATGTCGGGACAGCCATTTATAAACCTTCCTCTACAACGGTATGTTGCCGTGTTTTTTCGGTGGGTTGGAGTCCTGTTTGGTGGCCAGCATCGCAAAAGCCCGTATCAACCGCGGACGGGTCTCTTTCGGTTCGATAACATCATCAATATATCCCCGCGACGCCGCAATAAACGGATTGGCGAATTTATCTCGGTAATCCTCCGTCAGTTTATCAGTTTCCGCCTGTTTATCTTTGGCCTCGGCAATATTTTTCTTGAAAATAATCTCCACCGCACCCTTGGGTCCCATCACCGCAATTTCCGCTGTCGGCCAGGCATAGTTCATATCCCCGCGTACATGCTTGGAATTCATAACATCGTATGCCCCGCCATACGCTTTGCGCGTAATCACCGTGATTTTTGGGACAGTCGCCTCGCAGTAGGCGTAGAGCAGTTTGGCGCCATGCTTGATAATACCGCCGTGCTCCTGAAAAACACCGGGTAGGAAACCGGGAACATCTTCGAAAGTTAAAATCGGGATATTAAAGGCATCACAGAAACGAATGAACCTTGCCGCCTTAAGCGATGAGGCAATATCGAGACATCCGGCCAGCACTATCGGCTGGTTGGCGATAATCCCGATCGAGCGTCCGCCCAGTCGTGAAAATCCAACCACAATATTCTGGGCGTAATCGGCGTGCACCTCCAGAAATTCGCCGTTATCCATAATCCGCGTAATTACCTCTTTGATATCGTATGCCTTGTTCGGATTTTCCGGAACGATTGTATTGAGCGCCTCGTCGGTGCGGTCAAAGGGATCATGCGTATCAATAATCGGGACATCGTCCATATTGTTCTGCGGAATATAGCTGAGCAGTTTTCTTAAAATCGCAATTGCATCGGCTTCGTTTTCGCAGGCAAAATGAGAAACACCCGACTTCGAGGAATGCGTAATGGCCCCGCCGAGTTCCTCGGAAGTGACCCGCTCGTGCGTAACCGTTTTTACTACGTTCGGTCCGGTAACAAACATGTACGATGTATTTTTCACCATCAGGATAAAATCAGTGATAGCCGGTGAGTACACTGCACCGCCGGCGCACGGTCCCATAACGACTGAAATCTGGGGGACTACCCCCGAAGCCAGCGTATTGCGGAGAAATATATCGGCGTAACCGCCAAGTGAAACCACGCCCTCCTGAATCCGCGCTCCGCCGGAATCGTTAAAGCCGATTACCGGCGCCCCGACTTTCATCGCCATATCCATAATCTTGCAAATTTTTTCCGCATGCGCCTCGGATAACGATCCGCCAAATACAGTGAAATCCTGCGAAAAGACAAACACCTTGCGGCCGTCGATCGTTCCGCAACCGGTCACGACGCCGTCGCCGAGAACCTTTTGTTTTTCCAATCCAAAATCAGACGAGCGATGCGTGACAAACATATCGAACTCTTCGAAAGAGTTCTTGTCGAGCAGAAGTTCCAGCCGCTCGCGGGCGGTCAGTTTACCCTTATCATGCTGGGATTGAATGCGTTTTTCGCCGCCGCCGAGCCGGGCCTGACGGCGCATTTCCTCGAGTCTATTCAGTTTTTCTTTTAGATCCATAAAACTGCCATTTATTTATTTTTGCCCTATCGGAGTCCGTACCCCGACCAATAAAAAAGGAAGCCTATCTCAGGCTTCCACTTTATCCACCAAAACTTTTTTGCCATCCTGTCTCAAATGGCCAATTTTTATTTCTATATCATGATCAAATACTATGTATCGTTCACCCTCTAGGAGGAAATCGACCAGCCGCCGCTTAACATTCATTGTCGTCAACGGGTCAAGATCAACCGCGGCCACATACGGGACGCGAATATGATGCGACGAGGGTACGATATCGGCATAGTATACTACCGTAATATCGTCCGAGGTCATCTCAATCGCCTGATGGCCGGGCGTATGTCCGGCGGTGATAACCGCTTTTAATCCCGGAAAAAACTCAGTATCGCCATCGAGAAGTTCCAATTGTTCCGCCTCTTCCAATACCTTCAATCTTTCCGGAATATAGACCGCAGCGGTCCGCTCATTCGGATTCATAGCATCGTTCCATTCGATTTTCTGGACGAGATACTTTGCATTTTTAAACCGGGGAACGAATTTATCGCCATCGAGCTTGACCGTCCCGCCGGCATGGTCGGTGTGAAGATGCGTCAGGAAAACAATATTTATATCATCGGAGGACAAGCCTATCTCTTTCAAGCCCGATTCAATTTTTGTCTCGCGAGTGACCGAGTACATTTTTAATTCATTTTCAGAAATGGCGTCGCCGAACCCGGTATCAAGTAGAATATTTTTGCCGTTCGCTTTGACCGCAAACAGATTGGTGTCCATCGGAATCATATTGTTTTCATCCGATTCGATAAACCGGCTCCAGATTTTTTTGGGGACGACGCCGTACATTGACCCTCCGTCGAGCTTGAACGATTGCTCGACGAAGGGGATTATTTCAAAAGCTCCGAATTTCATGCGTTACCTGAGAAGTCCGCCGGCAATAACCAGGCGCTGGACCTCATTGGTGCCCTCATAGATTTCCAGAACGCGCTGGTCGCGGTACAGTTTCTCAATCGGTGAAAATTCGCCGATATATCCATACCCGCCGTGAATCTGCATAGCGCGGTCAATACAGAAATGCGCCACCTCGGTAGCAAACATTTTCGCCTGGGCCGCTTCCATCGAGAACCGTTCACCGGCATCCTGTAACTGCGCCGCTTTGTAGGTCATCAACCGGGCTGCTTCGGTCTGCGTCGCCATCTCGGCAATCATCCATTGAATTGCCTGCAATTTGGCAATTGGGGAACCGAATGCTATACGGGTCTTGGCATATTTAATTGATTCATCGAGCGCGCGTTGCGCCAAACCGACACCCTGCGCCGCCACACCGATCCGGGCGCCATCAAGAGTATTCATTGCAATCTTAAAGCCCTTGCCGGTCTCTCCCAACTGCTGTGTCACCGGAACGCGAACATCTTTCAGATGAATTCCGCCGGTCGTCGCCGCCCGCATGCCCATCTTATGTTTGAGAGTGCGCGGCTTCCAGCCTTCCAGACCCTTGGTCTCAACGATAATGGTCGAGACTTTCGGACGGGCATCGCCCTGATCGCCAATCTTGCAGAACAGTACCGCCAAAGTTGCGGCATCGCCATGCATGATAAATATCTTTTCACCGTTGATAACAAAATTATCGCCGTCAATCATCGCCACCGTCTCCTGATTGGCCGCATCGGAACCGGCATTACGCTCGGTCAGGACAAAGGCCGGGATCAGTTCGCCCGAGGCGCACTTGGCTACATATTTCTTTTTCTGCTCTTCGGTACCAAAAGTAAAAATCGGGTAGGTCGCCAGTTGCGGAACCGCCGCCAGAAGTCCCGTCGGGGGATCCCAATAAACCAGCTCTTCAACCATGGTGATATATTCCAGATTTGAATATCCGCCGCCGCCGTACTCTTTCGGCATCATAAATCCCACCAAACCGGCCTTGGCCAGTTTCTGGTAGTAATCATGCGGAAACGCCTCATCCTTGCGATCCAATTCGGCGCAAACCGGAACAATTTCCTTCTCGGCAAAAGCCTTGACCATCTCGCGGATCGGCTGTTGTTTCGGGTCTACATTATAAGCCATCATACCTCCATTATTTTTAAGTAATCCATTATTATTTTTTAATTTATAAACGGCAACCCTGTCCTATGTTCAATCTTCGAGGAATAACATTACCATCCCACAGAAGCACAAGAGCAAGGCACCTGAGTCGCCTTACATTATTTTGTCATCTTTTTTGCGGCCGCCAATGGAATTGCGGACATACTCGATTGTCTGTTCGGTGGTCGCGCCCGGCGTAAATAGTTTGGCGATACCCATTTTCTCCAGCGCAATGATATCCTCATCGGGAATAATTCCGCCGCCGAATAGAATGATATTGTCCGCTTTCTTTTCGGTTAAAAGATTTTTAATTGCCGGGAAAAGGGTCATATGCGCACCCGAAAGGACCGATACGCCGATTGCATCGACATCTTCCTGAATCGCGGCGTTAACAATCATCTCCGGGGTCTGCCTGAGACCGGTGTAGATGACCTCGAAACCGGCATCGCGGAACGCCGCGGCAATCACTTTGATTCCGCGATCGTGCCCATCGAGCCCCGGTTTCGCCAATAAGATTCTAATTTTCTCTGCCATAGTTTCGTTTATTCCAAATAATTAATTAATTCCTATATAATCGGGGGTTCCGTATACTCGCCGAAAATCGGTTTGAGAGCATCGCAAATCTCACCCTCAGTTGCATAAACCCGGACACAATCCAACATCGCTTTCATGGTATTGCCGTTGCCCTTGGCCGCCGTCTGCAAATCCTCAAGCGTCCGCTTCACCTTGTCATTATCCCGGTCCTCGCGGACTTTCTTGACAAAAGCGATCTGGTCGGTCGCGATTGATTCATCGATTCTTAAAATCGGAATTGTAATCTCATCGTTGTCCATCACATAATCATTAACGCCGACTATTATCCGCTCCTTCTTTTCAATCTCGCGCTGATAGCGATAAGCCGCGTTGGCGATTTCCCGCTGAAGGTACCCGTCCTCAATGCACTTCAGCACCCCGCCCCGGCGCTCAATCTCATCAAGATACGCCTCGGCATCGGCCTCCATCTTGTCGGTCATCGCCTCGACAAAGTACGATCCTGCCAGCGGATCGATCGTATTGGTCACGCCGGTCTCGTGGGCAATAATCTGCTGGGTCCTGAGTGCTATAAGGACCGCCTTCTCCGATGGTAATGCCAGCGTTTCATCCATTGAATTGGTATGCAACGACTGAGTACCCCCCAACACCCCGGAGAGAGCCTCGAAGGCGGTTCTCATGATATTGTTTTCCGGCTGTTGCGCCGTTAGCGAGCATCCCGCTGTCTGCGTATGAAACCGCAAAAGCCAGGAGCGCTCGTTTTTCGCTTTATATTTGTCGCGCATCCGGCGGGCATAAATTCTCCGCGCCGCGCGATATTTGGCAATTTCTTCGAAAAAGTCCTGATGAGCATTGAAAAAGAACGATAATCTTGGCGCAAAAGCATCGACATCCTGACCGTCGGCAATCGCCGACTCTATATAAGTAAACCCGTCGGCGAGTGTAAAGGCGAGTTCCTGAGCGGCGGTCGAACCGGCCTCGCGGATATGATAGCCCGAAATCGAAATTGTGTTCCACTGCGGGACATGGTCGGTGCAGAACGACATCATATCGGTAATCAGACGAATCGATGGTTCCGGAGGATAAATCCACTCTTTCTGCGCAATATATTCTTTTAAAATATCATTCTGGAGCGTCCCGCGGACCTTTTGAAATGGCACCCCCTGCTTTTCGGCGACACCCAATAACATCGCCAGCAAAACCGAGGCGGGCGCATTGATTGTCATCGAAGTCGAAACATCGCCGAGATTAATTCCGTTGAATATAATTTCCATATCGGCTAATGAGTCAACCGCGACGCCGCACTTGCCAACTTCGCCAAGCGAGCGCACATGGTCGGAATCGTAGCCCATCAGGGTCGGCAAATCAAAGGCGACTGATAAACCGGTCTGTCCGTTTTTCAGAAGGTAATGGTACCGCTCATTGGTTTGTTTGGCATTGCCCATTCCGGAAAACTGGCGCATCGTCCACAACCGACTGCGATACATAGTATTGTGCACCCCGCGAGTGTAAGGGAAAACGCCCGGGAACCCGATTTCAGCGTCATAGTTAATATTTTTGACATCATCGGGCGTGTATAGCTCTTTGACCTCCTCGCCGGAAACCGTTATAAATTTCGGACGAGTGGTTTTACCTCGGAACTTTTCGGACTCCGCATTCCATTTCTGTTTTTTCTCAGCGAGATTATCTAAAAAATCTTTATCAAACACATTCTTCTCCAATCTAATTTTAATCGCATAAGTTAACATTTTTACGCAGAAAAATCAAGTCGTTTGGGGATTTATGTGGTTGGCCGGCTTGGCCTGATTTTGCGCTTCGCGGGATTCGCTTTATAAAGTCATCCTCGCAAAAGCGAGGATCCATTTCGGTCGGGTGACACACGCCTTGCCAATGGTCCTGTCGAGGACCCTGAAGAATGAAGAGAATGAAATGAAGGGGACTGTGCGGAAATGTTCTATTCGGTTATGTCCGGTTTCTTTTCCGGCTTCCGCCGGAATTCGGCTCCTACGATCTACGGGTGACTACCGGAACAATTCTTAAAACATACAGAAAAACTCATATGGTTCAACCGTCAAATATTGATATAATGAACTTCTATGAATTATAAAATCTGCCCCCAGCATAACTTGCCAGGCATAAGTATTCGAATCGACTTTTACATGATATATCACAGAATAGCGGCTTGATAAATATCTTTCGACTCTTGCATTTTCCAAATCAAAAGGAAAACCCATGAAATAATTTAAATTATCAAGCAGCGTATATTCTTCCGAATCGCCCAGCGAATCGGAAGCATCACTATATCGAAAAGCGAATTTGAGTGAATCATGCCGTTCCATCATATAGGCCAGAGTTACATCAATATTGGTGTCGCTGAAAATATAGAAGTTATAAAAAGTATCCGGAAACATGTGACCGCATTCGTAGATGATACGATAAACTCCGGTGTCGAGTTCTATTGAAAAGTCGGACGAGTCATCGGTCCAGGTCATGCCGCCGGTGTAATCTGATCTTTCAAACATCACCTTCGCCTTAACCCCCGTTTCAACCGTGTATCTGGTTGGAGGAGACGCCGCTTCCGCCCCAGCCATTGGGACATTTGACCGCAAAAACGGTTCCGGCGACGGTTACCTTGCCGGTATCTTCAATATCGCAATAGACAATTTTTTCCTTTTCGCAGGATAAGATTATAAGCGACAATAATGTTAAACCGATTAGTAATTTAAATATTTGCATACCTCCCCCGAAATTTAGAATTTTCGACAACACGAAATGAAACTCAACGACAAAAATCACTTCGTATAGATGACGATAATATATATAATCTGTTTAATCAATACTATATATTTTTGTAATAATTAATCGGATAATTTTATCCTCATTTTCTTTCAGGCCAGTACTAACACTTTCAGGACCTTCAGCGGTTTGCTAAGATATTCTTGTAAAGGGAGTTACGCCGTATTAGGCAATAGCGACAATATTGGTCCAGTATAATTATTGTAACTTTTTTAATTGCATTAACTTAAATTAGACTTGACAGTGCATTATCTGATCGGTTATATAATATTAATGCACAAAACAAAAAACCGAGAGTAAAAATAATCGAATATCGGAACAACCTACTATCAGGAGAGTAATATGAAACTATCAAAATTTATGATCTTCCTGGCGGTTCTACTGCTATGTATAGCGATGCAGGCCGGCGCGGAGGATCCCAATTTCAATTCGCGAAAATATGCCGACTATGATAAGCCGGAATACTGCGGCACCTCGTGCCATATCGATATCTACCGTCAATGGGAACAGGCGATGATGTCGCAGGCGTACGTTCATCATTGGGACGAGATTGAATATTTCGACCTGGCTATCCCTCACGCTAGAAAAGACCCGGTGGTGGCCGAGGTTAAAGACGGGTGCAATATCTGCCATACTCCTCTCGCCTTTATGGCTGGCGACACACCTCCACCCCGTCCGGAGGAAAACAGCCGGGCCAACGAAGCAGTCTCGTGCGAGGTTTGTCATACTATCACCGGCTTCCGCGGTGATACGCCGTTTAATGGCAATTATATTTCCGAACCGGGCGACACCAAATTCGGCCCGCGAGGAACCGGCCAATCGCCGGAACACAATGTCAAGAAATCAGAATTTCTTGCGACGGCCGAATTCTGCGGAACCTGCCATAATGAGAAAAGCCCTTATGGTGTCTGGGTTAAATCGACTCATTTGGAATGGCAGGAGGGACCATACGCCGCTCAGGGCGTTAAATGTCACGACTGCCATATGACCTATGCCGAGGCTCAAACCGCCTCGATGGGCAATACTTACCCGGACGCTCGCCAGCATCTGTTCCATGGTGCCCATGATCCCGGCAAAGTGGCCGGAACGGTCGAACTGAGGATTCATCCTGATATCAGGCAAGCGGAACCGGGCGAAACGGTCAAGTTCACAATTGCTCTGTTCAATCAAAAAACAGGCCACAAGTTCCCGAGTGGATCGGTCGAGGATCGGATTCTCTGGTTACATGTTGAAGCGGTCGACGCCGCCGGAAATGCGTATCATCTTCCGGTCGACAAAAAAGGTTTCGAGGGTGAGGAATATACTATTTCCTCCGATGTTCTCGGCTATCAGGATATGGGAATTGCCAAGAATATCCCCGACTTTGAAGGGGTCCAGCGCGACGGCGTTCCGTTCGGCGACCGGATTTTCCGGATGCCGTATCTCGATCCTCAGGGACGGATCACGATTCAACAGTGGAATACAAAATCACTCGGGGTCGATTACCGATTTGGCCCACGGGAAACCAAGCTGGAAACATTCACCTTTGAATTGCCGTTCGAAGTGGCTCCCGGACCGATGACTGTCACGGCGACCCTTAATTATCAAAAGCTGATGACGCCGGTGGCCGAGTTCCTTAATGTTCCGACCGAGGAATCGGAAATCATTCCGGTAAACAACCATTTCACGACCATTGAGATTTTTGATTAGGGAGGATATTATGTATAAACGGAATTTTGGAAAAACAATTATTATGAGCCTGGTTATTTCGCTGTTTATCCTGACAGTGATTCCGTCGCTGACACAGGCGATACCGGCATTTGCCCGGAAGTACCGGATGTCGTGCAATACTTGTCATGCTCCGATTCCGCGATTGAAGGAGTATGGCAACGAATTTGCCGGGAATGGCTTTGTCCTCGAAGACAAAGACGCCCCTCGTTATTTTGTCGAATCGGGTGACGATAGGCTCGATCTGATTCGTGAGTTGCCGTTCGCGGTGCGGATGGAAGGATTTGTTAAACATCAGACCGAAACCGAGAAAAATATCGATCTGACAACTCCATATAATATTAAACTGCTTTCGGGCGGCGCCTTGACCAAGAATATCGCCTATTATTTTTATTTCTTCTTCAGCGAGCGGGGTGAAGTGGCCGGTGTTGAGGATGCTTATATCATGTTCAACAACCTGTTCAAACAGGATCTTGATATCTATATCGGGCAGTTTCAGGTTTGTGACCCTTTGTTTAAACGTGAACTCCGGCTGACCTATGAGGATTATATACTTTATAAGACGAAGATCGGTGACTCATCGATGGCCAATCTCGCTTATGACCGCGGTTTTATGATCACCCTTGGACTTGAGACCGGGACGGATATAATCTTCGAATTGATCAACGGTAACGGTATCGGTGCTGCCGATGATTTCAGGACGTACGACAACGACAAATATAAGAATTTTATGGGACGGATATCTCAGGGGCTGACCGATTTCGCCCGGATTGGAGGGTTCGGATATTACGGTAAGGAGGGGTTTGATAATCCGAACGAATTGACCATGTTCGGAGGTGACGCCACCTTGAGCTACAAGGAAAATCTGGAACTTAATTTCCAATACCTTATGCGGACCGATGATAACCCGTCATTCGAGACTACGAAACCGGACGATGAAATCAAAACCGAGGGCATGATGGCAGAGTTGATCTTTATGCCGGAGGGTGATCGTTCGAAACTGTATGGGACGCTCCTTTACAATATGGTCGACAGTGACGACAACGATGCCGATTATGAGACATTCACGGTGCATGCCGGCTATCTGGTAAAAACGAACCTTCGTTTGATTGTCGAAAATACATTTGATATCTTAAACGATGAAAACCGCTTCGTTGCCGGTTTTATCGCCGCATTTTAAAGAAGATATAAAATGGCGGGAGTCATTCGACTTCCGCCTTACTTAAGTTTACTGAAAATAATGTAAATCGTAAAAATACCAATATTCATTGTCCCAAGATAGCCGAAATATTCCTTCGATCATTTCGACATCATCAGATTTTAGAACGATTCTATAATCACCCTCCCTTAAACCGGTGGCATCCCAATTAATAGTATAAAAACCTGCACTATTGATTCCGCTGAAATAGGCAACATTATCTTTCGGATTTCGATAGGCCTCAAAACAAGTTAATTCCCATTTAGCAGTTTTTCTAAAATACATTTCGATTTTGATATTAGGATATATTTGTTTTTGTCCAAAATATATCTCGATGTCAGGTGATGTTAAAATTTTACAGTATATATTTTCTCCGTCATAACCGGCGGCCTTTATTGATATCAATTCTGCATCTGAATATACTAGATCATTATAGTAAGAAACCTGATCAAATGTATATACAAATACGCTGGTATTAACTCCGTCAAAATTACTTCGCATTTGCATAGTCGAATTACTTTCGCATATTTGCACGTTTGCATTACCTTTAAAAGTCATTGCTACAGCATTGCACAGACCATCCACAAATACTGTATGTCCATCATAAAATGCATTCATTGAATAACTATCCGGTATTCTTTCTCGCGGTAATGCATCTCCAACAATAATACGACACATATATACAAAGTCAGATATTTCTAATGGTTTTCCATTATGATTAATTTCAGATGCAATTCTTTGTGAATCAACATTGACTGTAAAAGAATCTCTCCCAAAAACGAAATAATCGATAAACACAATCGCATCGGCAATTTCGTAGGCAATTCCATTTAGGTTGATGTCGCCAGTGTAAGAATAATCCCATTCGACTATTTCTTCCGGCCCGGTGGAATCTTTGTCGCAGGCTGAAATGAGTAGTATGAGAAGAATAGATAGTGTCAAAAAATATCTGAACATATAGTCCTCCGAAATGAACTGATTTTTATCAATATATCGATTATTCGCTGTTCGTCAATCCCATAATCCATTATGCCATCTGCAACCATTTGTCCACAAATTTACGAAATTCAATTCACATCTAACAGTTTTCCACATTTCCACACCCCCCATAACTCATTGCAACACAATATTATTAACAAATTAATAACATTAATTTCAACAAGGCACGCTCTTTGTAGTAATCAGTGGCATGGAATGTTATTTTGGATCATACGAGCGGGAAAAAGCAGGACCCGAGGGCAAAAAGTCGCTGGTCTGCTTTTCAATCCCAAAAGCGGGAATCAATTTCAAGGCCCCGTTTGATAGCAATGAGGATTTACATTCTCAGTACGCATCGCTTCTGACATTGCTTGAATTTATAGAATTGAACCAGAAAGTATTCAAGGGCAAGAGTCTCAAAATCTACGGAAACGATTTGGAGATTATTAAGCAGATTAACGAAGATATCACCGTCCGTTTCGAATTTACCGACCTTCTTCAAAAAGCTCTCGAT
>JBDRRI010000208.1:0-14223 GCA_043825815.1 Candidatus Zixiibacteriota bacterium
AAAAAACCGTTGTGGTTTATTTGCCAAATTCATAATTCGGTTCACTGAAATAGTCCTCTTCTATAGAATACGGAAAGATTAACTTATTGTTGAGAAAAATTGAAATATAGCCAGAAAATCTTGAAACCAATCTTCCTATGCCTTCCGTTTGCGGAACCGAGCCGGTAAAATTTTCAGTTCTTCACGATACTTGGTCACCGTTCGCCGAGCGATTTTAATCCCCTCATCCTGAAGTTTGCGGAATATTTCCTGATCCGAATAGGGACGAACCGTATCTTCGCCGGCAATTATTTCTTCAATTTTCTTTTTGACTTGCCGCTTTGACGTTTCTCCGCCGTCTTCATTGGCAATGCCGGAATTAAAGAAATATTTTATCTCAAAAACGCCTTGCGGCGTCTGAACATATTTACCGTTTGAAACGCGACTAATAGTCGCCACATTCATCTCAACAATGCGAGCGATATCTTCCATTATCATTGGCTTCATGAAGGCGGGGCCCTTTTCGAAGAACTCCCTCTGCTCTCCGATAATAGCTTCCATGACCCGAATCATAGTCGAGCGACGTTGATTAATTGAATTTAACAGCCAGCGAGCCTGCTCCAATTTTTCCCGGACATATTTTTTAGTATCTCTGGAGGAGTTATTGCCTTTTTTAAGAAGTTGCTTATATCCGGCGCTGATTCTCAGTTGAGGGGTGTTTTTATCATTATGAAAAACAACATAGTCATCACCAACGGCCTCGACAATCAAATCCGGGATAATCACGGATGCCGAACTTTCAAAACTTCCATGGGACGGCGTTGGGGATAATGTTTTGATCAGATCCATCGCCTGTTGAACTTTCTCAAACGGGACCGACATCGAGCGGGAAATCTGCAGCATCGATTTTTTATCAAGATCATTAACATGGTCACGAACAATACGATAGGCTATGGAATCCTCATAGCCTTTTTCTCTAAGCTGAATCAATAATGATTCCTGCAGGCTACGGGCACCTACTCCGGGCGGGTCAAATTTTTGTATTTTCTTTAAAATTTCGTCTATTTTTTCCGGAGGCAATTCCAATTCCGAGGCCATATCCTCAATCGAGACCACCAAATACCCTTTTGGCGTAATATTGCCTATTATATATTCGCCGATCAAATGATCTTCTTCGCTTAATTTCAGGAATGACAGCTGTTCGGCCAGATGATCATATAGAGTCTTTTCCAGAACCGGTGTTTTTTCGAAACTCTCTTCCTCGCCTCGGTACGTGCTCTTAACCTTGTAGTCATTGTAGTCGTCGCCGAGATAACTTTCCCAGTCTATTTTGTCAAGCTCCGGGTCAAGCTTGTCATCGCCCTCTTTGATAACTTCGTCATCGGTATCCGCTTGTTCGAGCAGTTCAACTTCTTCAAGCATCGGATTGACCGATAATTCGTGCCGCAGGGTCTGCTCCAATTTCAATATTGGCATCTGAAGCATCTTCAGCGACTGAATCAACTGAGGAGCCAAGGTTTGTTTTAATCTTAGTTGTAATCCGAGTTTCATCTTCAACCCATTGAATTATAGTGTTTTACCAATCATTCTTATTTTGCCTTCTATATAAGTATATCGGCAACACTTTAAATCATATTTATCCTTAAATATTTAATTGGCCATTAATCTCTATTAATTATACGATTCTGTACCAAATCTTCACTCAATTCAATTTAAATTTTTCGCCCAAATATATTTTTCTGGCTTCGGGATCTTCAGCCAAAAACTGCGATGTTCCTGCTTTTAAAATTTTACCATCGCACATAATATAGGCCCTATCGCAGATTGATAAGGTTTCCCGAACATTATGGTCGGTTATCAATACTCCCAGTCCCTTATCGGTCAATCGTTTAATAATCTTTTGTATCTCCTCGACCGCGATTGGGTCAATCCCGGCAAATGGTTCATCGAGCAATATAAACTGAGGATCGGTGGCCAGGGCGCGTGAAATTTCGACCCGGCGCCGCTCTCCTCCCGAAAGAGAAAAAGCCTTTTGTTTGCGAAGGTGATTAATATCCATTTCTTTTAATAGCGAATCCAGTTTCTTTGTCTGTTCGCTTCGGGATAGTTTTCTCATCTGCAAAATCGCCCTAATATTTTGCTCAACGGTCAATTTTCTAAAAACCGATGCTTCCTGAGCCAAGTAGCCAATACCCATTCGGGCACGTTTGAACATGGCATAGCCGGTTACATCCTTTTCGCCGATAAAAACCTGGCCGGAATTGGGCCGAATAAAGCCGATAATCATATAAAAAGTAGTAGTTTTCCCAGCTCCATTGGGGCCCAACAAGCCGACAACCTCGCCCGGATTAACTTCAATACTAACTCCGCCAACAACTGCTTTTCCCTTGTATTTCTTTACCAGATTTGACGAACTTAGCTTGATCATACTTATATAATATAATATTTCTAATACAATTTACAAATGAAATTTTGCAAATTACAAAAACTTGGCAATTTTTTTGCATTATACTCCAAAACAAAATAAAAGCCCCGTTTTAAACGGGGCTTTTATTGTATATGGCTACTTATATAACGGTGGACCGCAAGTGCTTAACCATGTCGGACAATCACATGGCGCCGGGCCGCTCTTATAAAGATAGGCAATCAAATAAGTAATATCGAGGATATTAACCGTGCAGTTGCAATTAGCGTCACCGGAACACATTGCATATGGATTGGGAGCTGGACCACTCTTGTAGAGATAGGCAATTAAATAGGTAATATCCAGAATATTGTAGGGCGGGGTGCCATTGGCTTCGCCCGGAATACAATCGCAATCAACCTCGCATGAATCGCCAATTCCATCGCCATCGCTATCTTCCTGCAACGGATTATAGTCATCAATGCAATTATCCGTTAAATCGCAAATACCGTCGGAATCGGTATCAGCGCCATCATTATTGGGATCGTTATCCGGTAACGGTCCGAAACCATCGGTTCCGACAGCACAATCATCGCAACCGTCAGAATCAACATCCTCACAGAGTGTGGGATCCAAAGGAGCGGAATCAACTCCGTCCAGAACTCCGTCGTTGTCATCATCAGGATCGCCGACATCGCAGAGACCGTCAGCATCGGTATCAAGACCATCATTATTGGGATCGTTATCCGGTAACGGTCCGAAACCATCGGTTCCAATGGCACAATCATCGCAACCGTCAGAATCGACATCCTCACAAAGTGTGGGATCTAAAGGAGCGGAATCAACTCCATCCAGAACTCCGTCATTGTCATCATCAGGATCGCAGGCATCGCCCTGGCCATCGCCATCGGTATCCGTTTGATCCGGATTGTAAATATTCGGACAGTTATCGATACCGTCGTGAATGCCATCCTCATCGTGATCGGGACAAATTACCAGTGCATATTCTATGATAGTATGAACGATGCCGCCCATTGGCGGAACTGGTGTTTGAGACGGATCATACAGGTTTTGTCCGGCGAATTGTGCCAAACTTATGGCCGAGGTTGGATAATTGGGCAATTCCAAACTGAAAAATGGCGGTTGGAACCAAGAACAGCCAGTCATCGGTGCCACCCTGTATTTGTCATGGTCGATTGTTCCGTGCGGCCCTGAAATATACCATGCATCATTGTGAAGAGTCGACCAGTGGGCCGAGCCAGCCGGTGGTTCGCCTTCATTGGCATCGTAATAAGGATCAGAAATGCATAAGGCTGATTCCGGAGGAGCGGTACAAACTCCAGCACATGTGACATAGTGTCCGCCGATACGCTCGCAGAAACCGGGCTCGATTTCTTCCCAGAATCCAAGCAATAGAATAACATCTTCACTGGACATTATTTCGTGGCGAATAAACTCATAATTAGCTTCCACCTCATCAAGGGCATAAACTTTGATGATATACTTTTGACCAAGTCCCTGAGTATTAGTCCAGACTTGAGCCGCATTGGCCAAGTTCCATATATTGGTTCCTGAACCGCCAATATTGGTTTGAGCTAAAACGGCCAGGGAATCGACAAACGGGATGACATTGTTGGTATCGTGATCATCCCACAGGCCGCCGGTTGGCTCGAATGACTGCAACATCGGATAATTATCATTGGTCGGAGGGTTCCCCGGCCCCGGATAAAACGGACGAGGATCAACCGGACTCGGCTCATATTTGGAATCGAACCACCAGAGACAGTTAGCCAGAGCGACCGGACCGCAATGACTCCATTGAGTTGCAGGTGGCTGGCCAAAGAACCAGGTTCCCTGTTTCTGATCAAAATCGGGCATTCCGTTGGGAGTATAATCAAGATAAGGCGATTTATAATAATCGCAAGGATCAATCTCAATTTCGCAGGCATCATCGATGCCATTCAAATTGCCATCTCCAAGACAGAGAGTGCCATCACCCTTATACTGCCCGCCAGCCAGCGTGCAGGCTCCCAAGGAAGTTGTAATACAGGAACCATCCGGGAAACAACAGGCACCGGTAGTATAAAGTCCTTCACAGGCATCGTCTATCAGATTACCGTTGAAATCCCCCATACATGCGGAGCCGGCTCCCTGCCAGATTCCGCTGAACTGAAGACAAGTATTCTGATCAACAACGGCGCAGGTTCCATCGGGATAGCAACAGGCCCCGGTCGGCTGAGTTCCCTCGCAGGCATCATCGGTTCCATTACCGTCATTATCCCCCAGACAGACTGTTCCAGCTCCCTGCCAGGTACCTCCCGAGGCAATGCAATTGGCAGAGGAAAGATTGGCACAGGTTCCATCCTGATAGCAGCAGGCGCCCAGTTCTTCTTCACTAGCATTGATGACAAATGATAAATCAAGAGAAATCGGCTCGCCCGGAGGCGTGTCCTGACAATAAACCAGCGCCGGCCCTGTCCCATTGACCCAATTGGTCAGATATATTAAATCGGCCCCGTCAACAATGCAATCACCATTGACATCGGCGGCCGGATAATATGGCGGTATCGGAACATAAAAGGGCGGAGGCGGACCGCCTGAATAAAGAAATGCCTGAAGATAGAGAACATCATTCATATCAACTATGCCGTCATTATTGACGTCGCCGGGAATATAGAGATACCCTGAATTCGGTTCATACAGCTCTTCCCAATCATAAGCTCCAAGTTCGCCAAAAACCGCATCATCATTCCAGTGATTAAGAGACGATTTCCACCCCCATACCGGAAGCGATACATTTTCAATTACCTGAGCCGAAATAGAAAGCCAGTAGATATTTCCCTGTTCCTGAATAAAGGGCTCTATAATATTCATTAAATTATATTGCCAATATTCATAATGATCGGGATAGACCCAGATTCCAGTCATCGGATCATACCATCCCTCGGCCAGTGGTGGATCCGGTACAATGGAACGCGCTATGATATCAGGCCATTCTACAAATCTTTCCCATAATAAAGCACCGGGGCGGCTATATTCAATCATCGGGGGGTCGGCCGGGATATCGCTATATATTCGGATCATAAAGCCGGCGATTTCCCCGGTATTTCCCTCTCTCCACGAACCCCAAAAATGAATTTCATTAACCGGTCCCGTTTCCGAACACATCCAATCGTCGGCCAGTACCAGGGGGTAAGAAGCATTAACATTCCATCCTTCCTCATCGGGTAACTGCGGATAATGCATTTTATGGCCATCTTCGGGATTCCAATCCGCCATAAGGGATGGACCAAAAAAAGCAGAGAATAGCATAATGGAAAGGATGATACATAATTTTTTACGCATACGATCTCCTTTAAAATGGTTTATTAATGAGTTGTAGATTTTGAAGCAAAAAACCAGAAAAATTGATTTAATATCTGATTTGCCTATATTCGCCTCCTCGCGTTTAATAGCCATCAATACGGTAATGAATTCACCCTGAAATATTATTTTTAGCTTTTTAATGACTAATTGTGGAATTCCGGATGCCATAATCCGCTGTATACCACTTTGCTTATAAATAAATATATGGAATTAGTTTCTTTTGTCAATATTTTTTACCCTGGCTCCAGGTTATTTGAATACTTGGCCAACCCATTAAAAATGTAAACCATTTCAGGCGGTTATTCGACCGTTAAAAAGCTCTTGCAAATTAACTCATTTGATTGTATAGTTTGCAGTTATACACTTTGGAGGAACGAACTTAAGATAAACGAGTATAAATTCTGTGAACAAACGAATAAATATAAGGATTTCAAGATGCGCCATAATGTAAATAATGTTCTAATCGCTTTAAGCCTATTGTTTATATCGGCAATATTTTTCGGCTGCGATTCCGAAGATGGACTGGTTATTGCCAAAGTCGGTTCTGATAAAATCTATGCCAAGGATATTGACGAAATCTATGCCCGTAATCCCAAAAGATTCCAATCATTTGAAGATGAATATAATAACCGACGAATGATTACTGATAGTCTGGCGGTTCAGCAATTACTGATTCAGGAAGCTTATCGGAAAAATATTGATGATGTTGAAGAAGTCGGCAGAATTGTTCTGGCCAATAGCGACGGTTTTTTACTGGATGCGCTGTATCAAAAGGAGATACTGGATAAAGTCAATGTCACAGAGGATGACATTAAAGATTTTTACAGCAAATTGGAGTTCAAAGTTCACGCCTTTCATATTTTAGTCGAAAATCAGGATACGGCAATGATGCTTATTGACAGCCTGAAAAAAGGCGGCAATTTTGAAAATCTGGCAGTTAATTATTCAATTGATCCCCAAGCCAAAACAACGAGGGGCGATCTCGGTTTCTTTATCTGGGGCCAGATGGATCCGGATTTTCAGGAGCAAGTATTCAAACTTGAGCCGGGTCAAATATCGGAGCCGTTTGAAACTCGCCACGGTTGGCATATTGTTAAAATGATCGAACGCGCCCCCAATGAACTTCGGGGAACCTACGGCAAAATGAAGGAACAGATTGAAGCCTCGCTGACCGGGGCCAAAAGTCGTGTGCTTCTGACTGATTACGGAAATATTCTTAAGGAAAATTTTCCTATAACCATCGACACCATAACCTGCCAATATTTAATAAATAAAAAGAAATCTCTTTACCCGCCATCCATTTTGGAATCACTTCCGAAAAACGATTTTGATTTGGCTCAGCTTGATCGTCATGAAAAAGATTTGATATTCGCCACCTGGGAAGGCGGCCAAATGACTCTGGGGCAGTATTTGACAATGATAAAACGATTACAGCCATCCCAAAAACCTAATTTTGACGAATATGCAAGATTGGCTGATTTTGTATTTCAAATGAAATATCAGGATATCCTAAAAATAGTCGCCAGAAAAAACGGTCTGGAGAATGATCCCATTTATGAGAATAAGGTTGAGAAATTCAAAGAACTGACAATGGCCGATATCATGCAAAATGACTCAATCCCGATACCTCCTCCGCCAGACGATGGCCAACTTCGCCAATATTATGAGCAGAATCAAAAAGAATTTTCGATTCCGCCCAAGGCTTACATTTATGAGATACTGTTCAACGATTATGAGACAGCTAACACTTATGCCGGTAAAATCGGTAACCTTGATCGATTCAAGACAATGGCGAAGAAGTTTACTGAGCGTTCGGCTCAGCGTGCCAGCGGCGGAGATATGGGTTGGATTGATGCGCGCTCCTACCCCAAATATTTTGAAGAGGCCGAGAAGAGTAAAATTGGCGACATCCGCGGTCCGATTCAAATCGGCAGTAAGTACGCTCTGATTTATATCGCCGATAAACGGGATGAAGAGGTTAAAGACTTTCTAATGGTCAAGACCGAAATACTGGGCAAACTTGATAAATCCAATAAACAAACCGCCTTTGAAAATTGGATTGAACAGCAAAAATCAAGGACCGAGATAAAAATATATGAAAACAATATAAGGGCCAGTATCAATAAGGGATTATATGATAGCGAAACAGGCGGCGGAAATTAATAATTTGGAGAAATTAATGATATTTAAAAGGGCCTTTTGGATACTGAGCCTGGCGATTGTCGCTATCGCCTCTCCTCTCCTTGGATGGGAGCCGGTTGAAAAGATTGTCGCGGTTGTCGGCAATGAGCCGATTATGGCGTCGGAGTTAGCCGCCCAGATTCAGATTATGGCGATTCAGGGAATGGTCAAGGTCGAAAACCAGGAGCAACTGGAAAAACTTCAAAAAGATGTTCTCGACAATGTAATCTCGGAACGACTATTTTTAATTGCCGCCAATGAAGATACCCTAATCAAAGTAACCCAAGACGAAATTGATCAGGCGGTTGATGAACAGATTGCCCGGGTCAGCAATCAGTTTGAAACCGAGGAACAATTTTTTGCGGAATTGAGTTCGGAAGGATTGAATCTACGTTCTTATAAAAAACAACTGCAACCGGAAATAAAGAATCAACTTCTAAAACAAAAGCTTATTGGTATGAAATTGTCGGAAATATCTGTTTCTCACCAGGAAGTCTATGACTTCTATGAAAAATTCAAAGATTCTATTCCTGAACAACCGGAAGCGGTCAGACTGGCCCACATATTGATAACTTTTAGGCCATCAAATGAGACCGAAGAAAAAGTTAAAAAAGAGGCTGAGGCGGTCAGAGAAAAGGCTATCAAAGGGGCGGACTTTTCAACTTTGGCGGTCACTTACTCAACCGGCCCGACGGCTCTAACCGGCGGCGATCTCGGATATATTTCTCGCGGCGATGTTGTCGAAGAATTCGGCCGGGTCGCCTTCAATTTAAGTCCGGGAGATATTTCATCGGTGGTTCGCTCACCTCTCGGTTATCATGTGATAAAATGTGAAGACGTGCGAGGCGACAAGGCTCATCTTCGTCATGTCCTTATGGAAGTCGTCCCAACAGCGGCCGATTCGGCTCGGAGCTATCATCTTATTGACTCACTTCTGAATGAGATAAAAAACGGAACCGACTTTAAAGAACTCGCAAAAATATTTTCAGCCGACGATGACTCCCGAAAACAGGGCGGTGAGTTGGGCTGGTTTGCCATTAAAGATTTGCCTCCTGAATTTATTGAGGCGCTCAATTATTTGGTCAATATCAACGACACCTATGGTTCGGTAAAATCTCAATACGGTTTGCATATTTTGAAAAAACTCGATTATCAGGAAGGCCGCCAGATTAACCCGGAAACCGATTTTGATAAAATAAAGGAAATGGCCCGGCAATCCAAAACCGGTGAATTCGTCGATAACTGGCTGAATGAGATTCGCAAAAAAACCTATGTCGATATCAGGTTATAATTAACAATGAGGCTTGATCTATTTCTCTCCAAAATCGGAATAATTAAGCGCCGGACAATCGCCAAAGAGATGGCTGATAGCGGTCTGATAAGGATAAATGATAATCGCGCCAAACCATCAAGGGAGATTGCGATTGGAGATATTATAAGAATCGGGGGGAGTCATCCAGTGATTCTCGAAGTATTACAGCTACCGTCGGGGAGTATAAAAAGAGAAGATCGCGAAAAATATTTTAAAAAACTCGAATGAAATATAATGATAAATTATTGCCGAATATATTAAAGGCCAACTTTTGCTTGATTTTTTGGCGTTTAGAATTTAGTTTATGCCAACAATTGAAGCATTTTGGAGTTTATTGGAATGGGCAGGAAATTAACAAATAGATGTGGAGATAAAATATGAAGATTACCGATGAAGTAAAAGACGGAATCGTTATTATCGGTCTGGAAGGCAAAGTAATGGGGGGGCCGGATGCTACCATGTTTCATGGCAAATTGCATGAATTTGTCGAGTCTGGGAATAAAAAGGTTATTATAGATCTTGCCAGAGTCGAATGGATGAGTTCGGTCGGATTGGGGATGTTGATCTCGGCCATGACGACGATGAAAAACAATGATGGGATATTGAAACTCGCTAATGTTACCGAAAGTATCGAATCGCTTCTGACCATTACTCGTCTGGTAACAATTTTTCAGACATTTGATTCACTCGACGACGCTATTAAATCATTTTAAATATTGATAATTATTAAGAATTAAAAGCGGTATGCAAATATCGCTTTTTTTAATATAATCTATTTCCCTTAAAGACAATATCGTAATAGTTATTTGCCGTAGCGCTATCGCCGACCATTTCAAAGAATTGTGCCAAACGATGTGCGGCCAACATCGAACAGTTGCCAGAAATATCAAGGGACTGACTGAAATAACTGACCGCCTTTTCATAATTTTTCAGATCAATCATGATATCACCAAGAGCCAAATATGGCAAGTAGAAATCGGGAGGACTGTTTTTTATCGAGCGGTTGGCGAATTCCTCAGCCAGTTGATACTTTTTTTTATTTAAGAAGTTTAGAGCTGTAGTATATTGATTTATAAATTCGGCCGAGGGATAGTATATATCATCACCCATCTCTCCCCCCTTCTTCCTGAAAACGGTCCATAGCCCTTGACCTTCTTGAAAAATCGGATAATAGCCGGACCGAAAGCGTGATGATAAAAAGAGAGCCTTTTCAGCAGGAGCCGAGGGTTTAATTCCGGTTGAAAAAAGAATAAGATCGGGCTGGCGTTGCATCAAATATCTAATATTATAATTTCTTTCTTTCCATGATGATTTTATTCCGGCTATTCTCTGCGGATTTTTTGCAATCGTTTTATCCGTCAATCCCAGCATATCAATCAGATTAAAATTACCATAATAACCGAAGGCTCCAATCGTCGTACAAGCAATTGTCAATCTTTTATGAGTCTGACTATTAATGATAGCGGCCTGTTGTTTCATTGATTCGACCAAAGCCAACTCGTTTTGCCTAATTGTCTGAAGCCAACTATAGGGTAATATAAATGTTATCAAACCTATCGCGATAAATGTTCCCGAAAAAACCATGCTCTGTAATTTTGGCAAATATCCGGCGGACTTTAATATGGAATTGGAAAAAAGGAGGTAAAGAAACGGGAGGACAGGAACAAAAAAGCGGGCTCCATAGAGAACATCGCCTCCAATTATTATGATATAGATTATATATGCCAATGATATTATTGCCGGAAGAGTCAGACGCTTATCCAATTTTCTAATAAAGAGAACTGGCACAATCAGCAAAAGCCCATACAATCCATAATGCTTAAGAAAAGCCCAAAAATAACTCAAACCGGTCGACATATATTCCATCGACCATCCGGTTTTGGCGTAGAATGGATTGGGCAAAATATCATTGTAGTACACCATTCGGAAAATTAAATGAGGAACCACCAGACTGCAATAAACGAATAACGCGGTCATAATATATCTAAAATCTGTTTTCTTACCAGCCAGATAGAACAAGATTACAAAAATAAAGACAAGACCACCCTCGGGACGAATCAGAGTTGCCAGAGCCAGCACCGGAACAGAAATGAATTTACGATTAACCGCCAAATATAATCCCAGCATAATCATAAATGAGAAGAAGACTGTCTCCAGACCGGATATTGCCCAGTAGGCAAAAGCAGAATTGATAGCGAGAAGAAACGATGCGGACAGCCTAAAAATACTAAAGGATTTAAATGCCTCAAGTTCACCGCTCCATAGATATAAAATAAAAATTATCCCGACTCCGGAGACAAGGCCGATAATTTTTGATAGTAAAATAAAATTTAATCCTATATTGCCTAAGAAAATCATCAGAATAATAAAGAAGAAATTAGTATATCCTTCAACACGCTCCGCCTCATTGAATACCAAGCCCTCGCCGGCAAGATAATTATGAGCATACCTATATGATATATAAGCATCATCCTGTGTAAACGATAGCGATAGCGTATGGAGAATAAATACCGCAATTATTATTGCCAGTACAATTGTCTGTATCATTTTCATCTTGGACATCAATTTAAAATAATCCTCTCATAATTAATTTGCAAGCAATACGGTTTGGTGATTGCTAAAAAAATAATCTGGCATTATATTCAGGTTCTTTTGAGGATACTAAATGAAACATATATTAGACAATCTTAATCCGGTTCAATACGAAGCGGTCACGACCACATCCGGCCCTTTGCTTGTTATTGCAGGAGCCGGTTCGGGAAAAACACGGGTTTTAACCAGTCGAGTCGCCCATATCCTGTTTGAGCGTCTGGCGGCTCCGGAAAATATTCTGGCGGTTACTTTTACTAACAAGGCAGCCAAGGAAATGAAAGATAGAATCAGCAAACTTCTGGGGCAAAATATCTATAGTCTCTCAGTTTCGACCTTTCATTCGTTTTGCGCTCGATTTCTCCGAACCGAAGCGAACGAACTGGGCTATCCAGCGAATTTTACTATTTTCGATGAAGATGACGCCCAGTCGCTGATCAAAAACTGCCTCGATATACTTGATCTGTCCCGAACCCAATTTCCGCCGCCGGCGACCCGCAGGAAAATCTCATCGGCCAAAAATCAGATGATTGATGCGGAAAAATATGAAGCGGGCGCCTCGGGATATTTCCAAACCCGGGTAGCCAAGATTTATTCGATGTACCAAAAACGCCTTAAAGAGTGTGGCGCTTTCGACTTTGATGATTTGATTTTTCAATCGGTCAAGCTCCTTTCGGCACGGGAAGATATCAGGCAGAAATATCAAAACCGCTTTAAATATATCCTGGTCGATGAGTATCAGGATACTAATCACAGCCAGTACCAGCTTTTGAAATATTTGACCGGGCCGGATAAAAATATCTGCGTGGTCGGCGATGAGGATCAGTCTATTTATGGCTGGCGGGGGGCCGATATAACCAATATCCTTAATTTTGAAAAAGATTTTCCCGGCGCCAAGGTTATTAAACTGGAACAGAATTATCGCTCCACACAGATTATTTTGGAGGCGGCATCTTCGGTTATTGCCAACAATGTCAGCCGCAAGGGAAAAACGCTCTGGTCGGATATCAAAACCGGCGATCTGTTGAAACTGTTCGTTACCGACGGAGCAGGTGATGAGGCCGGTATCGTTATTAATGATATCGAAAATAATTTAGAACGTTCGTCTCTCAATGAAGTGGTCATTCTTTATCGCACCAATGCTCAATCGCGCGCTTTTGAAGAGGTCCTTCGCCGTCGCAATCTACCCTATCAAATAGTCGGCGGGATATCATTCTATCAGCGCAAGGAAATTAAAGATTTAATGGCCTATTTGAAATTGATAGCCAATCCGAATGATGATATTTCGTTGCAGAGAATCATCAACTACCCCAAGCGGGGTATCGGTCAAACCTCAATTGACAAAATCCGCCAGTTTGCCCAATCGCGGTCATGTTCAATGCTCAATGTAATAAGAGATATAGAAGAATGTGAAGGTTTTTCTCCTCGAACGAGAAATTTACTGGCAAAATTTGCAGAGTTAATTTCGCCTTTTCTTCAAAAGAAAAACGAACTGGATATCCATGAGATATCGCAGTTGCTAATCGATGAATTAAGATTGACCGAGGTGCTTCTCGAGGAGGATCCGGTTATCGGACAGGGCCGGGTTGAAAATATTGAAGAATTCGTTTCGGCGGCGGCGGAGTTTGCCTCAACCTATCCGGAGCCCAGCCTTGAAAATTTCCTGGCTGAAATTTCACTCTACACCGATCTCGACCAGTACGAAGAACTTGATGAAAAATTGACTCTAATGACTTTGCATTCGGCCAAGGGGCTCGAATTCGATTCGGTTTATATGGTCGGACTGGAAGAGGGCCTTTTCCCTCTCGGTAGAGCAATTGAAGATCCCATGGAACTTGAGGAAGAACGCCGGCTGTTTTATGTTGGCGCCACCCGTGCCCGCAAAAACCTTCAAATCTCATTGGCCACCTCGCGAAAACGGTATGGCGAAATAGAATCTCTCCCTTCGCGCTTTCTAAAAGAGCTCCCGCCCGCCCTCGTCGAACGAATCGATAAACGCAATCGGATGAGTTCCAGTTACAATTCTGATTTGCAAAGCCATCGCTTTCTCGCCAAACCGAAAAAGGAAGAAACGGGTCTGCATTATGAATACGAAGAAGAAGAGGTTCTCCGGACAGGAAGGATTGTCCAACATCCGACTTTTGGACGCGGAAAGGTGGTAAGTACCGAAGGCTCAGGTGAATCACTTCGCCTGGAAATATTCTTCTCCGGCGTAGGCAGTAAAAAGATTCTAGCCAAATATGCCAAATTAAAAGTCGTTGGATAGAAACGTACTAATAGGTCAATCTATTCATATATTTCAACTATGGGGACGATCTGGAATTTGCCCGTAATCCATTATACCGCAACATTTAAAAGCCAATAAGATTTTTTCCCATAGACTGACTCAAAT
>JBDRRI010000209.1:0-12100 GCA_043825815.1 Candidatus Zixiibacteriota bacterium
CGTAAAAACTCCGGGGCCGGCCGTCATTGTCAAAGCAAGCGCATCGCCCTCATTATCCGAGGCAAATATGCCATCAATGCAAACCGTATTGGTATCATCCTGACAGTATGGTATCGTCATATCGAAAACCGGTAACGTCAACACCGGTGGATCATTGGCAGTAATATTTATATTTACCTGGCAGGTATCGGCGCCGCAATTAGATGCTGCAATAATGGTCGTAGTAAAGACTCCTTCGCCCGTAACCGGAACACAAACCATATTGCCGCTGTATGTACCAGCCGGCTTCACGGTAACATCGACGGACGTGCCCGAAACATTGACATTGAAACAAATTTCATCGATCGTGCCAAGGCATATCAGCGTATCAATACTGCCGGGACATTCAACCACCGGCGGTTCATAGACAATAACATTAACGGTCACTTCACAGGTTTGCGAATTACAGGGCGTTTCGGCTGTTACCTGAATTTTATATTGGCCCGATGTATCGGCATGGAATGTTAATAGCCGGGTATTGAAATTATAGGTCCCAAATGGTGTAATCGTCAATTCGGCCGTGTTGGGGGTTATCGGAACAAGAACCGACACATCGCCGGGAGCGCATTTCTCAACCGTAATCGGAAGATCAGGGCAGATAATATTGACATAATTATTGAATGTTACGACCGCTGATACGTGGCAGGTATCGGCGCCGCAAACCTCCGAAGCGATAATTGTGAAATTATACGTCCCTGCGGCACTGGCCATGAAGCAAAGTTCGCCGTCGGCGTAAATTCCGCCGGTAACGCTAATTTCAGCCGATTCGGGGCTTATCGCAATCGGTATACATATTTCGGTCGGATCACACAGTTCATAGTAGAATGGTTCCGCCGGACATTCGATTTCGGCCACGTCGCCGGTCGAGATAGTTAGACAAATCAGTTTTACTGCCGAAGCTCCGCAGGTATCAGAAACCTTAACATTGAAGCAATACATGCCGGCGGTATCGGGAATATATGTTATCATGCCACTGGCCGGATCAATCGTCCCAAAAGTCGAAAGCAATTCGAAAATTGCCGGATCGCCATCCGGATCGTAATAACTGATATCATATTGATATTCGATGCTGAAATCGCAGGTGAAGAATGAACTGTCACCTTTAGTAATCATCGGCGGCTGATTAAATTTAACCGTTACATTGAAATTGCAGGTATCGGCGCCACATTCAGTTGCGGCTATCATGTCAATATTATAAATCCCGGCCGTATCGGCATTGAAACAGATGGCGCCATCGACATATTCTCCCAATGATAAGTAGCCAATTTCGGCATAATCCGGTTCGAATCTGATTGGGATGCAAAGATTATCGGCCTGACATAAGAATACCATTGTATCGTCGGGACATTCAATCTGAGCCGATTGCCCGACAGTGACATTCAACTGGATAGAACATTGATCCGACCCGCAACCGGCTTCGGCGGTAAGATCAATTATATAAGTCCCGGTTGTGTCGGCGAAGAAACAGAGCAGACCGTTTTCATAAGAGCCAAATGATGTTGTCACTATGGCACCCTCGGGGATTACATTAAGATTATAGCAGATCATCTGCGGACCACATGGAAAATATTCAAGTGGTAAAACTGGACAGATGATTTCCGCGCTTGGGCCGGTAATAACTGTTACATTTGTCGTAGCCGTTGACGATTCGCTGCAATAATCGGTCGCTGTAACATTTATGGTATAGACACCGGCACTATCAGGGGTAAAGCAGACTTGACCGTTCTGTTCATTATAAATGCCGAAATTAGCTACCACGGTATTAATATTATTTTCCGCATCGCTAATGGAAACATTTATACAAATTTCTTCAAAATCACACTGGAACAATTCCAAATCATCATCCGAAGTAACCACCGGCGGACTATTTTTAATAATATTGACATAAGCCGTATCAACCGCGGTCATTCCGCAGGAATCAGTAACTATCAATATTAAGGCATGATTTCCGGCTTCTGTCGTTTCCAGACAGATCGAGCCGCTATCAATCGTGCCGCCGATAGCCTCTACAGAAGCAATATTGCCGTCTATATCATTATAAGTAAATGGGATACAATAAAGCTCCCGTTCACACATTGTGGCCGTAATATCATCTCCTAATAGCGCGGTCGGTGAATGATTGAGCGAGACATTTACATTAAGAATATCTCCCATCATAACTCCGCACTTATCGGTAACAGTAATCGTCAGTTGTATCTGACCGGTTCTCGTTGGAGTAAAACAAATTGTGCCATTTGTCGGATTGTAATAACCGTTCGGTGAAACCGAAACATTGGCCAGATTGCCATTGATATCGGATATCTGAACCGGGAAACAAATCTCGGATAATTCGCACAAAGTAATATCGAAATCGGCACCAGCCATAACGGTCGGGGCGTCATTATAGATTACATTCACCCGTGTTGAATCGATGTCAATGCCGCCGCATTCGTCAATACCCATCACAATAATAGTGTAATTGCCCTCTTCACTCGGCGTAAAGCATACGCGGCCGGTCGTGGCATTATAATATGCTCCAGCGGAAACCTCAACGGCAAACAGGTTATTATCTTTATCGGCGATCCCAACCGGCAGGCAGATTTCCTCTGGTTCACAGAGAACAATACTGGTATCCGGGGGCATAATCACGAGCGGATTGGTATTCAAGGTTACGTTAACTTTGAAACTGCAAGTATCGGCACTGCAATCATCGCTGACAATAATTGTTAATTCTTTTTCCACCGAGCAGTTGGTATAAAAACAAACCGTTCCCAGCCGATGGTCATACCAGGCCGATGGCGGGAATACTTTAACCGTAGCACCGTCTGGCACCTCGCCAATACTAAAGCAAAGGCTGGTTGCATTACAGATATTAATCGAAGTATCCGACGGGCAATCAATTGATATTGGCGGAGTCAGATAAATTGTTACTACCGTCGTGTCAGACGATACTGCCCCGCATTCATCGGTGGCCGTCGTTATCAAAACATAATCGCCAGCTTCGTCGGGAATAAAACATACGGTTCCATCGGAATAGGCGCCCATATTGGTCGTGATAGAGATTATATTATTTTCATTATCATAAATATTTACAGGAATACAAATCTCGCTTAGGCTGCAATATTGTAAGTTGTCATCCGGAGCCGATTCGACAACCGGAGGTGTATTAATATCGACCGCAATACAAATCGTCTTGCTGTCGGTCGCATTGCAGACATCGGTTAAAATAACCTCAAAACAATAGACACCAGCCGTGTCAGGCTGGAAAGTTATCAAACCGCTTAATGAGTTTATCGAGCCGTAACCTGAAGTTAGACTGAATATCGCCGGATCCATATCAGCATCATGATATGACAAATCATATGAAATTTCTTCAAAAGGATTGCAGATAAAGACGGCTGTATCACCCTTGGTAATCATCGGCGGTTGATTCATATCAACCTTGACCGAAAATGTGCAGGTGTCAGCACTGCAGTCTTTTTGTGCAATGACCTTATACTCGTACAAACCGGCCATATCAGCGTAGAATGAAATCATTCCGCTTTCCTGATTATAGTCGGCTGATGGAATCAAAGTAATCTGGGCATCCTGCGGATAAACCGATATCTGTCTTTCAATCATCTGAGGCGCGCAGATAAATACCTCTTCATAATCAGGGCAGGCCAAATCAACTGTTTCGCCAACCGTAATATCAAATGCAACATAGCAGGTATCCGCCCCGCATTCGGCGGTGGCTATGATTTGAGCATAATATATTCCTGATGTGTCAGCCATAAAACATAACCGGTTGCCTGAAATAGTCCCGAATGATGTAATAATTTCGGCATTGGAGATACTGGTTTGAATATCAAAACAGTATTCCTGCGGTTCGCAAAGGAATATATTCAGCGGATCAATTGGGCAATAGATTTCGACCGATTCGCCGAAAGTCACATTGACTGTCGTTATGGCCATATCGGTCAGATAACAGCTGTCGGATATTGTTGTTTTAATAATATAAGTCCCGGCGGTATCAGGCGTAAAACAGACCTGGCCGGTTTCCGCATTGAATGACCCAAAATTACTGGAGATGCTCAAAATATTAAAATCAATATCGCCATATTCATAATCAATGCAAATCTGTTCCTGACCGCAAAGGAATTTATCTATCGATTCGATCGCGGAGATATAAGGAGCCAAATTTAGAATGACCGTCACAATAACCGTATCGGCATCGAAAGCGTCGCAATCATCGGTAGCACTTATTATAATGGTATAAATTCCTGAAGTATCAGGGACAAAGCAGACTAATCCTGGCTTTAAATAGAACGGACTGTCAACCATGATACTGTCGTGAATATTATTGTCAATATCGCCAATTTCGAGCGGAAGACAAATTTCTGTTGCCTCGCACAGACTAAATATTTGATCGTTCGGAAGCGTCACTGTCGGCGGAGTATTATATTCGATGGTCATGCAAATATCGGCGGTATCGGCGCCGCAGAAATCAGAGGCCACCACCATGAAACAATATGTTCCGGCGGTATCAGCCGAAAATGATATTGTTCCGGTTTCCGAATTAATTGTACCGTTATCGGAAATCAATTCATAATTAATTACATCCTGCTCATTATCAGTGGCCTTGATGAATAGTAACATCTGCCCCGATTCGCAACCGAAGAATGTTGTATCAATAGTGGTTATTTCCGGCGCACCGTTAAAAGCAACATCGACCGCGAAAGAACAGGTGTCAGCGCCGCAATCGGTGGCGGCTATAATTGTAAATTCATAATGGCCGGAAGAATCGACATTGAAGCAAAGTTGACCCTCATTATAATAGCCTATCGGCTGAATATCAATATTGGTATAGGGTGGCATATCGCCAATCCAAATACATATCTGGTCGGCCCCGCACAGTTCAATAGCGGTATCCAAAGGACAGGACAATTCCGGTTTCTCGCCGATATTAACAATAAAGGTGATTGTGCATTCATCAGTACCACAGCTTGATTCGGCGGTTACTGTTATTGTATATGTTCCCGAGGTGTCGGGGACAAATGATAAAAATCCGTTTTCAATCGTTCCATAAGTAGTGGTTACCACGGCATCTGTCGGATAAATCGAAAATTGATAAGTAACTGGCAAACCTTCGCAGGTTCCTATTTCTATCGGAGATTCAGGGCAATTGTTAATTATCGCAGTTTCCCCGGTCGTCACTTCAACGATAACCGTGTCTTTATCGACTTCATAGCATGAATCCGAGGCGGTTACAATAATATTGTAAACTCCCGGTCCATCGGGCAAGAAGCATATTTTCCCAAGACGCCTATCATAATGACCCATATTCGATGAAACCGACATAATATTGCCATCATCGTCGTGAATATTAACATCAACACAAATTTCTTCCATATCGCAAAGGAATATCGAGACATCATCTCCCATCGTTACTATCGGAGCATTGTTGGTGACAACCGTAATCGTCGTTGAATCTGAAGATGAATTGCCGCAATCATCAAAAGCCGTCGTGGTAATAGTATAGCTGCCCTCAGCCGTCGGAGTAAAGCAGACAAAACCATTGGAATAGGTTCCTCCAATGACATTGACACCGGTAATACTGCCGTTATCATCGGATATATCAACCGGGAAACAAATCTTGGCCAAATCACACATAAAGATTGTACTATCCGGCGCGGATACAACAACTGGAGGATTATTATCGCCAACTATTATCATCGCCGTATCAACGCCAACCGCTCCACAAGAATCGGTGGCGGTGACAATAACTCTATACTCACCGGCCATTTCAACGTAAACGCAAACCGTACCGAATTCGCTATTATAGGTTCCACCGGAGGAAACAGCAATATTGGCAACATTATTATCGAAATCGAATATTCCGACCGGTAAACAGACATCGATCGGTTCGCAGAATATAAAAGAGGTATCATTTCCAAGCGTCACCATCGGCGGTTGATTGATATAGACATAAATCGTCGAAGAATCAATATCGATCATTCCGCAGACGTCAGTAGCCATAACCATCAACATATAGGCTCCCGATTCTTCGGGAGTAAAACAGACCTCTCCGGTCATCTCATTATAGTATCCGAATGATGAAACTGTTATCAATTCAACATTATTATCAATATCGCTTATACCTACCGGAAGGCATACCTCCTGAGGCGAGCAAATATCCAGCGTGCTATCTGGAGGCATGATCACCAACGGAGCCGAATTCATTGTCACACTAACCGTGAAATTGCATTCCGAAGTTCCGCATTCATCGCTAACGGATACGGTAATATTCTTTACTATGGAGCAATTTGTGTAAAACCGGATTTGACCGCTGGCGGCATCGTACCAGGCTGATGGCGGATTGACCGTCACCGTTGCGCCGGCCGGAATTCCACCAATATCAAATGATAAAGTATCCGGCTCGCATATAAACAGGGTCTGATTTTCCGGACATTCAATCACAAAAGAACTATATAGCTCAACATCGACCATAATCGTATCAACCTCAACCGCCTCGCACTCATCCATAGCCGTTACAATGATCATGTAAGTCCCGGACGTATCCGGTGAGAAACAAACTTTCCCGTCGCTGTAGAAACCATAGTTGCTATTAATTGAAATAAGATTATTATCGATATCTGTAACTGTGACCGGAATACAAATTTCGCCCAGATCGCAACCGGTGATTGTCGAATCATTACCAAATAAAACGATCGGCGCATTATTCCAATCCACTGTAATACAGATCAACTCGTTATCGGTTGCGCCGCAATCATCGGTTAAAACGACATCAAAACAGTATAACCCGGTCGTATCAGCCACAAAGCTGATTAAACCGGATTCATAATCAATCGAGCCAAATTCCGATCGGAGAGAAAATGTCGCCGCTGTCAACTCGGCGTTATAATAGGATAAATCATAAGTGTACTGCTCTAATGGATAACAGGAATAAAACAAAGTATCGCCTTTAGTTATAATAGGCGGAATATTCATTGAAACATCAATTGTAAACGAACAGGTGTCAGCGCCGCATTCATATTCGGATTCACTGGCAATAACAGTAAATTCGTAAGTTCCTGAATTTTCAATATTAAAGGATATCATTCCGGTCGTCGGATTATACGTGCCGAACGGTTCGACCGTAATATTGGCCGAAGCCGGCGAAAAAGTAATCGCTCTTTCGATAACGCCCGGCTCGCATAAAAATATCTGCTCATCCAAAGGACAATCAACTGATACCGTCTTGCCCATAACCACTGTTACAACTAACGTATCAATCGGCGCCGGTGGACATTCCGGGGCCTTAACAACATCTCTTAAACATTGATCAGTTGCCTCAAAAGTGAAAATATAATCGGCAGAATCAACATTATTGGGAAGGAAACAAACCGTGGCCAGGCCATTACCGGTCATGGTCAAGACGCCCGGTCCGGACACCATGGTTATTTCCACTGTATCGTCGGGATTGCTATCAAAGGCTTCAACATCAAAACAGATTGTATCGGGAGTGCAAATTGTATAGTACAAATTCTGAAGATCCATATATGGAGCGTCATTAAAAATGATATTAATACAAAATGATACCGTGTCGGCGGAACAATCATCGGATACTTCGACTGTCATACAATACTGGCCTGCCACCGATGTTCCAAACGACCACCACCCCGAATAGACATTGATTGACCCGGGACCGGAAATAAGCTTGTATCTCAACTCATCGCCATCGGGATCGGAACCGACGACCTTCAAATAATATTCGTGCCAGCCATCGCAATGGTAAAACGAAGTATCACTTGCAGTCGCGGTCGGAGGCTGATTGAACTCAACTATATATGTCTTGCTAAATATGGTCGAATCGCCATGGTCATCTTTCGCCATAAAAGTGGCAGTCTGACTGCCCTCAGATTCAGCCATAAAAGAATAATACCCATAAGCCATATTGCCCGGTGTGGAGGAAAATTCACCGGAACCGGCTATAAGGTTAATTGTCACAATCTGGCCAAAATTGGAATCGAGCGCCTTTATGGTATCAGTATATAATGTCGGTTGGCAAATAGTAATTGTTTCAAGCGAGGTTGTATCATAAAAATAGGGCGGCGTCTCAGGCGGATTTGCGTCTTGTCCCATCGCACTTAGAGACAGAAACATCATCAATATAAAAAGGGAAACCGCAATTCTATAGGGCAGCTTCGAATATATCATTATTCCTCCAAAATATTTTATAGACACAACCAACCTTGTACGGCTTTGGCGGTGAGGTGAAAAAAAAGAAAAGATTTACCCATCGTCTTAGATGTCTTTCCAATAATACAATTTTTTCAATTCGTTCAGTTAGCGAATCTGCAAATAATCTCCGTAGTAAACGGCGGGTATATCTTATTAAAGCCGTCATTAATATATGGTAAATACCTGAATTGTCAAGAAATATTTGGAATCGGAGAAAGACGGAACTCGTTTCATGGCACGTTGTTATCATCGCGCCAATAATTGACTGCAAATTCGAATTTTTGTCTAAAATCTCATAAATTTTCATATATATTTCCCTTGACCCTTCAAGTCAATCGCATATACTGCAATTTCCTTGCCTTTTAAAAATATTACCGAAATATTAACTAAAGGTGAGAGGTGAATTAATTATTGCCAATTGCAAATAGAATTGACTGCCACATTGAACATATATCATATTATATTTCAATATCTTACAAAAACTGCCGACCAGTGATAAGGAACTCGATTATTTCTTATAAAATTGTTTCAACAATAATTATGGCGCAATAATTGCGAATAGAATTTAACATATGCAATTCGATACACAAAAATGATTTATAATTATCACTCTTGATTCAGACGATCTTAACATATCTTCAATAAAAGACTGAATTCTTTTTATATAGATTTGCCCGACAAGGAGTTATCATCACTAATATGTTTTTATACAAGACCGAATTCGCGTATATTTTATGATAATATTAATAATTTGGAGAAAAAAAAACGGCCCTTATATTTTAAGGACCGTAAAAAAAGGTATTAAATATTAGTGGGAATTTCTGATTACATAAGCAAGTTTGCCGACCGCCATCCCTGAAGGATCGCCGGTATCAAGATAATTAATTGATGATCTTAACAGTCCAACCGCATAAGCCGTATTATGGACACCCATAGAACGGTCTTCCTTGACATACAAGAGGTTAAACAATGCTCCGGTTGTGTCGGCATCCGGTACTATGACGTCTTCTATGGGGAGCCCGGTAGCGGTGTCATAAACACCGGCGTTTACCAGAAGTATCCCCAGACTATCTAAAAGCCCGGCGATTTCATCCTGAACACCCTCAAATTCACCATCCCAGTCATAATCAACGCTGGATGTACGATTGAAATCATCCATATTGCCATCATGGCATAATTCAGTATTACATCCGGTCACATTAAAATGCTCGTCACCCTCATCTTCACCTTCCATATTGAAACTATGCCCTCCGGTATTATAAATACCGCTAGCCATATGGCATGTGAGACATCCATTGACTACGCCGCTTGAATGATAAGAATTATCATAAGAATAATCAGCGTACTCGTACGCATTTTCTCCAACCAGCATGTCCGATTGATTGCTGTGATGCGGGCCGTAGCGTTCACTTAATTCGACACTATCGACAACATATGTTGTTACATCCGCACGACTATGGTGGCAATTGGCACAGATATTTGAATTCCCCTTATCATAGGTGGCATCATTTTCAAGAGTTATCGCCAATGTCGTTCTCAAACCCAGAGAACCGGTAGTATGCGGTGCATGGCAGGTGAAACAGCTGACATTAGTAAAATGATCGCCGGCAACTTCGCCACCGGTTACATTCGCCACGAATCCTTCATTTGTATGACATTGCTCACAACTTGAATAGCGCGAGGAATTCAAACGATTACGGTTGTACGTTTCCCCCATTGCATGAACGGAAGCGGCATATTCTTTTTGGGCCGCAATCAATGCGAAATCATCGTCGCCATGGCAGGTGAAGCAGTCCGCATTTTCTTCGGCATCAACATGGTTGACAATCTCTCGCTCGCAACCGTATACTCCGAGAAGAAGTATAATCGCGGCAATAAACAGTGCTAATTTTGAGACTTGCATTACTGTCTCCTCTCTCTTTTAATTAAAATTTAAACTTTTGCTCAATTTAACGGTCACTATATTACCGGTGTAATATTGGTCATAATAAAGCAAGTCGTCGAAATTGTGGACTTTATACTCAACGCCAAAAGTATATCCTTTGGCAAAAGTATAACTGCCATTGAATCTCAGATTGATACTTTCCACGTCCAGATCCCGCTTGGAACGATAGTAATCAAGTCCGAATCCTAAATTGAATTTTTTGAAATATTCTGAATTCAAATCGGCATAATATATATTGTCGCAGAATTCAAAGGCAGTTTCCGCGTTTTCAAATTCGCCGATTGTATTTGTATATCCGATCGTGGCCGATGCATATTCAATAATTGGAAGCGTATAGTGCAGATCGAATTGATTATATTCTATATCCGAAGAAAGATCTTTGTTCTCACGCGACTTGGAATTATACTTTAATTGTAATATCCCCCATTTTTCATCATTATATTTGGCGGAAAATTTTATCCGGGTCCTCTCCTCATCTCCAATATGCCTCGTTCCCTCATCAACGTCCTCACGTCCCGAACCGTAACTTCCCCGAACCGTAAGCTTATCAATCGGCTTGGACCATAACCCCAAATAAAAATGATTTGCTTTAACAGCATTGTCGTAATCGTCTTGAATTCCGTTTTGGTATCCGACCGTCGCCTTTAGTTTGCCCGGCATAGTATGAGACAGATAGAAATTATGGGCAATGTTGTCGGTCGCCACCGTATCGGAGCTGGCTCTCGTCCGGTCAAATATAAAGCTGTATTTCAGCTCGAAATTATGCGGAAGATCAACATTTACTCCGCCCCAACCGGTATTTGATTCTATCTTGCGGTCGGTATCGGTATATTCGCTTTCGAATGACTGGAATCCGCCATGGACCTTGATCCATTCAAAACGATAAATCGGGAAAAAGCCATGAATCCGAAACTGTTTCCGATCCTGCTCGGTCGTACTTAAATCAGTTTCATATTTCATCGTCAAATATTCCATCCGAATCATATTGCCGTGATGATTGATCTGTATTCCGGTTTTAAAATCCCTCATGTCATAATCAATCGAAGTCGGCGCTCCGGATTCAACAAAATCGAACAGCTCAACCATTTCACCCTGTCGATTAACAAACCGCCCCGAGGCAAATAGCTTAATCTGTTTTATAGGCATAATCCAAACCGATCCCCCGGTTTGCTTTCGCTCGGTATAATTATCGCCGTTAAAATCGTAAAATCTTCGGTATTGAGAATGATTGAAATTCATTCCGAAAAAGCCCGGTTTGCTTAATCCGAATCTTATATTACGGTTGTCCAGAGTCAGGTTTTGAAGATCGGCGTTAATATTTATTCCGTTATTAAAACGATAATAAAAATTCTCAAGGGAAATTCCAACACCTTCATATTCATTAAACGACCCCTGGTTGACCGACAGATTTCCGGTCTCATCCATAAATGTGTAACCGATTCCAAGCTCACCGGAACCTTGCCCGAAAGCGACCGCGAATGCTCCCGCGAATAGGGTCAGGAGCGCAATAAATACTCTATTATATTTCATATCGCCTCCTAATTTTCCCGTGAATGGCATCCGGACTGGTAACAATCGGAAGCCAGGTTAACATTTATATTCGGATCAAGCATTAACGCATTATCATACGATCCATGGATATCGCTATGGCATTCGACGCATGATAGCTTAATTCCCAAACCGGAATGCTTGGTACGATGAAGCGGTGGAACAATGTGGCACTGCAGGCAAATTCCGCTCAAAGGCTGATTCAGCAGGCGCTCATTTTGCGAGCCGTGTGGTTGATGGCACTCAAGGCACCCCGATCCGTCAATTGAATAAGTATATGACGGCGGATGTTCATGCGGATATGGACCCGCTTTTTCGGGGTGACAACTCTGGCAGGTCCAGTCCAAACCAACTACCTGAGTCAGA
>JBDRRI010000210.1:0-11028 GCA_043825815.1 Candidatus Zixiibacteriota bacterium
TATTGCTTTTAAAATCAATGACAATTCGAAAGGATATGCAGAGTTCGCCAGCGCTCAGAATCAAGGCGATAATAATGATTATCAAGCATTTCGAGCCGGTATTGAGGGCGAATTAATAAGCAGTTTGAAATTAAGCGCCGATTTTCAAAGAATTGATGATCAATTCAATTCATTTACAAACTCAGATCTCAATCCGAATAAAAATCAGCAGAGAATAAATCTCGGGGGTCAATTTAAGATAGATTCGATTCAGACAGTCTCTGCCGGATATGCCAACTACAAGACAATCGATGAAAATGGTACTTATAATCCATACGATGGTATTAAAGAAGAGCGTATATATCGTCTCGGCTATCGTAATAATCTGACTCAGGTACTTAATTTCGGAGTCAGATTTGAACGTCGCGACGTCGAGGATACCGAGAACAATCCGAAGCGTGACGATAATTATCAGAATCGAGCGATGCTCGATCTTGATGGTACATTTAAAGATCTTCCGGTTCTCGGTAAATTCGGTTATAAGGCCGGATATGAACTGATTATGTTCCGCCAGAATCTTGATCTAATATCTTCCGGAGATAAGGAAGATGCTAATACCAACCAATTCGCAGTGACTTTAACCAGCTCGCCCAATGAAAACGCCCATTTTGAATTAACTCAAAGATTGGCGGTTAGCGAACTACTTGATAGTAATTATTATGACGAACGGCAGGATGCAACCTTCGCCTCGGCTCAGTACAAATTCCACAAGAACCTGAATACATTAACTACTTTCGAATACAAACGGTACACCCGGCCGGGCGACGGTTTGACCCTGATTCAGGATGATCCAACTAAGACTGCCTGGGCGGGAACTTTTGCCGTTGAATACCTTCCGCTGGAAAAGATAAAGGCGGTTGGTAAAGCCGGTCGTTCCGAAACAAAAGATTCGGTCGATTTCAAACAGACTACAGATTTTCTCCTCGGTCAGCTTACTTATTTCCATACTCACCATCTCTCATTCAATGCCGAATCCGAATTCCGACGAACGCCAATGAGTAATATTGATAACAGTCCCGATAAAATATGGGATCTCGGTCTGAAAATGAACTGGAATAAAGACCGGTTGAATGAGTTTACCGCCGGAATGATCCGCCGCTCGCACATTTACCCGGAAGAAACTTCGACCTCATATATAATTCTGGCTAATGGTTCGGTGTCGTTGACTCATTGGTTTTTCGCTCGGGCTTCAATAAAGAGTATTCTTCTCAGGGAACTGCTTGAGGACGAAAAAACATTTGCGAAAATAGAACTCGGTTATGACAGCCACAGCTGGTACCGGGTTTCAGTTGGTTATGAACGAATCGAAAGCAACAATGATGTTGACTCCGATCTGGACTATACCGGTCAGGGTTTCTTCATTCGCTTATCGGGAAAAATGTAGGAGCGCGCCATCATGATTAGAAATTATCATAATAGCAATAGCGGGCGCGTAAGAATTTCGCTCCTGCTGATTTTAGGAATATTATTCCTTTTTACCCAGTCTGTCTGGGCTAATTATAAACCGATCGCTGATTTCATTAGAAGTTCGGAATCCATATGCGAAGGGCTAACTGTATCGTACCTCGATCAATCAGTCCGGGCCGAAACATGGTTCTGGGATTTCGGTGATGGAACAACGTCAACTGAACAAAATCCGACTCATACTTTTGATAAGCGCGGTTCTTATACCGTTACTTTGACAGTTACCAATGAATTTGGTTCCGATTCCAAAAATGTTGTGGAATTTGTAGGATTGGGTACTTTACCAACCGCTGATTTCTCATCGGATTTGAATTCAGGATGTGGCAATACAACGGTCAACTTTATGGATCTGTCGACTTTTGCCTCATCCTGGTTCTGGGAATTTGGCGATGGGGCTACATCGAATGAACAGAATCCGACCCATGAATACACTTCGTCCGGTGACTTCAATGTCTTCCTGACAGTCTCTAATGATTGCGGTGAGGATGTCCATGTCAAGATAGAGTATATCCATATTATGGTTGTTCCTCGAGCCGATTTTATTGCCTCCAAGACAGAAACCTGTATCGGCAATTCGATTACCTTTATCAATTGGTCCTCGAATGCCGACTCGTATTTCTGGGAGTTTGGCGATGGAACAACGTCGACTGAGGAAAATCCAACTCATCTGTATACCAATGATGGCTATTTCAATGTTAGATTGACAGCGTATAATGAGTGCGGTTCCAATCTTGCAAATAAGGATTTCTATATTTATATCTACCAGCCGCCGGTAGCTCTGTTCACCTATAATATAATTGAGGGATGTAACGGGGGAACGGTTGAATTTACCGACATAACCCATCAGGCTCAATCCTGGTATTGGACTTTCGGCGATGGTACGACCTCGACCGAACAGAACCCGATACATGTCTATGATACGGCTGGGACCTATGTCGTTACTTTAACGGTTACAAATATGTGCGGCAGCAGTACCAAAGACCGGATTGTTACTCTGAAGAAAAAACCGGTGCCGGTAGCAGATTTTACGACTGAACTGACAGAATATTGTGCCGAACATTTAATCACCTTCACAAACCTTGCGCAAAATGCCGATAAATATTTGTGGGATTTCGGTGACGGTACAAACTCGACCGATGAAAATCCGACTCATCAGTATGCTAATGCCGGCGTCTATACGATTTCATTAACGGCCTCCAATGACTGTGGCGACGATACTGAAACGAAGGTTGAATACATTACGATATTCCCGCTTCCATATGCCGACTTTTCTGCTTCATCGACCGATATTTGTACAAATAGTCTGGTATATTTTACCGATCTTTCGCTCAATGCCGATAATTGGTACTGGGATTTTGGAGATGGTGAAACCTCTATCGGCCAGAATCCAGGTCATACTTACACTTCTCCCGGAAATTATACGGTTAGTCTGACGGTCAGCAATCAGTGTGGAGATGATACGGCAACCAAAGAGCTATATATTCGCGTTATAGATCCGCCTACGGCTGATTTTGATTATGAAACATCAGGTCTCTGCGAGGGCGGAACGGCCACTTTCATGAATCTATCGTCCGGTGCAGTTTCCTTTTATTGGGAATTTGGTGATGGATTGACTTCAACTATAGAAAATCCGACCCATACTTATGCCTCCACGGGAACATTTACCGTTATATTGACAGTCACGAATATGTGCGGTAAGGATGATATTTCCAGAGAAATCGAGGTATCGGTTATGAAGCCGCCAATCGCTGATTTTGTTGCCGATCCGACCGAGGCCTGTGTCAATACGAATGTTCAGTTCACCGATTTGTCGGTTGAAGCGACCGGATATTCATGGGATTTTGGCGACGGTATGACATCTATTGACCCGAATCCGACTCATATCTATTCAGTAGCCGGGCAGTATACGGTCTCAATGACCGTTACGAATCTATGCGGTACTGATACTGAAACAAAGACTCTTTACATAACCGTACTTCCGAAGCCAATTGCCAATTATGATTATCAACAGGATACGGAATGTGAAGTGGCTAATTTTAGTTTTATTGACCAATCGGATTATACCGAATCCTGGTATTGGGATTTTGGTAATGGAATGACATCGACTGCTCAGCATCCTCAGACCACATACACGGCAAATGGTAACTATACGGTGATTCTGATCGCAACTAATACATGTGGCTCCGATACAACATCTAAGATAATCAGAGTAGAGCTTAATAAACCACCCGTAGCTAATTTCATTGTTAGTCCTCCTTACGGATGTATTGGCAAGGCAATAACTTTCATCGACCGCTCGGATGGAGCTACGTCCTGGCTCTGGACTTTCGGTGACGGCGATTCATCAACTGTTATTAATCCTCAACATACATATTCGGCATCGGGTTCATATACTATTTCATTGACTGTTACTAATAATTGCGGCCAAGATACCGAAACCAAAGTCAATTATCTCTATATTGGACCACTGCCCGCGGGTTCTTTCACCGCTAATCCATTATCGGGATGCGCACCGTTAACCGTTATATTCGATAATAACTCGGATGACGCACCATACGCTTCCTGGAAATTCGGAGATGGCGCCACCTCCGGTGATTGGGAACCGACCCACACCTATACAACTCCGGGAACCTATACTGTTGAATTCTATGCCGGAAATGATTGCGGCTCCGATGGTCCTTATTTTGAGACAATAACCGTTTATGGCAATCCGGTGGCAGAGTTTACCGCCAACCAGACCTATATCTGTCCGGGAGATACGGTCAAATTTACCGATCAATCAACCGATGCCACTTCCTGGGAATGGTTTTTCGGCGATGGCGGTTCATCCGCTGTTCAGAACCCGACGCACGTTTATACTCAGACGGGCGGTTATTCCGTTTTCTTGAGAGTTAATGGGGAATGCGGACAGGATGAAATAGAAAAGATATATTATATAAATGTCGCTCCCCTTCCAACCGCCAAATTTTCCGGAGGCGGAACATATTGCACCGATATTCCAATTACCTTTACCAATAACTCGACTGAAGCAAACTCATATACCTGGCATTTTGGGGATGGCACGACTTCTACGGCTGTCAATCCCTCGCATACTTATTCGACTGCCGGCACCTATTCCGTTTCTCTTATTGCGATCAACGGATGCGGTATCGATACCGCTCTTCATGAGGATATTGTTCATATTATGCCGGATCCGACTGCCGCCTATACCTATAAGATTACCCCCGGTTGCGATAGTACTCTTGTTGAATTTACGGATCACTCATTGGATTACATTTTCGCAGGTTGGATTTTTGGTGATGGTTCGTCTACTACGGATATTTCACCGTCACACTATTACCATTCTTCAGGAACCTTTACGGTTTCTCGATCGGTTTCTAATGTTTGCGGAACAGATGACGAAACGAAGGAAATAGCGGTTACTGTCGGCGTAGGTCCGACGGCTGGATTTACTGCCAATAATACCGAGGTATGTACCGGTGACACGGTCAGATTTACCAATCAATCGATTGGTGCTACGTCATATATTTGGTACTTTGGCGATGGCGATTCAGCGACAGCGGTTAATACTACGCATACTTATTTGATTGAGGGTGTTTATTCGATTCTTCTAAAGGCGATTAACGATTGTGGCGATGACGAAGAACTCAAATCCGAATATATAACAGTTTCATCTCAACCGGTGGCCGAGTTTACCGCCGATCCGAATAAAACTTGTGTTGGATCGGAGATTCAGTTCACCAATAATTCACTTTATGCTGATTCATATATCTGGAATTTCGGTGATGGTCAAACATCAACGGCCGCATCGCCAATTCATACTTATAATATTGGCGGTCTTTATACTATCACTTTGATGGCGAAAAATGGATGCGGTGTTGATACCACTATCAAATCCGAGTATGTCACCGTCGATGACGGTCCGGAGGCTGATTTCACCGGAACACCACTGTCCGGACGGGCGCCTTTAACGGTCAATTTCACAGATCACTCCTTGAGCGATTTGGGGATAACTTCATGGAGTTGGAATTTTGGAGACGGCCAGACATCGGCAATCCAAAATCCAATACATATCTATAATATTCCCGGAATTTACAATGTTAAATTAGTTGTAGCCGATGATTGCGGAACCGATTCACTAATAAGAAGTGAGTATGTGTATGTTGGCGATTCCTGTCAGATTGATTTCAATAAAGAACAGGAAGGCACATGCGCCGGAGCGACAGCCTATTTTAATGGCTATATTATTGGTTCCTGTGAAATTGATTCATGGAGTTGGAATTTCGGCGATCCGACTAGTGGCGCCAATAATTCGGCTACCGGACAATCCTCAAGTCATACCTATAATACCGGCGGCAGTTTCAATGTTACCCTGACGGCCATTGCCGGAAATGATACCATAACCGTTACCAAGTCGAATTTCGTGACTATTAAATCCAAACCGACTGCGTCCTTCTCTACCAATCCTACGACGGGCGATGTGCCGCTGATGGCGTTTTTTACCGACCAAACAATCGGTCTTGATTCCACCAGCAACTGGAGTTGGGATTTCGGTGATCCTTCCAGTGGCGGCAATAATATTTCGACACGTCAAGACCCGGTCCATTTATACAATAATATTGGTATCTATACGGTTCGGATGATTGTGACGAACGAGTGTGGAGCCGATACCGCGACAAGTATAATCGATCTGACTCCGGATACCGATCTTCTGATTACCAAGACGGTCGATAAAGCCAATGCTATCGCCAACGATACTCTTGAATATACTATTGCGGTTACAAACAGTAGCGGTGAATATCTATATAACATTTTAGTAAGCGATACGGTTCCAAATTACTCCGCCTATGTCATTAATAGCGCCAGTAATAGCGGAACATATAATATCTCAAGTAATGTTGTTCACTGGACATTGGGTACTCTTGGGCCGAGATCAGCCGTTAATTTAACTTTTAAGGTTGTTCTTAATGGTCCGTTTACACAATACCCTGTCTTTATCCAGAATTATGCGGTTGCTGTCATTCCTGATCAACCCGTCGCCAAAGTAACCGAATCACGAACCTTTATAAGCAATATCGTTGAAACAATTGTCAATCAGCCAACAGCCCTAATTGAGATATCCAAGGCGGTCAGTGCCACAGTTGCCTCGCCGGGCGATAATTTGACCTATACTATTACGGTTATCAATCGCAGTCCGGCTCCGATAAATAATGTGATTATTCATGATGCGATTCCAGATCTGACATCATTCGTGGCCAATTCTGACAATCCATCCGGAGCGTATGTCGCCTCGAATGACAGCCTTATATGGAATGTCGGAACGCTTAATCCTCTTGCCTCGTATACGGCCGAATTTGTGGTGTCAATTGCCGGAAGTGTTTCCGATGGTGATCAGATTCCCAATACTGCTCTGGCCACCAGTTCATCCGGCGCCATTGAAAGTAATCGGGTTGTTACAACGATTGGATTACAACCAATGTCAATTCGCAAAACGGCCAGCGCCCCAAGCGGAATGATTGGTGATATTATCCGCTTCACGGTTTCAATCCATAATTATTCCAGCGTTGACCTAACCGATGTTATCGTACTTGATACGATGCCGTCGGGCATGTTCTATATTGACGGTTCATCAACTCTTGACGGTGCTGTCATATCAGATCCGACCGGCTCTAATCCATACAATTGGAGCTTAACTGAGGATATTCCAGCCGGAGATTCTCTTGTCGTTAACTACTCCATGCTGATTGGCGCCTCGGCTCATCCCGGCTTTAATGATAATATTGCACGGGCGGAGGCAATTCAGAGTGGTTCGACAATTTATTCCAACCGATCAGTGGCACGTATCTATCTTCTCGGCGATGTTCTTTCTGGTTCGATTCGCGGGAAATTGATTGTCGATTGCGATGGCGACGGAGTCGCCGATATAGATCAAGCTCCGAGCGGTGTTGATATTTATCTTGATGATGGTTCGCAATCGCGAGTCAACAATCACGGTATATTCTATTTCAGCACTGTCAGAGCTGGCGAGAGAGTCGTTGCTCTCGATGAACGTGATCTCGATGGTTTCTATGTTCCCGATGAGGCTCAGGCTTCGGTATTTGTCCATGTTCATGAAACCGGTGAATCGTATGTTATATTCCGCATATGTCCAGATTATCCGCGCCTTGATATATTGAAAAAGGCTTCGATTATTCCGACTGTCAAGGTCACCAAGTCGGCCAAAATCAATCCTGAAGAAATCTCCGATAGTCTGGGCGTGCAAATTGATTACCGGATTGATGTCAAATCAAATGGCTTGACAGATCCGACTCAAGTCAGGATTGTTGATTCAATGCCGGAATTTACTCGATTGATATTGAATGATGAACAACCCTTAAATCCGAAAAATAAAGACGGAATGTTGGTTTATGAAATTACTGCGGCTCAGGAGCGGATTGAAAAGTCTGTCTTCTATTCATTGAAGGATCTCCAGCCGGGAATGAGGCGCTTTATTTCCAACAAAATCCATCTTGAGGGCGATCTTGCTCAAGAGGGCGAGGAGAACAAACAGCTTAGTTCGGAACCGACTGAAGTCGCCGTTGGACCATTCCTGCTGGCTCCGCCGTTCGATGTCAATGTGACGCTGACACCGGCCCTATTTATTACTTCAAAGGCCGATCTTCTCGAACCCGCGTTTCCGCAATTGGAAGCGGTGGCCGATTCGATTGATAAATATGCCGATGCCGCCGTAAAGGTCGAGGGACATTGCGATTACCGGCGCATTCATACCAAAGAGTTTCCATCCAACTGGGAACTTGGCGAGGCGAGAGCCAAAGCCGTAGTTGATTGGCTGATTGAAAATCGCGACATTGAAAGATCGCGTCTCGACTATGAAAGTTTCGCCGCAACGAAACCAAAAGTGCTTGGCGGAGTAACTTCCGAGCAACTACAGCCAAATCGACGGACCGAGGTAATTATCAGAGCGAAAGTTGAAGGTTTCATTGATCCGAGCGTTATTCCAGCCGATAACTGGCATAGTACGACCTCTTTGGCTCTGGAACCGATTTCATTTGATACGCTGTATGAGTTCTCTGACCCGGCTATTGAAACCGGTCTTGACGATTCCTGGGAAATACTGCTCAGCGTTAAGAATCACGGAGCCATCCCAGCCGAGAATTCAACGCTTTCAGATATCCTTCCGGATGGGGTAGTATATATTGAGAATAGTGCTTCGGTGAACGGACTACCGGTGTCGGCCTCGGTCGAGGGCAACATATTGGGAATTGCGCTTGATAATATAGAACCTAAGGAATCAATCATTGTTCGTTATCGCGTCCGTGCTTTGGAAAATGTTATTCCGAGCGGGGGAGGGGCAGCCTCAATAGAACTCAAAACGGCCAATGATATGTCGGTTATTCAAAAATCGAACGAAATTAGATTCAAATAATTCAATAAAAAACTCCCCTCAATTATGAGGGGAGTTTTTTTATATTCCGAATTATTCGCCGGTATCTTTTTTATCTTTTGGTCTTTCCTTTTCCGGTTGCAAGTTTTTCACCTGAGTCTCCGCATGTTCGAATTCTTTTAGGGCCGGATCGTTTGGGTGTTCATCCTGATACATATGAAGAGGCATTTTACCGGTAAGCCATGACGGATTCATCGGATAAACCTCAGGGTTAAATACGGTTGAATAGAGATGCCAGATGGCAATCGCCAGAGTCGCCAGCCAGGCTTCATAGTAATGAATCACCAGCATGACATCGAGAAATCCCTTGGGGAACCAGAGAACGGCGAAGTTGTCGAACCATAAAAAGAAGCCGCTTATAATCATAATGATAGTGCCCCAAACGAGTGCCCAGTACTCAGCCTTTTCAACATAACTGAATCTTCCGAAAATCGGCTTGCTTTTATTAATTCCCAAATTGTAGCTGTTCATCTGAATAAATTGACCAAAATCGATAAATCCCGGCATCATATCTCTTAAGAACTGGCGTCCTCTTTGCGTAAATAAGTAAATTATATGCCAGACGGAGACCAAAATAAATAAAACGGCTGAGACTCTATGTATTATGCCTCTTAATGGGAAACCGCCTTCATGCCCGAAAATGAAATTGGCCCACCAGGCATCGGAGAATCTCAAGGCAAATCCGGTAATAACAAGCGTCATAAATGTTGCTGTAAGAAATAAATGTTGCCACATTTCGTTTAAAGTCATGCGACGGACTTGCTGACCCATGCTTACATTTTTTATTTGTTTTCGTAAATGTAATATCCAATGCAAAACCATCAGGCCGATAATTATAATAATTGCCAGTACATATATTTTTTGAACAATACTCGCTATTGGCGTTTGTGTAATTCCCGGCGTACCATGAATCGGTGTTTTAGCCATTACTGATGAAATTCCAGGATGGCAAATTCCGCAGGTTCTCTGAAGATTATCAGCATAAATCGATGATGTGGAATCGGTATGAGGTAGAATACGATGAGCTCCGTGGCAGGATGAACAATTGGCGACCGATAAATCGCCGGCCATACTTTTAAGTCCATGATAACTATCAATATAGGTTTGCAAACGACCGGTGGGGATACCGTATTTTTCATTTAAACGGGCCGACTCGTGGCACGGGGAACAGGTCGCCTCAGCCACCCGGCTGGGACTTACCCTCGAATGGGGATCACCGGCTGAAATGATACCATGCTCGCCGTGACAATCGGTACAAACAGGTGCATCCGTTTCGCCGCGCCTAACCAATTTCCCATGAATGCCCTCCCAGTAATCATTTTCAATATTCTGATGGCATTTCCCGCATGTCGAGGGAATATTAAAATGATTAATCGAGGATTCGGTAGCTCCCGGGCCAAGAATTCTATGGGCGGTTCCGCCGGTTGAATGACAGTCGTTGCAGGTTGCCGCGACATAAACCCCCCCAAGGGCGGCTTTGCCATGCACCGAGCTTTCATAAAGTTTTACCGCTTTTCCATAAAGGATTTCGTGCTTGGTAGTCAGATCCAGATCTTCATGACATCGTCCGCAAGTTTTTGGAAGATTTAATGGGTTTACTCGGGAATTTTTATTTTCAACGGCAAGAATATCGTGCTTGCCATGGCAGTCATGGCAATCAGGAATATCATCACCCTTGCCAACTTCCAATCTGCCATGTTTTTTATAAATCTCGGACGCTTTATCATGACACATACCGCAATCGACTTTTGGAACAATCTCCTCGTGCGGCAATTCTTCTATTGCCTGATGGCAGTCAACACAATTTAAACCTTCATGGATTGATGCCCGCAGAGCATCACCATATGATAATTTATCATTATTGGCGCCGTCTTCGTGGCATTCGAGACAATCCTTATTATCAATTGCGTATCCTGAAGTTATGGATAACCCGAATAGCAAAAAGACATAACATAAGATATTTATGTGGATTGATTTTAAATTATTTAGCATTATTACCTCTCAAACCAATTTTATCTGGCGTTTGGCCAGTCAAAAACATATTTATTGCAAAGAATAAAACAATATTATTATACTCAAAA
>JBDRRI010000211.1:0-2413 GCA_043825815.1 Candidatus Zixiibacteriota bacterium
GGCGGAATAACCTCCATTTTTATCGAGGGCAGTTTGATTTCTGAACCGGTTCGATTCGCGATTTTTCTTTTTGGGTTATTTTTGACCGGTGGGAGCGCCAATTCATTGAATCAATATTTTGAGCGCGAAATAGATGCCAAAATGAGCCGGACCAGTTCTCGCCGTCCTCTGCCGTTGGGGACGGTTACTCCCAGGCAGGCATTGATATTTTCTATAATTATAGGTTTCATGGGCGTTATCATTTTGGCCGTTGAGTTTAATATGTTAACGGCAATCCTGTCTTTGGCCACAATTTTCTTCTACGGTTTTCTTTATACGCTATATCTGAAACCCCGAACCTCTCAAAATATTGTTATTGGCGGTCTGGCCGGGGCAATGGCTCCCGTGGGAGCCTGGACAGCGGCGACAGGATCGATGGCTCTAACCCCCTGGTTAATATTTTTAATCATTTTTTTCTGGACACCGCCACATTTTTGGGCGCTGGCCATTCATTTTCAGGATGATTACCGGATTGCCAAGTTACCCATGTTTCCGATTGTAGTCGGACGCAAAACGACTCTTGATTATATGCTGTTATATTCCATAATCATGTTTTCATTTTCAATTGTTTTATTAATCGTCAATTTCGGTTGGTTTTATATGGCGATCGCAATTTTACTCGGACCGGTCTTTATCTGGAAAATAGTAAAAATCCGAAAGGAATCAGATAATGAATCGATGTTCGGGTTGTTTAAGTTTTCAATCAATTATCTATTTGCACTTTTTTTGGCGCTGATAATTGATAAGATTTTATGGGCATGATATGTCAATCGGGAGATTTGGAAATGTCTAACTCAAATGATAACAGTACCAATAATAATGGATATGAAAAAAAAGATATCAATCCTAAAAAAATATTTTTAACCCTCTCAATATCTGTCTTGTTCGTTATCGTCACGGTTATTTTTATTATTGATTATTATGGGCAATTAAAGCAGAAGGTTTATTATGAGCAGGTTCTCAAGCCGCAATCGGAAGCATTGATAAAACTGCATGAACGGGAAGAGGATGAATTGCATTCATACAAACTAATCGACTCAGCCTCTGGAATTTATCGCATTCCAATAGATAGCGCTATAAAATATATGGTGGAAAATAGTCCAAAAGAAAAATAGTTATTTAATTATTATGACAAAACAGTACAGACATAATTATAATAAGCCAAACTTACTCGGCTCAGGTGTTATGTTATTTTGGCTATCTCTCATGATTATATCCGTTAATCTCGGCGCTCAGGTCGTTGATGAAAATCCTCAAAAATTGTCGGCTATTGATATTGTCGAACATTTGGGCGATACAATTCCTTTGGATTTGGAGTTTGTCGATGATTCCGGCAAAGCCGTTGTTCTTCATGATTATTTTCGCGATGGCCGTCCGGTTATTTTAATTATGGGTTATTATACCTGTCCAATGCTCTGCAATTTGGTCTTCAATGGGGTCAGCGAGGCCGTCGACCAACTGGATTTAAAACCGAGCGAAGATTTTCAGATTTTGTCAATCAGTATAGATACTACCGAAATTTATGAAGTCGCCGGTGCTAAAAAGGCAAATTATTTAAAAAATATGAAGCGACAGATTCTTCCCGATGGCTGGTTTTTTCTGACTGATCCTTATAACAATTCCAAGAAATTGGCCGAGGCTATTGGCTTTCAATATTACTATGATACTGATACTGAACAATTCGCCCACCCGGCCGTTATTACGATTTTATCCGCTGAGGGGAAAATTTCCCGCTACCTGTACGGCATTGAATTTAAACCCAATGATTTAAGACTTGCAGTCAAAGAGGCGGCGGAGGGCAAAATTGTCAGTACGGTTGATAAAATCATTTTATACTGTTATCAGTACGACCCCGAAGCGGGTAGTTATGTCGTCTTGGCCGGAAATGTTATGAAATTGGGCGGTTTGCTGGTATTTATTCTGTTTATATTTTTTCTGGCTGTTATGTGGATTAAGGATTATAGGCGTAAGGCTTTCAGAATAAATGAATTATAATTTAGAGCAATAGGGATTATTTATGGATTCAACCTCATTTATACTACCGCCGGGTAGCTCTACAATTTCCGGAGAAGTCGATACTCTTTTTTATTTTATCGCTTATATCAGTATTGTTTTCCTCGGTATCGTGACTTTTAGTCTGATATATTTCGGCATCAAATACCGTCGTCATGGTGATGATTATGATAATATTAAACCGCAGGCCGATCATAACCGAACATTGGAATGGGTTTGGTCGATTATTCCCTCAATTCTGGTTGTGATTGTTTTTTTCTGGGGGTTCCGGGTTTATATGGAGATGAATGTAGTTCCCAAGGATGCTCTGGAAATTAAGGTGACAGGACAAAAATGGTTTTGGGCCTTTACTTATCCCGAA
>JBDRRI010000212.1:0-12881 GCA_043825815.1 Candidatus Zixiibacteriota bacterium
CATTGTGCAAAAAATCAGCTGAAGCCGGAGGTAAGACCTTTCGTGATAAAATTGATTCACTGCCAGCCTCGTTATAAACAACGAAATATTGTCCGTAGATTTCGGAATATACGGTAACGGAATCTGAACCAACATCGGTTATAACATAATCTCCTGATATATCAGTGTATACAATATTCGTTCCCACGGATGCCCTGGCATAAGGAAGAGGCATTGTTATTTCATTCTCACATTGTTCGGCGGCGTCGCCGTCGGTGGCTAATCCTGATATATTTCCGGTAATATCTTCAAATACGATAAGGTCCTCTTTATATAATATTTCACCGGTCGCCGCGTCAATGACATAGCGCCAGGATTCGGGGAAATCATTATGCCCGGTCATAGTTACCGCCAGTTTCGGTTCTTCATCGCGGTCCTCTATGCCCGCCCAAATCACGGTTTCAATATTTTTAAATTCCATTAAGTCGGAGTTGTCAACTCTAATTGTACTTTTGGCGAATTCAAAATCGACCGGAGATTTATCGGAAGGATTGAAATTATCAAGCTCCCGCAATGTTGAAACAGCGAGGACTACCGGGTAATTTGGCTCATTCCGGACAAGAAGGCGTAATTCGGAACCATAGACAGGGATATCATCGCGATATTGAGCGTAATAGACCAAGGTAAATTTATATTCACCAGTTGTGGGATTATACATCAATGGCTGAATATTTGATTTATTTCCGAGACGACTGGCCTGTCTTAATTCGTTGGGGAGAGCATTCAGTGTTTGGGAATGATTTAATCTGAAATTCTCGGCAGATTCTAGCGGCGATCGCCCATAAGAAAAAGCGGTGCCATAGAGGCGTGTAATTCGATTATTGCTCCAGTAAGCTTTGACAGCCGGTTCTTCGCCCTGCAGAATTCTCAATCCGGCCTGAGCATTGGCAAGTTTAATATCGTAAAGATCATCCTCGGATTGTTCGGCATTTACTGCCGTAAAAATAAATAATCCAAGCAATATCGTCACTGCGAAATTTACAATTTGTCTTAAACCTCTCTTTGATGATCCCAACATCATTTTCTCCATTTTAAAGTGCTTTTTCTTTATTATAGGAATATATGGTTCAAAATTTAGAAATATTATTCAATTCCTTTATCCTGTTATCTTAAAAATTAGCGCAATATCTCTCCTTCGGGAAACGCTTGGAACCATATTATGTGGTAAAAAGTTCCGCTCCCATAATATACTTATAAGCTGAATTCTGTCAATAAAATAAAGAATAAATCAGAGATAATTGGGTTAGCAAACCGCCTAAATAATCCTTGACAAACAAAATATAATTATTAACTTAAACACGTTAGAAATAATTTACTGCTTTTTGTAATTAACCGGAAGGTATTACCTGCGATTAATAGTTAAGGGATAGGAAAGAGTTTTTATTTTAGGAGGAATTATGAAATTCCGTCTTATATCCCTTAGACTGTTTTCAATATTTCTTTCCCTAATTATTTATATTTTGTTAGTGCCATTCGCTTTTTCATACGATCTTGAGATTAAAACCGGTGATTTGTCATCGCCGAATGGTAACAATAATCTCTTAATTCCCGTTATAATGAAAACCTATACTGATTCAGTCGTTGGTTATAGAATAACATTGGAGTCGGATCATCCCGGAATGCTGCATTTTATCGGTTTTGATAGCAATCAAACATTGTCCTCGGGTTGGGAGTGGATCAATGTTACCTATAATGGCGACGGTCTTCAAATTGAGGCGCTGGCCAATACTGTGCCGCCTCCAATAACATCGGGAATAGGATATCCGCAAGACGGTGGCGTACCGCTAGTTAATCTTACTGCAGTGTTGGATACAATGCATGATACGGTCAGCATTAATCAAGTCAAGATTGATTTTATAATGGATCTGTTTAATTTTAGTTTTTCGGACGATTCCGGAAATACAATTGGCCTCAGTTATTATGAACCAACCATTGACACTTGCTGGTGTGATTGCTCCAATTGGATTGTTCTCCCATCCGATGATTCGATTTGCATCGTCTGGGTCGATGTTCCAATCGAAGAAGCCGACACCATGATTATTGATACGATTCTTAATCCATATCTGGATACCTCGAAAGTTTTGGCCGAGGAAGGGACTATATTTATTCAAAGTCTCCCTGATTCGTGCTCTATCGGTGATGTTGACTGCACTAATGTTTACAACATACTCGACATAACTTATCTAATAAGCTATTTATATAAAGGCGGACCAGAACCATGTTTTAGCGTCAGTTATGGCGATGCTAATTGTAGTTGCACGACCAATCTGCTTGATATTACCTGCCTGATAAGTTATTTATATAAAGGCGGTTCCTGCGCGCCATGCTCCTGTTCGGAGTGGCAATCAAATTGCGGAGATAAAAAATGAATCAATCAAAAACAAATATGATTTGCCTTAAGAAAGGTCGCTCTGTGAACGAAAATATGCAACCAAATTATTATTATATAAATTAAAGGCTATAAAAAAAGAGGGAATGGATGACTCCCTCTTTTGAATATATGCCGGGGCGGTGCATTTGCACCGCCCTCTTTTTTTATTTAATCATCGTCCGCAGCTCAGTGCCGAACCATCTTTGTAGAGGAAGGTAATTATTGTAGTAATATCTATAATATTTACCAATGAATCACCGTTGACGTCAACTGCCTCCATTGCGGCAGGCGGCGTACCATCCTTATACAAATATGATATTATTCCGGTAATATCCAGAATATTAACGGTTTGATTACCATCGTAATCACCGCATACCCATGTTATTTCGGTTGTGAAATTGCGGATTTCCGACCAGGCTCCCCAGCCGACAACATTCTGAGCTCTCACGCGCCAATAGTGCATAGCACCTTCATCTAACCCCGAAACGGCGCAGGATGTGGCGGTCATATTGGAATCGACTGTACAAGCTTCAAATAAATCATTGCCATCCACCTGTACCTGATACATGGCCGCAGTAGGAACATCGTTCCAGTCGAGCATCAATGGCTGCGCTAGATCAGCGGCATTATTGCCCGGAGATACCAACGTCGGCGATTCCGGCGCCTGAGGTTCCTCTTCAATAGTCATGGTAACGGCGACGTCTATTGAACCCTCGTCCGGATCATTATTGGTTATCGAAAGTTGGCCATTGTAAACTCCACCAGGCAAATCGGTTGCATCGAAGCCAACATCAATTGTGTCGGCGGTGTAAGGGTCAATCGAACCGGTTCCGGGATTAATTGATAGCCAACTGGCGGCCGTAAACAATATAGCTAATTGATCGTGAATATATTCGGCATTATAAACAACCTCAAGACCGTCGGTTCCAGCAGCATTTTCAATACCGATTGTTGCACCGGCAAGTCCGTCATAATCATCGCCTGGATCCATAGCGGCATACTGGAAGAGAATCTTGCCGTTGGTATAAAAGATTGCCTGGAAGCATAGCGATCCGGTTCCGGTTGTCGAATAATAATTTCGAATGTAATCAAAACTGACAATAAATCTCTCATTCGCAATATCGGAGTAGTAGAAAATATTTCCTCCCTTGCGAGGATCTAGATCGTCCCACCACATTGATACCAAATTATTCGGTAAGGTATCATTTGGAATAGCAATATTCGATCTTGATCTGGACGGCGTACCGAAAGTCACAATTCCGTTTGAACCAATATATAATTCGGAATAGTAATTATCATAGAAGGGGAAAGAGAATCCAATCGGCAAAGCGGTGGTCGTATCGTCATCTCCCAAAGTCACAGCGGTTCCAAGCGTTGAAATATCGATCCAACCGTAAATGGGACCGTCGGGATCATCGGAATCAACCCAGTTGTAACCCCAGGCGTCGGGGCCGCCATGAGCTTTAGTGGAGGGAGCAAAATACGGTTCTTCCAATTCCTCTTCCTTGGCCTTATCGTCATTAATTGTACGGAATCCGATTGGCTGCGGGACCGCTATTTTGGGCAGTTCCACCTGCGAGTATTTACCGTTAAACATAAGGCGGGAAATGCTGTATTCCAAGCGCCCCGGACCATCGTTATTTATGACAAATGGATGAACCATCTGCCCATCAAGCGGGAGCGTTTCAGAAATTTCTGTCTCCTCCAGCGCGATTTCAGGAGAATAAATATGCAGGGATACCGCTATTGAACCGCTATTATTCAATGGATCATTACAGGAATAATTTATAGATCCGAAATGATCGCCCGGCATCAAACCACTGGTTTGAACCGTAACCGGTAAAAAGAATGTTTCCCCTGCCCCAATATTTTGTTGCTCGGTATTGAAATTCAGCCAGCCATCATTGGTCGTAAATCTGATTCTCAGTAGAGTCTCGCCGCCGTTGGTTACCGTTACAGTATCTATTGCTTCGTCGCCGAGGTGCAGTGAATCATCGATTTCCGTTGGATCGTAACTCAATTCCGGGGCTCCGGTTTGAACCGTCCCGTATCCTTTCAATTCTACATCATCAATATTCCAACCGCAGTATTGATCCGATCCATCAGTGGATCCGATGCCAAACCTAATCTGGAAATCCTGATTGCCGTCAGCGTACTCCGATAGATCGTAAAATTCTTCGTTCCAGGCAGATTCATTAATGGTTCCACCATTTTCAAAAAGCGTCACCCAGGCAGATCCATCGTAAACCTGAAAATAGGCGTGATCATAGGACGGACTTTCGACTCCCAGCCAATGCCAGTATGTCATCTGAACACCTGAAAAACCGGATAAGTCGAATATCGGCGAACTTACCCAATAGGTAGAACTCAATCCACTATTATAGTCGCCGCCGCTTCCTGAATTGAGGTCATTGCCCAAAACATAATTGTCGCTTGAGGGAGAATGGTCTACACTCGGGTCGGGGCCGCCGCTACCATCGGAACCGGTCCCGCCAACGGCTGGGCCGATGGTCCATTCGCCGTTACCGCCCATGCCGGTCCAGCCTTGATCGAATGAGAAATCGTCAAAGAAAAAAGCCACCCGGTCGCCGACTACAAAATTAAAATCAACCGAGGTAAAATATCCGCTGGCTCCCGTAATATCGAGATGCATTGTCATCAAATATCCCATCGGACAAGCGGCGTCAGCCGATACGGTATAGACATCCGAACCGTTATTGCCGGTTCCGGATATCATGATATCGCCAAAATAACCCTGATCGTCGCTAATTGATACCATATCGTCGGTCTCAGATAGCGTCGCCGATATAGTCAAGGCATCCATTTCTCCGTTATTTTGAAGGACAACAATCAGATCTCCCGTTTCACCGGGATCGAGCTTTCCATTGCCATTACCGGTCGGGTCATCCAATATTATTGACAGATAAGCCAATTCAGGAGAATAAACTCTGACGTTGAAATTACTTGTCCAGGTTGTGTCGCGAGTATCGGAACCGTTGATCGCGAGCGTAAACTGGATGAGATGGCCATTTGGAGTACTCCCGGCCACGTCAAAGGCAAAGGCGCCGATAATATTCTGTATACCAAAATCGCCCTCAATTGGGTCATACGCTTCATAATTATCCGTTATCGTCACAAAGGTATCAGTCGTGCTTAACTGAGCCGTGACATTATAGGCCATGTCGGGACCGACATTCATAAGCTGCATATCGAGGCTAATCGATTCGCCGCAGTTTATGAGACCGTCATTATTGCCGCTCGCATCGTTTATGGTATACTCGTCACGGATAACAAATGGTCCGTCGGGCGCGATGACCTGAATGGTTGAAATGTATGGCTCTCGATTTTGACATGTTATGACAATTTCCGCCGTTCCTGGTGAAGCGAATCCTTCCATAGAAACATCGACGGAACCAGTGGCGTCGACAAAAGCCGCTCCCTGTAAAACGCCTCCAACAGAAATAGCCACATAAGAACCGGCATCGGCCGATACCGCAAACGTTTCGGCCGTCAACATAACGGTGGCATCGTGCGAAATGGTATTGGCAAGAGGTACACCCAGGTAGGTTACAATCGAAGGGTCACCCATGAGATGATAGGCCTCCCAGTAATAGGCTTTACGACTGCTTGTACTGGCGCTGACACCAAGGTTGCCGGCAAATATTATAGCGTCATTAGTGACATAATGCCGCGAAGTTGAAGCTTCATTGGGCATATCGTGGAATAATCCATCGTAGGCGCCGAGAGTTGTCTGTTCGTATGTCGGACCCGCGCTGACAACCGGACCGTATCCCACGCCCCAAAAATAATCCTCATCCCAATAGGTTGAGTTGGATGCGCCAATGTAGCCGATTGCTCCCTTGCCCGCGATTTGCATTAAGGCTTCGCCGAAGCAAGGGGTCGACTCGGAAAAGGTATTGGCCAAACAGCAATTACCAATGCCGAGGAAATACTTATTATAATTGGTCAGCCCGGGAACATCGCTGGTTGTAAAGGATGGATCAGCCTGACCGGTATGACTGCAATGGGCGGTATAGTTATGGAAACTAACACCGTCATTTATTGTATCAATAATCGCCGCCGCAGCGCCACTGGCGTCTGAAGCAGGATAGAGCCAGGTGTTGTCGGTGATATTATGAGCGGCATTAAAATAGTACTCTGTTCCATAATTAAGCTGGCCGTTGCCATGTGTAATGGCATACGTGCCGTCAACGCCTGCCACCAGCGTGACTTCATCAAGGTAGCTGGGATCAGGCATCAAATATTTTTCATACTCAATAGTCTTATCAATTTGCGGTTGAAGTTGAGCCGCATTTTGAGCCGAAAAACGACCGTAATAAATTTCAGGAAGAAGGTCGCCGGTGAATTCACAATAATAAATATCGGTCACATGAGAACCGGCGGTTCCTGAATAAGTCGGAATTTGCCCAACATCGCCAACCAGAAGAACAAATGACGGGGCAGGATCTTCCGTCGTTCCGGCATTGTAAAGGGTTTGAATATAGCTTTCAATGGCTGATGTGGAACTGCCGATTACATCGGTATAGCCAACGACGACATTGAATCCTTTAAGCGTTTTCCACTCGATGAACGGCTGAAGCTGCGTTTCAAACATCCGATCGGAAATTATCAAATATTTTATTGGATATTTGGTGCGATCGGTGGAATCAGCCTTATTCGCAGGAACCAAAGCATCATAATTAATAATCTGATCATAAACGGGTGCAAAAACCGGCGAATAATGTTTTGATCTGAGATCTTTTGTCGCCGACCAATCAGCATTTGCGAAACTAACGCGGACAGTTATATTCTTATAAACACGAATTTTATTTTCAACCGGATTATATTCCATTGGCGATAAATAAACATTGGCCAATCGCATATCCCGCAATATTCCCAAAATTTCGGTTCTTACCGGCGGTTCAGCATAGTAGTTGGAGCTAGCATATACATTCTGATCCATTTCAAATGGAATCGATTCGGGATCATCGGATTTGGAAATCGACGGTTGCGCCGGCATAATCGGATCGGTTATATTAAAATCGGATAAATTAATTTCTTCCATTTCAAAGTCGATTACCTCGACCATCAATTCGGCCCCAATCGGAATGGAAATTAATTTTCCCGCAACCGGAAGGTTTGGCTTGCCGGTTTCAAATGAACGGGATAATCCACTAATTTGCGGATAAACGAATGATCCTTCTTTTGTGGCAACCGGTAAAAAATCAATTTCACCGATTTCCAGTTGAAATGTTACCCCCATCTGATCTTGATTAAGCATTCTAATGCTTGTTTCGGCGTCGCTCAGTTTTACTGAGTTTTCCGCGACGGCCGATATCGCCATTCCCAAACAGATGAGAAGAACAATGAGTGCATTACCACTTAATTTCTTCAAAGCTACCTCCAATGGTTTATATAAGTTAGAACTCTTTGCCAAAAAACTCCAATTTATATAGCAAAAGAGATATTACACCATAAATCGGCGTAATTGTACAATGCTATACATATTGTGGTTTAAAATGTAAAAAATATTCACGGCTTCTCTCTTACGTGGTTTTAAGTCGTAGACCGTTAATACACTGAATTATAACAAATTATCCGTACCTGTCAAGATAAAACTTTTAGATAAAAATAATGGTTTGAAAAATAAATTATTGGGAATTAAACCGTCATAAATTGGGAAACAAGATATAAAATATCAAAAATAAGACCCTCACCTTAAATTGTTATAAAAATATAGTTTATTTTTCGCATTTTATTTCATATATTTGCCCTGTATTGGTTAAATAAGACTTGCAATAGTGGGCTTACCTTAAATTTAACTTAACAATTATAAGGGGAAATTATGATTTCACTCAAAGCACAGTACGGACTAAGGGCAATGGTCGCCCTGGCCAAGTTACATGGCAAAAGTACCATCCAGGCGCGCGATATTGCCAAAACCCAGGATATTCCGCTTCGATACCTTGAGCTATTGCTGTCGCAACTAAGACGAGCTCAATTAATTAATGCAACGCGCGGCAAAAACGGCGGTTATTTTTTGACCAAAAAACCGGATGCAATTTCCGTATATGATGTAATTATGGCTTTCGAAGGGAAGGTTTTCTTCATGGATACACGGAGCGAAGACAAGCATCCATTGACCGCTATTTGGAAGGAAGCCGAGAAAAAAATGGAAAACCATTTTAAATCACTGAAGATTTCCAATTTGGTTTCGAAAGCCAAAAAAATAGACCTGTAATTTTTTGACACAAAATTCGAAAGCGACTTGGAAATGCCGGATAAAAAAATAGCCAATGACATTACGCGCTTAGTGGGCAACACACCACTGGTAGAGTTAAAAAATCTGGCCAAAGGACTGCCCGGACGGGTTGTCGTGAAGTTAGAGTCATTTAATCCGCTATCATCGGTCAAGGATCGAATTGCCTCATCTATGATCAATGATGCCGAAAAAAAAGGCTTGCTGACGGCCGACGCCGTTTTGGTTGAACCGACTTCAGGAAATACCGGTATTGCATTGGCTTTTATTGCAGCGGCTCGAGGATATAAACTTATCCTGGCAATGCCTGAGACTATGTCTATCGAGCGAAGAAATCTACTTAAGGCGTTAGGGGCGAAATTGATCTTAACTCCGGGGGCTGGTGGAATGCCGGGTGCCATTGCGGAAGCGGAAAATATTCTGTCCACCACGCATAATGCCATAATGCTGAACCAATTTAAAAATCCGGCCAATCCCGATATTCATTATCGAACCACTGGGCCAGAAATCTGGGCGGATACCGAAGGTAAAGTTGATATTTTACTTTCGGCTGTCGGAACGGGTGGAACTGTTACCGGAACGGGACGATTTCTTAAGGAAAAAAATCCGCATATAAGAGTTGTCGCTGGTGAGCCAGCGGCATCTCCAGTCCTTTCAGGCGGCGAAAAAGGTCCCCACCCGATTCAAGGAATTGGCGCCGGTTTCAAACCCGATGTCTTAGATTTGGATGTCGTTGATGAAATAATGACGGTTGAAAATGAGAGTGCCATTAATATGGCAAGGAGATTAGCCCGCGAGGAAGGTATTCTCGCCGGGATTTCCGCCGGAGCAAATGTGGCCATGGCTCTGGAGCTGGCTGGCAAGGCGGAAAATAAAGACAAAATGATTGTCACCTTTATTTGTGATACCGGAGAAAGATACCTGTCTACCCCCACCTTTGCGGATTTAAAATGAAATATTTTTGTTTCAATTTTCCACTTTGGAACACAAGATAGTAAATAGATTTCATTTGGAAACGAATGGTTTCTATTTTTTAATGTCCGCCCGCAAGACTTTGGTTTTTATTCAACTGACAGCAATAGAGTTAGCCGAAGGCAAAGATTCTTAACGGAGTCGGTATGGGTCTTGCTATTAAATTATACCGTATTTGATGACATCAGGGGGCCTGGCATCAAATGAGAGTATTGGCGAATCCTAAGAGACTTGCGAGAAATTATGGGGGTTCACAAGTCAATTATATGAGCCTACTCAGGTCACCAGGGGGCTACGGGAAGGTTTGGATAAATTTCCAAACTCAAAAAAACTGCTCTTGTTTGGAGCAGTTTTTTGTGTTTCAGCTGTTCCATAATTATGTCAAATTGAAACGTCGTTTCAATGTGTATTTAGTAATGAAACATTTATATCGCATAACTTGCGTATGTGTATAAATTGTGATTAACATATGCTAATGAATTATGGTCACTTATATGAATTGTATGTTAATATGGGCGGGATGGCATCGATGTTGCTTAATATAAATCATAGAGTCTCGACAACCAGGGACAAGGGAGTCAATGACTGTTTGTTAGGGGGGCGAAGATCAATGCTAGGATTGATCTTCATTAAATTATAGCCATTATTGGTGCAGGGGAAACTGATGATGGCTATTTTTTATTTCTTCTTCACCAAATTTATATATATTATGCCAATGATAAAACATTATAGAATTGGCATTTCTTCAACTTTAGATTATTCTGTTCCAATTGAACGCCTATTTGAAATATTTTCCAAAACTGGATACGATTTTATTTCTTTGGGGGCAGATATGGAACATAGCAACTATCTTCGGTCTGATAAGTTCCATAAAATTCTTGACTTATCAAAATCATTGTCATTGAAAATAGAATCTGTTCATATTCCGTTCGGTAAAAGTTATAATATTGCCAATATTAATAAGAGCCTTCAAAGAAAAGCAATGAATGCTATTGATAAATTTATGCTATTAACTAATCAATATCAAATTCCAACGGTAATAATTCATCCTCACCACTATTTCCCGGATTCCAGGGATAATTGCCTCTTTCGAGCCCGGGATGCTTTGCAGGAGATTCTCTCATTAAAACCAAAAAATATTCAAATGGCCGTGGAAAATTTACCAACGGATGATGGTTCATGGATTTGCGCCGGCATATTGGATCGTCTTGATAAATCCCAAGTTGGGTTTTGCTATGACAGTTCTCACGAAAATATGAGTGGTCGACCCTTTCATTTACTTGAAAAATATTTTTCAAGATTGACTACGAGTCATTTGTCGGATAATCATGGGAATTTCGATGAGCACTTAGTGCCGCAAGATGGCACAATTGATTGGAATGGATTAAAATCATATTTCGACCGGTCGGATATTGACCATATATTATTGGAGGTGGGAACTGGCGCTCCATTATCTCTACCGATTGAGAGAGTCGCCAAAATCGCCTATGAACGGGCTCAAAGGATATTTAATGAAGACTGATGGGAGATTATTGGAACTATCCCGATTTTAAAACATAACATAATAAATATGAATAGGTTGGATAAATTATTGGGCTGTATATACCGATTGAAATATTAGATTCTATTATAAGGAGACCGAATTTTGGCAAAGATAATGATTTTTTTCAAAAAACCGATTTTGTGTCTTTCCCTGCTATTTCTCATCACGGCCTCGCCAGCGATGGCCTCCACGACTGACGACGATGCCGCGACCGATTTAGATTCGATAATAACAATGGGTAATGAATATATGGCCAAGGGAGAACCGGAAAAAGCCATAAATGAGTATAATATGGTTCTTTCTCGGCAAACCGATAACGCCGGTGTTCATCTTCAGCGGGGTATTGCTTACGGTATGTTAAGACAGACTTCAAAGTCGATTAGTGATATTAATAAATGTTTAGAGATTAAACCGAATTTCCCCGAGGCCTATTACAGTCGCGCCAAGGTTTATGAAATGCGCAATGATAAGGATAAGGCCATTCAAGATTATTCCAAGGCGATTGAGCTGCAGGCTGATTACGCACAGGCTTATTATAACCGAGGTGTTATATATTTTCGCAAGGGAATTCCCGATTTGGCTCTCGCTGACTATCAATCGGCAATTAGAATAGACCCCAATTATTATAAGGCCTATTTTAATTTGGGCCTTGTTTATCGAGGCAAGGGGAATAATGATCTGGCTATCAGAAGTTATACCCGTGCGCTTGAGATTAAGCCGGACTTTAAAGAGGCTTATTTTAATCGAGGAAGAACCTATTATGATATGGATGACTATTCGGCCGCGGTCGCGGATTTTCGTAAAGTCGTTGAAATTGATCCAAAATATGCCGATGGTCATTATAGTCTTGCCGCCACGTTAGAGTGGATCCAAGAAAAACATGAGGCAGCTGATTATTATGAGAAATATATTAAATATGCGCCACCGGAAGATTCCGTGCGAGTAAGGAAAATTAAACTGAAAATAGTGGAGCTTAGAGATAAACCATCAAAAATGGCTCCCGGCGAAATTAAGGAAGGAAAGAAATAGTTAACTGGTTAATTGGGATGCAATCTCCCCAATTTTCGTTAAAAACTGCTCGTCATTTTTGGAAAAAGCGGCCGGAGCATGAGAATCTATATCAAGTTCGCCGATGATTAAGCCGTTTCTGAAAATAGGCACTACTATTTCAGATTTAACATTAATCCCGCATGATAGATAATTTTCTTCCTTGCTAACATCATCAATTATGAATGTTTTCTCGGTTTCAGCCGCCTGTCCGCATATTCCTTCGCCAAATTTAATTCTCTTATGTTCCGTCGGTTCTCCCGCAAATGGTCCGAGTATCAATTCGCGATCATGTTCCATATCAACCCAATAAAAACCGACCCAATCATATTCCGGAACATTATTTTTTAAAAGATCACATATTGCCTGCAGTTTAGAATTGGTTTTCATATTGCTTTCAGCAATACCACCGATTTTCCTGATAAGATTGTTATAAACAATTTCGCGAGCCATCTTACCCCTCCTTTAATTCATCCCATGCCGACCAGATTTTTCGTATATGGGGAATAGTTATCGAACCGCCCACAACGAGTCCAATTGCCAACGTCTCCTCCAGTTCTTCATCGGTAACGCCAAATTCATGGCATTGTAGCAGATGATACTGAATACAATCGTCGCATCGCATTCCCAAAGATATCAAAAGACCCATA
>JBDRRI010000213.1:0-6073 GCA_043825815.1 Candidatus Zixiibacteriota bacterium
CCAGTCTATCGGAAGCCAGCATCATTCGTTTATGCATCATATTCGATTCGTCATACTTGGTTAAAAATCCACGCCAATGGCCTCCGCGTACAAACCGGCCATATTTTTCCAATTTTTCTCGTTTTTTAAGAAATTCCTCGAATTCTTCATATTCGGCATAAGCCATGGGCGGAAGCGCCCCTTGAAGCATTTCGGCATAGGAAGCGGTCGGAAGATAGGCTCGGCCAATCGGTTTGGTTTGAGCCGCCTTGCCCAATGTTGTCACCTCCAGCCAATCGGAATTTTCCGAAAGAGCCGTAAAGAAATCTTTCAGCCAGCCGTCAACATAGCAATGTTCGTATGTCTTGGGCCAAACCCCGAATTTCTCGCCGTCATCGGCATATACCGCCAGTCCGCCCGGATTAATATCCGCCTGCGCCCGAAGCTCTTCTATAACTTCCTCAACTGTTCCAAAAGGAATCGAATAGCGAAGTCGTTTTTGAATCGGAAGCAGACTTATCATCGCCCCCTCATTTTCAGTGATAAACCGGCCCCTAAGTTGATTTAATTCAAATCCGGCATATAGAAAATGAGTGTCATCTATCGGCACATACTGAACTCCCGCTTGATTTAAAATCGATGGCAAATGCGGTTCCCAAACGCGTTCGGTCACCCATAGGCCGGTCGCATCATAGCCGAATTGACCCTCAATATACCGCGATAGCATTTCGATCTGTCCCAGCTTGTCCCGATCGGGAATAGAAGGTAGAATTGGTTCAAAAAAGCCGCCGGTCAATATTTCCAGCCGGTCATCATATAATAAGCGTTGAACGATATCAAAATATTCCGGATATCTTTTTTCCTGCCATTTCCAGAGTATTCCCGACTGATGAAGCGATAATTTCAGTTTGTCGAATTGCTCGAACAATTGAAGAAACGGCATATATGATTTATTGTGCGCCTCATCTATAACCGAATCGAAATTTCCCACCGGTTGGTGGTTGTGGATTCCTATGGCCAGTTTGAATTTTTCCATTAAAACAGACTCAACTTTAAATTAAAATATTTCTTAGGATTCTCTTTAATATCAACAATCAATTCATCCAAATTATCCGCTGTTTTGCGAAGATCGTCATACAACCGGCGGTCATCAACCAGCAACTGCAAAGTTCCATTACCATTGTTCAGCCGATCAGCGAACTGTTTGGCCGAGGATGACATTGCCTCCAAATTGGCAGTCATAGAATCAATTCTTCCGCTAATCCTATCTCCCCGGATAAGCGACGAGTCTATCCGTTCGGCATTGCGCGAAACTAATCCCTCCAGCGCCTTGGCCGCCTTCATAAAATCAACAGCCGCATTATCAAAATTATTACGATTCCGATGCAAATAATCTGCAAGAGTTTTAGAAACATCTTCAAAATTTTCGACCGTCGCGGCCAATTTCTCCAGATTTTGATCCGAGGCCACCGATGATCTTATTGCCAACACCAGATTGCGCAACTCATTCGTCATTTCACCCATCATACCCATCATTTCCGGAATCCCGGTGTCATAATTTCCATAAATTTTTTTAGATAGATCAATCCGTTTCTCCGATTTACCGGCATTGACCGCCATAAATCGCTCGCCCATCAGGCCGATATTCTTAACCGTAAACGTTGCGTCCTCTTTTAATACGACCTGATTGCTGACAACCAGTTCCACCTCGACCCCCTCATCAATTAAACCAAGATCAAGCACTCGGCCCATCCGTATGCCCGAGACCATCACCGGATCGCCTTTGGCCAGCGAACCGACCTCATCGAAGATGACATTAAAGCGATAATTATCTTTATTGAATCGATAACCCTGTATCCAGATGATCGATCCGACAAATATAATCAAGGCCCCGATAATTAAGATACCGACGCGAAATTCTATATTTTTACTTGCCATAATCTTACCGTTATTTTATTAATCGGCAACAAGTTAATTCTGTTTAAGGGTTCCTGTCTACTAAAAAAAATTAATCCGTATCAAGCGAGTTATAAATGGTTATGTAGCTTTTATACCGAAATTCGGGGATTTCGCCCATTTTAACCGCCTTTTTTACGGCGCAGTCCGGCTCGTGAAGATGTGTACAGCCGGAAAAACGGCAACCCTGAAGGTATTCCTGCATTTCGGGAAAATACCAGGCTAACTGCTCCTGTTCAACCTCCCACAGCCCCAACACTTTTAGTCCCGGACTGTCAACTACATAGCCTCCAAACGGAAGCTCGTAAAGCTCCACGCTGGTTGTTGTGTGAACCCCTTTATTGGAATAATCGGATATTTCGGCAACCCTGATATTCATCCCAGGCATCAAATTATTAAGAATGGTTGATTTACCGACTCCGGAATGACCGGCAAAAATTGTCCTGTGGTCGATCAGGGCCTTCTTCAGATTATCCAGGCCCGAATCATTTTTGGCAGATATAAAAAATATTGGAATATCTATTGCAGAATATGCCTGTTTCATATCATCAAGAAAATCTGTCTCTCCCAAATCGATTTTATTGATAATTATGATCGGCTTTAAATTCCCCACCTCGGCGGAAATAAGAAAACGGTCAATTAAACCCGGCTTCAGATCCGGCGACTTGACCGACGCAACCACCGCCAGCTGATCGATATTGGCCGCAATTACCTGCTTAACATTTTCCGAGCGTTTCGACGGCCTGAAAAACATCGTTCGACGCTCCGCAACATTTTCAATCATCCCGCTACCATCGGGATCAACCAGAATGGTCACATCATCGCCGACCGCCACCGGCGTAGCATCTTTCGAATCGAATTTGATTTTGCCGCGGATTTCGCACGGGATTTCCCGTCCATTGGCTTTGACAATATACTCTTTGCCATGCGCCCGAATTACGATTCCTTCTAATTCCTCAGGAATTGCCTCTCCTCCTCATCCATGAGATAAATTTTGAAATAATACCTAAAGTTACGAAATGGATATAAAAATGCAACATGTTTTGGAAATGATTGCCAAATTCCATCCCCTCAAAACTATTGAACTCTCTTAATAAAATCGTTATATTTTCCACCTGAATCTGTATAAGGAATTGATATGAAAAATTTTATTACTAAAGTATTTGGCTCCAAACATGACCGCGACCTCAAGAAAATTCAGCCGATTGTTGAGGAGATCAAAGAAGAATACGAAAAGATAAAAGATCTCTCCGAGGAGTAACTAATCGCCAAAACCGATGATTTTAGAAAACGCCTCGCCGACGGCGAAGAGCTCGATGATATTCTCCCTGAGGCCTTCGCTGTCGTCAAATCGGCCTGTCAGAGGCTCTGCGGCACCTCATGGGATGTCGCCGGAATCGAAACCCCATGGAATATGGTTCCCTACGATGTCCAGCTCTTTGGCGGCGTCGTCCTTCATCAAGGTAAAATCGCCGAAATGGCCACCGGTGAAGGTAAAACTTTGGTCGCAACCCTTCCGATGTATCTTAATGCCCTCTCCGGCCTGGGCGTTCATGTTGTAACCGTCAATGATTACCTCGCCAAACGTGACAGTATGTGGATGGGGCGGATATTGGAATATCTCGGTCTTACGGTCGGTTGCATTCAGAACAGCATGGATAGCGCTGAGCGTCAGGTTGAATATAAAAAAGATATTACCTATGGCACTAACAACGAATTCGGCTTCGATTATCTTCGTGATAATATGGCCCAAACGGCCGAAGAGCGCGTTCATCGGGGATACCATTACGCCATCATTGATGAGGTCGATTCGGTTTTGATCGATGAAGCTCGGACGCCGTTGATTATTTCCGGCCCCGTTAAGAGTATGATTCATGAGCGTTATGCTGAGATGCGCCCGACGGTTGACCGTCTGGTTAAACTTCAAACCCGAATGCTCAATGAAAATATCGCCACGGCAGAACGGCTCTTAAGTACCGAAGTGGAAAACCCGGAAGATACGTACAAGGCCGGCGAACTGCTCTTGGCGGCTGGCCGCGGGGCGCCGAAAAATAAAAAATTCATGAAGATGATAAAAGAACCGGGGATTCATTCGCTGATGAATCGGGTGGAAAGCGATTATCTCCGCGATAAAAAACTGCACCTCATCGATGAGTCTCTGCACTACGTCATTGATGAAAAAGAAGGCTCAATTAATCTGACCGACAATGGCCGGGAGCAGTTTTCCAAAGAGGAACAGGAACTATTTACGATTCCCGATATTACCGAATCACTCTCCGAAATTGAGGGTGATGATTCGTTGACGCCGGAACAAAAAACCGCCAAAACCGATGAGCTCTATCGGGTTCATTCCGAGCGCTCGGAGAAGGTCCATTCCATTAACCAGCTTCTACGCGCCTATGCGCTTTTCGAAAAAGATGTCGAGTATGTCGTGCAGGAAGGCAAGATTATGATTGTCGATGAGTTCACCGGGCGGTTGATGCCGGGCCGGCGGTACTCCGATGGTCTTCATCAGGCGATCGAAGCGAAGGAAAAAGTCAAGATTGAGGGCGAATCGCAAACCCTGGCGACTATCACGCTTCAAAACTATTTCCGGATGTATGATAAACTGGCCGGTATGACCGGTACTGCCGAAACCGAGGCTCAGGAATTATGGGATATCTATAAGCTTGATGTCGTCTGTATTCCGACCAATGAGCCAGTGCGAAGAATCGATTTTGAGGATGAGATTTACCGCACTCGCCGCGAAAAGTATAATGCCATTATCGATGAAATAATCGACTGCTACAATGATGGCCGCCCGGTTTTGGTCGGCACCGTTTCGGTCGAAGTTTCTGAAACACTGGCGCGGCTTCTTAAAAGCAAAAAAATTCCGCATAATGTCCTTAACGCCAAACACCATCAGATGGAAGCGGAAATTGTCTCCAAAGCGGGGCAGAGCGGAGCCGTTACCATTGCCACCAATATGGCCGGACGCGGAACCGATATTAAGCTCGGCCCCAAAGTTCTCAAGCACCATAATTGCGCCCTGATTCCCAAAGACGACAAGGGTGAAATCTGCCCGTTCATCAAAGAGCTTAAATGCCGTGAGCACGTTCCCTGCGGTCTCCATATTATCGGTACCGAACGGCATGAATCGCGAAGAATTGACCGGCAGTTGCGTGGTCGTTCCGGACGTCAGGGTGATCCCGGTTCATCGAAATTTTATCTCTCGCTCGAAGATGATCTGATGCGTCTGTTTGGCTCCGACCGGCTCGGCGCCATTATGGACCGGCTCGGCGTCGGCGAGGGTGAAGTAATCGCGCATTCAATGGTGACCAAAGCTATCGAACGGGCTCAAAAGCGGGTGGAAATGCAAAACTTCTCGATTCGTAAACATACTCTCGACTACGATGATGTCATGAACTCACAGCGCGAGGTTGTCTATGACCGTCGCTTGGCCGCACTCGAACGGGAGTCCATTAAAGAAGAAGTCGTCGAACTAATAGAATCGGTCCTCGAAACCCTTGTTGAAAAATATTGCCCGGAAAAAACCTATCCCGAATCATGGGACCTCGATGCTTTTACCGAGGAAGTTCGCCATGTCTATCTGCTCAATCTCGATTTCAAACAGGAAGAGATTGAAGCGCTGACCCGCGAGTCCCTTTACGAGCAGGTCAAAAAAGCGGTTATGACGTTCTATGAGCGAAAAGAGCGATTGTACGGCGAAGAAATCATGCGCAAGCTGGAAAGGTATGCCGTCCTGATGACAATTGACCGTCACTGGCGAGATCATATGTACGAAATGGATCAGCTCAAAACTGGTATCGGCCTCAGGGCCTATGGCCAGCGCGATCCGCTGATTGAGTACAAGAAAGAAGCCTTCCTGATTTTTTCTGAAATGATCGAAGTCGTCGACAAAGAGATTGTCGGGATGGTGTTCAAATTGCAGGTCAATAGGCCGGAAAAATCACGCGAGGAACGCCGGCGCGAGGCCGAGCGGGCACAGATGCAGACCGAGCATCAGAATTCGGTGGGCATGGGATTCGGAACCGCGTCGCAAACCGCCGAAGCGAGCCCGATGGCCGACGCCTCCCAGCGCGGCAAGGCCAAACCTATTAAACGAGAGGGAGAGAAAATCGGGCGCAACGATCCCTGT
>JBDRRI010000214.1:0-5801 GCA_043825815.1 Candidatus Zixiibacteriota bacterium
ATTCATAATCTTTATGAATGACGTATTCCTATTTGTATCATTGTCTACACACCCCGTCTCACCTCGGCACAAGTGCCTTCGGCGATCCACCCCTCTCAAGAGGGGAATATAAGAACTGTAAATGAGGGAATATATGAAATGTCTTAGATTGATATTGTTGGTAACAATTGTATCTATAAATCTCTTCTCAATTTCTTCAGCCGCAACCGGTGACCTACATAAAATAAAATCGCATGATAATGTATTCGTCATTACTGATCCGTCGAAGGGGTATAATGATTATTCAAATAAGACCGTGTTTCCATCGGATGTGATGGAATATCGGAAAGTTGTTATCAATGTTACGTATGCCTGCCCGGATTCGCTTCACTGCGGAGAATGGGATTATATTGACAATGTTTATTTACGACAAATAAATAATAAGGGCAAAGATACGCTCGATATGGAATTGGCTCGGTTGATATCGCCGTACGGCTGGTGGTTTGATTCGGACTGGTCGTTTGGCTGGAATATCGATTTAACAGATTTTTCGCATCTTCTGCACGATACGGTCGAAGTTATTTTTCGCCACGGCGGGTATGAAAAAAACGATGATCGGGGATGGGATGTTACGATTGAATTTGAATTGACGGAGGGGAAGCCGTCGATGCCGTTTCTGTCAATGGATACGCTCTGGTGCGGATCGTTTAAATATGGCGATACGGCCGATCCGATAGAAAAAAGACTTAGCCCGGTTATATTAAATAGCGATTCGGCGAAAATGGCGAGGTTAGTGATCTGCCAGACGGGGCACGGGATGGATGATTATGAGAATTGCGCCGAATTTTGCGAAAAATATAGGATGATTTATTTTGACAAGAAGCTGGTTGATTTCAAAGAGATTTGGAAAAAGTGCGGCGATAATGCGCTGTATCCTCAGGCGGGAACATGGATATTTGACCGGTCCAACTGGTGTCCGGGTGATATAGTCGATCCCGATATCTATACATTTAAACTGAATCCCGATACGATTCATGAATTGAATATCGATATGGAGCCGTATATCAACCCGAATAATCCGACCGCAAATTACGCGATTTCATCTTATATATTTTATTACGGTGAACCGTGGGCGGGCAATGATGTTTCAATTGAGAAAATAATTATACCAAGCGATCATGATGAATCATCGCGGATTAATCCGTCATGTAGGAACCCGAAAATCTTGATTAAGAATCAGGGACATGAGCCACTTACATCCTTAAATATAAATTACGGAATAGTTGACAGCGAAATTATGACTTATAAATGGAGGGGAAATCTAAGTTCGCAGGAAACGGAAGAGATTATACTTCCGGGTCCAATAGTACTCGGCGCCTGGGAAAATATATTTGAAGTAAAATTGGAATCGCCGAACGGGGTAGTCGATGAATATCCGTATGATAATAGTATGATCTCTGATGCAGTATATTCTCAGCAATTCAATAATAAGTTTATACTCGCAATTCGAACCAATAGGCAGCCGGAGGAGAACGCTTATCGTTTGATTGATAAAGACGGGATGATAATCGGCGGTCGCGAGATGGGGACGCTGATGCCTGAGACTGCTTATTATGATACTTTCGATTTGTCAGAAGACTGTTATCAGTTTCTGTTTGTTGATACGGGTGGTGACGGACTTGAGTTCTGGTTCAATCCCGATGCCGGCTATGGCTCTGTTCGCATACTTGATATGGATGGTCGGCTGTTGAAAAATTTCAATTCTAATTTTGGCAGTAATATCAATTTCGTATTTACTGCAACGGAGAATCCTGAGCCGTTTGAAATCGATTCTTTGCCTTTAGTGCAGGTTTTTCCGAGTAGAGGCGAGGGCAGGCTTAGCCTGTTTATTTTCTTTAACGAAACGTCCCAAGTAAGAGTGGAAATAGTGCACGATAGCAGTAAGGCGATAGTTTTCGAAAAAGATTATACTGACATTAAAGATGATGTAATACCGATTGATATTCGTGATAAAGATGAAGGTATTTATAATATTAATATAGTATCAGGCGAGCGAACGGTGGCGAGGCGGTATAGGTTGATTAAATAAGGATAATGTCGGGTTTCCCCGCTTCGCTTTGAAACCCGGCCTACGGCTGTTATTGCATGTCTGACTGAAGCAGGTTCAAATGATGGTAAGCTCTTGCTATTACTAACTATTCTCGGTCTGATTACGGATTTTATTCCGGAAAGTGTCAATCAATTCGGAGTCAATCCGATGGCGATTCAGAACAAGCGATGCGACGCCCACGGCCGCCTCACGCTCGGCCGGGATAATGTCATTGGCGCCAGCTTTTAGCATTGATTCAATGTCGAGCAAATAATGCGTTCTAACAATTATATGAATATGCTGGGCGAGCTTTCTGGCTGATTTTACCGCCTGTTCAAGGGCACCGGGATCATTAATAAGAAGTACCAACTCACCGGCACATTCTGTTCCCAGTTTCATAAGAACATCATGATTGGTAATATCGCCGAAAAAGGCAATGGCGCCATCTTTTGATGCTTGCCTCACATTTTCTATACTTATATCGACAATAATATGCTGAACGCCGCAATGTTTTAGAGCCAAAGAGAGTTGTTTTCCGGCAAAGCCATAACCGCCTATTATTACATGATCCCGCATTTTGCATGTATGACCGACTGCATTTTCCGCCATTTCCACATCGAGCATTTGTTTCAGCGCGGGGATTTTCCCCAAACCGGCGGCCAAGCGCGGACCAAGCGACATTGCGAAGGGAGTGATGAACATAGAAAGAATCGCCGCCGAAATCAGGGCGTTTTCCAGTGTTTCGCCAATAAGACCGCTTTTCTGCAAGGAAAACAATAAGACAAATGAAAACTCACCTATTTGAGCTAATGAAATCGAGGCGAGTATACTAACTCTTGAAGGCATCCTGAGAATTTTCGCCGTCACGAATACAATCAATGATTTGCCGAGCAAGACGGCCAGAAGTATAGCAAGGATTATCAGAATATTTTCGATAATTATATCCGGGACAATTAACATTCCTATCGAAACAAAAAATATACTGGCAAACACTTCCCGGAACGATATTAAATCTGCCAACGCCTGATGTCGATAATCACTTCCAGCGACGACCAAACCGGCAAGAAAGGCACCAATAGCCAGAGAGGCTCCGGAACTGGTTATTAACCATGCTGTTCCGATACATATTAAAAAGATGGAAAGAATAAATAATTGTCTTTGTTTTGTTTGGGCAATAAATGTTAGAATGCGGGGGACAATTAAAAGCGCCGCCAGTAAAACGGCAACGATTATACCAACAGCCTGCAGGATCGCGTATAAATAAATTTCAGACGAGATTCCGGTACCTATTAGCATCGGAATTGACAGCATCATTGGCACGACACTGAAATCCTGAAAAACAAGTATGCCAAGAATCAGGCGGCCATGAGGTGCATCGATCTCACCGCGCAATTGCAGCCCACGCATAACTATGGCGGTACTTGATAAGGCTACCAGAAAACCGATAAATAAGGCCGAGTTGCCGGGCAAATTGAATAATTTCGAAACAATGAAAACGGCAAGTATTGTCAAGCCAACCTGAAGTACTCCTCCGACAATGGCCAGTTTCCAGAGGCGTTTTAGTTTTTTCAGAGAAAGCTCCAGCCCTATTCCAAAAAGAAGCAACGCCACGCCAAGTTCGGCTAAAACTTCGACCTGATTAACATCATTTATAAATCCGAAACCTCGCGGCCCGACAATTACGCCGGATAAGATGAAACCTGCTATGGACGGAAGTTTAAATCTGTGGAAAACGGCCACAATGACTACGCCAAAGCCTAAAATTATCACCAAATCACGCAGGTACACCATTTCATGCATTATTTTTATTATCTCCCAAATATAATACTACCAAATAATTTATATCCAAGATGGTTAAGAAACAACCAATTTCTAAATACGGAAATCACCGATACCTAATATATAAAATTCTGTTAAGCCATTAAATCTTATGGTTTTCACTCAATTCGCTCAAAAAAATAAAAAAATGTTGAAAATAAATGAAACAAAAATTGACATATACACATATATACATATATTGATAATAGAAAGGAGGTGATAATAATGGGAAAGTGCGATTGTGACATCAATGTCAAAAAGACCGACGATGGATTTCAGATCCAGGTCAACGGCAAGGAATGCGCCACTGTCAAATTCAGCAATGACTGCCAGGCCAAAGTCATGTGCTGTGTGGATGATGATTCCAAAAGGGCGGAAGATTTGAAAGATGGCGGCGGTAAATGTTGTTAAGTCTGCCAGATTAATTGTCGAGTAGTTATAAAATCAATAGCTATTGTTTGTCGGGTTCTTTGAGAATGGGAGCCCGATTTATTTTAATTCTGTTTTTAAAATAGACATGACATTGAGGTCATAATACTTATCACCCTGTTTAATTGCGAAGGACAATCGAATGATATTGTTTATATCATTATCATAATTTTTAATCAACCATTCAAGCACGTCCAACAATTCGTCTTTGTCCTCAAAACGATCGGAAATGAATCGAGTAATTTCTGGCGATTTCATCATATCAAAGAGGGAATTGAGATCGGATCGTTGAATTGCTCAATGATTAGTTCTTCAGTTTCAATCGGTAGTTTTATAGCACCCATCTCTCCCGTTAGACTGCGCTGTCTTAATAACTCATAGTATTTATAATCAGGAGTTATTTAGATATTTCTTAATGAATCTATATCCGTATCCCAGCCATTTATCATGCCGGCTTTTTCTACTCTTTGAATCAGGAAATGTTTGATCGATCGCCAGTGTCCATAAACCCATGTATACATAAAACGCTGCTCGGAATAATTCTATATATTTAATTTGGTTCTCGGACAGTTTACGATGTTCCCTATATCCCATTATAAGGGCCTTTTGAAATTGATCATAATTTGGGTCATTCCAGCAATGTTCCAGGGCAAGAGCGAGATCATAGAGATAGTATCCAAAGCCGGAGCCATCGAAATCGATTATATGGGCATTACCACGGTGAAAAAGAACATTGGCATCGACTCCGCAATCCCCATGAATCAATCCAAAAACTTCCGGATTTTTACCCCATATTTTCATTTGTTTTTTTACTCTTTGGGCGACTATTTCATAGGCTTCTTTTTGCTTTTCCGGTAAAAAAGACCAAGCCTTACTATTCGGGAAATTAGCTCCGGCATCATCAATAAAGAGTCCTTTATAATCGAATCTTCTTTTTGACGTATTGAGCCGCACGGGATATGCCGCTGAATGGTTATGCAACTGCGCCATTATTTTTCCTTGGGCGAAATAATGGTGTGGTTTTATATTCTTAGTTATATGGCGTCCTTTAAGCCATTTCAGTACGGTGCAATCGCGTTTGTCCTGAAATTTCGAAGTTGAGACTTGAACGACCAGATTACCTTTGGGAGTACATATTGGTTCTGGAATCGGTAATGCTGATTTATCCCGCATTGATTTTAGCCATTCCATTTCCAATTCTATGGCATCGGTTTTTTGCTCGATTTTATCATGAATTCTTATAAGATATTGTCCGTTTAAAAACGGATCATCTCGGTCAATATTTGTTTTTGGCGATTTTTCGTATACTCTAAATAGAGAATTTCCTGCGAATTGAATGAATTTTATTCGACAGTTCTTTATACCAAAGACATCTAAGGCTTTTTGTGCCAGTATTTTATAAAAATAGATATCACTCATGCGTGACATTTTAAAGGCATTCCCTTCTCAATATCGACATGACAATTAAATTGTGATACTTATCACC
>JBDRRI010000215.1:0-5393 GCA_043825815.1 Candidatus Zixiibacteriota bacterium
ATATCAGACTATAACGTTGTCTGATGGCATCCCGATGACCGTATCTTCATTTGAAAATATGACATCCTCCAATATTGGCATTGTTTTCCAAATGGAAGTCGTTCCTGAATCACTTATGGTTTATCTCCCATTTTTGCCGAATATTTTTACCGATCTCGGTATCATAAAAGATAACGATACTATCGGATATGAAGAGATGGAAGAACGTCTTCGCCAGGAAATCTTAAGTCTAAACGCTTATTATGATTTCACGGAAAACACGGAAAAAACGGAATTGGTCCTGTCAGGACAAGGAAGCAATCTCGATGAGCTTAAAAATTTGATTGGCTGGATGAATAATGTTCTTTATTCGCCATATTTAAGCATCGAAAATCTCCCCCGTATAAATGATATAATTGATCAGATGATTCAATCTTACCGGAACCGCATGAAAGGCCCCGAAGAATATTGGGTTGATTATCCGGCTGACGCCTACCGTTTTCAGGAAAATCCGTTGGTTATGTCAACCAATTGTTTTTTGACTGAATTGCACCATTGCCAGCGGCTTAAATGGTTAATGACCGATCCGGGGGATGACGGTCCAATGCTTGGCATGATGCTTGATGATATTAAAAATGTTGCCAAAGATATGAAGCGTGAAGAAATAACCGATATGCTGTCAAAGCTTGAGGAATTGGGCTCATTGACCGAAAACATCGCAACTTTGCCAGCCGGTCTTAAGAAGGATGATATTTCAGAATCATCGCTTAAACTGATCTCAAGGATGGCATCATCGATAAAGGCTACCATGAGCGATATCCCCGATGCCAACTTAAACTCTGATATAAGTTACCTGTGCGACGAAATCAAACGCGATCTATCAATCAAACCGGCCTATGCCATTTCCCAGATGAATTATATTCTTGATCTGTTGCGCCATAACGACATTGCCCGGATGTATATGATATCCAATAGCTATGATCGCGAGACGACTCTGGATCTGGTTGAACAATTCGCAAGCCGGCTTGATTCCGGGAAAAAATCGACCATTCAAAATTATGCGCAGAAACAGAGAATTATCGACCGGCTGAAGACCCGTGAATCAAATATTAATAAGCCGCTTTACGTCGGATTGGTTTACAATGGAACCAATACCGGAGTCATGATGTTTTCGGCCAAGATAGCCGAGGAGTATGATACTTCTCGAGCCGCCATTGTAAACTGTCTTGCTGGAAAAATGTTTGGTGGCGGCGGTCCCCACGGACTCTTCATGAAAACCTGGGCAGCCGGATTGGCCTATAGCAATGGTTATACTTACGGTCAGGCCGGCGGTAGAGTAAGATATTACGCTGAGCGATGCCCTGATATCGCCGAGACCATGAAATATGTTGTCGATCAGATGAAGAATGCTGATGATGACCCATCCTTGGTTGATTACTCCGTGGCGCAGGTATTCGGCTATTCCCGAGCACCATCCCGATACGAATCACGGGGCTATGAAATGGCCAAAGATCTGGTCCATAACAGAACCCCTGAAAAAATAAGTAATTTCCGCCAGAGGGTTTTAAATTATAAAAACGAAGAGGGCGTCTATTTCGATATTAAGACTCATCTTGAAGATGCTTATGGCCCGGTTTTAATCGGATATGGACAACCATTATCCGAAAGCCACGATGGCAATTTCTTCATTATTGGACCGGAAGCCCAATTTGAATCACTGGAAAAATTGATAGAAACCGAAGAGGGAAAACAAACCGTTTATCGCCTCTATCCGAGAGATTATTGGATTACACTATAGAATTAATTCGAAATCTACTTTTTATAAGCAGGAGTTTTCAAAAGGCTCCTGCTTTTTTACTTGACGTTTTAAAAAAAATTCGTAAACTACAAGAAGTAAGGGTAATAAGAACAATTATTGATACCGCTCTCGGCGGTTTATGAAAGGAGGCGTGATTTTATGACTGCGAATTTGAGAAAATTAGATGCTGAATTGCGCCTGCCGATAATTGTTGGATAAACTGCTTACTTCCCAATAATTTTCAGGCTTTCGTAATTCACCATAGCTTTAATTCCGTCATTAAATGACATTGCCCTCGGCAATAATATATGCCTATTTATTAACTATGATAAGGATTTAGAGATGAATTTAAATAATTTGGGCTGGAACGAATTTTTCCAGCATAATTTTGATAAATTAGGTGATGCTAATTTAATCCCGGCCCGAGTGGCCCGCGAACACAAAGAGATTTACCACGTTTTTTCTGAATTGGGAGAAATGGCCGCCCAGGTGTCCGGACGCTATCGCTTTAATTGCTATTCAAGGGCCGATTTCCCATCGGTGGGAGATTGGGTAACAATAGTACCGGTTGTCGGAGAAAGTAAAGCGATCATTCAAAATTTACTCCCCCGTAAAACCCAATTTTCACGAAAGGCGGTCCTTAGTCCGGGTGAGACGGAGGAACAAATTCTTTCGGCCAATATAGATATTGTCTTTATTGTCACCGGACTTGACGGCAATTTCAAGATCCGTCGACTGGAAAGATATGTCTCGATTGCCTATGACAGCGGCGCCAAACCGGTTATAATTTTAAACAAGGCAGATTTGGTCGACGATTTTGAACAGTATATAGAAAAAGTCAAAGAAATTGCCATTGATCTTCCAATTCACCCTGTAAGCGCCCGGCAAAAAACCGGATTGGAAAATTTGACGACTCATCTTGAAACCGGTAAAACGGCCGTTTTTCTTGGTTCTTCGGGAGTAGGTAAATCAACCATCATCAATGGCCTTATTGGCACCGAATTATTGAAGACTACCGATGTCAGAATCGATGATAGCCGGGGCCGGCATACGACGACTCATCGAGAAATGATATTACTCGATTCCGGGGGAATCGTAATTGATACTCCAGGGATGCGTGAAATTCAAGCATGGGATAATCAGGATGGCTTGAGCAAGACTTTCTCCGATATTGAGGAGTTAGTTGGACATTGCAAATTCACCGACTGTCAGCATAATAGCGAGCCGGGATGCGCTGTTAAAGCCGCCATTGAAATTGGTGAACTCGATGCCCATCGATTCAACAATTACCTTAAACTGCAAAAAGAAATGAAATATCTGGAAGCGCGTAAAGACCAACGAGCCCGTCTCGATCGCGAAGATAAATGGAAAAAGATAATGGTGGCCCATCGCAAACAGGCTAAGTTTGCCAGAAAAATGAAAAATAGAGGTTCGGGAAGCAAATAGCTGAGGAATCCCCTTCATTATTTATTGTAATACGATAATTTTGCCCTGAAGGTCAGTGCCCTCCACGAACCAGAGATATGTTCCCGATGAAACTCTATTGCCTGATTGGTTGGTTCCATCCCAGGTCAGATTATCATCGGTGACATTGCTCCACTGTTGAATAGTCGAACCGGAAACGGTCATAAGGACAACATCGGCCCCCTCTGGAATATCTCGAAATGCAATTGTATTCGTTTCGGCAAGGTTAACCGGATTGGGGAAAGCGTGGGCGGTAGCTTTTAACTCAAAATTGGAAGTCGTACAATATTCATTATCATTGATGCGAACGCGCCAATAATAATCCCGATTAGACTCCAGAGCGGCGCTTGGTCGCCAACCGGTGACTTCGCCGTCCTGTTCCGAAATCGGACCGGAAACCGCGGCGATATTGATAAAAAATGAATCGGAGGCGATTTCAAAATAATAATAATTATCTTCTCCGGTTTCTATATTGGCGACTATTAACTCCGGCCGCGAAGAATGAATAACCGTTCCGGAGCCGGGGGAAACCGGCTCCGTAACGTTATCATCTAAGGCCAAAGATATATCAATACCGGAAATGCATGAGGCGATATTAGACATATCCGAACTGTTAATTGACTCATCGTATGCTTTAACACCGAAGTAGTATGCCTCTCCATCATTTAGGCCGGTCATATAAATTGATTGCGTTTGTCCATAGGCCAAAGGAGTCACAATCGCTTCATAAATGGCGGCCTGATCCCAATTATCATCCGTGATCAATTCTTGCGAATATCTAATCATATAGGCGCTGGCGGCACCGTTAGTGCCATCGTCACCCGACGCGGTCCATTCCAGATAAACCTCTCCTCCGCCCGATCCGGTTTCGGCCGAAAGGTCAAAGATACCGGCCGGCGGCGTCGTATCGGCGGTCGTAAATGAAAAAGTGGCAGTATAATTGGACCAGCCGCAATCATTACCGGCTCTGATTCGCCAATAGTATTGCTGGTTATCGTCCAAACCGGAGGCAACATACTCCGATAAAGCAACATTGGTGCTTATAACCGGAGTGCCAAAGTTGGAGTTATCGTCGATCTGAACCTGATATTGAGTGGCACCGGCCGCGTCATTCCAATTGAGGGAAACCGGCAAACCAAGCCTGGTGGCACCGTTTAGAGGAGACACGGCGACCGGAACACCCGGCAAGGTACAGGAAGTCGTGAAATTATAAATGCTCGTCCAACTTCCCCATCCGGCGGAATTATGCGAACGTACTCGCCAATAAAACGTCAGGCTTTCGGTCAATCCTGAAATGGCAAAGGCAGATAATGAAGTAACTGTATCCTTAAGCGGACTGGTTATGCCGGAGTTATTATCAATCTGAATCTGATAACTATCCGCATCACTAACATCACTCCAGTCAAAGGCAATCGGCTGATCGACATCAGTTGCGCCATTGGAGGGCGAAGCCAATATCGGCGGAGCGGGAACGGTGATTTCCAATTCGGTCGTCGCACTGGCAATATTTGACAAACCGGACCAATTGGGCACCTCATCGGCGGTCTTAATAGCAAAATAATAGGTTGTGTTATCATTTAGTCCGGTAACAGTAAATGTTTCGCTTGATCCGGGACTTCCCGGAATTGGTTCGCCGCTGGCCTGCAAGGCCGATGCCCAATTAAGATCGGTAATGGTTGAGGTCGAATAGCGGATATCATAGGCTGTGGCGTTGCCCGTCAGACTATCATCACCCGGCGCACTCCAATTCAGGACAATCGAACTGGTGGTTATGGTTCCGGTGGTCAAATTGGCAACAACGGCCGGAGCAACATCCTCATCGGATGTAGTTATGCTAACGACATTGGAAAGAACCGACCAGTTGGGAATTTCGTCGGCACTTTTGATTGCGAAATAATAGACAGTACTCGGCTCTAAACCAACAATGGTTAATTCTTCGGTAGTACCCGCCATTTGCGGAGATGGTTCGCCATCTACCTGAGTGGCGAGATCCCAATTAAGATCGGTAATAACGGATGTTGAGTAGCGGATATCATAGACCGCGGCCGCACCGGTTGTACCATCATCACCGGGGGCCGTCCATGAAAGGGTAACCGAATTCGGGGTCGGTTCCGCCGCCTGAACATAATTAATACCTGTGAAATTTATCACT
>JBDRRI010000216.1:0-5008 GCA_043825815.1 Candidatus Zixiibacteriota bacterium
AGTCGACCAACAGAAATACTAATGGGTAACTCCAATCAAAACCCGTACGACCGTTACCTGAAAATCCTCGGAATTGAACGACAAGAACCATCAATTTCGGCTCTATACGAACTGGTTGCCGCGCAAATGACCCGGGTCCCGTTTGAAAACATATCGAAATTGTACTATCTGCATAAATACAATCAACGCGACATCCCAACTATGGAACAGTATCTCGACGGTGTCGAAAATCATAATCTGGGCGGGACCTGCTTTGCCAATAATTATTTCCTGCATCAGCTCCTTACCAATCTCGGATACAAAGCCAAATTATGCGGGGCCGATATGGACAATCCCGATGTTCATCTGACCAATATCGTTGATCTGGAAAATCGCGAATACCTAATTGATGCCGGTTATGCCACGCCGTTTATTGAACCGCTTCCTCGTGATCTCAGAGAAGATTACCATGTTGCTCTCGGTCGTGACGAATATATCCTGCATCCGAAAGACGACCATGGCCGTTCCCGGGTCGATCTTTATCGTGATAATCAGTTGATTCATGGTTACACCGCCAAACCGATTCATCAGGACATCAAATATTTCAAAGATTCCATCGCTCATTCATTTCGAGAAGAAGCGACCTTTTTGAATTCCCTTCTGATGGTCCGATTGTATGACAAAAACCGATCGGTCGTGATCTTTAATCTATCGGTGATTCAGTCCGAGGGACCATCATTCAACCGGGAAGAACTCAAAGACAAAAACGAACTTATTGAAGCTGTTCACCATTATTTCGGAATTCCGAAAGAAATTTCTACCAAGGCGCTCAAAGCGCTCAAAGGCTTCGACAACGCTTGGAACTGAATTATTTATATCCCACCATACATTAGGCGTACCATAAACCCATTCCCGCTATAATTATCTACGGTTGCCAGATATGGTTCAATAATTAACTTAATATTATTTTCGGGAAATAAACATAACGGAAAGTTAAATAAAAGACCTGTTTCAGAATAATTATTGCTGTTAGAGTCTTTCCCGGAGATATAACAAAGTGTAAGTGATGGGGCAAAGGCAGCCTTTGAAATATGAAAATAAATTGAATTTGAACATCCTAACAGAATCGCTTTAAACTCATCCACTTTTACCAAACCCAGTAATAAAGCTGTATTAAAAGGTTGGTCCTTTTTCTTGTTTTTTACAATATTATAAGAAAATTCAAACAGGAAATTATTGAATATTGAACTGGAATCATCATTCTTAAATGCCAGGAATTCAACATCAACAGATTTTTGCGAAGACATGCCAAACCCTATAATAGTTCCCGGATCATAGTCTTCCACCTTTAAATACCCGCCAAATGCGGAATAAGAATTAGTTCCTTCATCCGTGAATACGCTTTGAGCCGAAACTGATGTTGCTAATAATAAAAATACCGCTGAAATTAAGATAGCATGCCTTAACATATTGATTCTCCTCCGATGATTATACGCAATCTATATCAATATATAGATAAAGTCAACCGTAAAATCGTATTCCGGTTATGTCAGTTCCTTCGTCCACGTCAGCGGAGGTGAGAACCGACACGGAGAAATGATATTTGGCAATTTAACTCCAAATTCGATCCAAATTTGCAATTCGGCCTATTTAGTAGAAAGATAAATATAATTAGGAATATTACGATACAGCGATATTTTAAAATGGGATAACCCTTTAAACGCATGGTCGATCTGTAAACTGTTATATTATGAGCCGGCCGAAGGCCAAAAACAGGCCGAGCCTGAAACCGCTTGACATAGACCTCAAATTCGCTTTCATTGTGGCCAAATATTGAAAAAATAAGGTTTGAAAAATATGGCTGATGATGGATTCAAAGGATATAAAGGGCGAGCCAAAGAGATACTCCAATCGCTCGGTGCCCGGGTATGGGCCAATGTTGTTTTAAAGACCGATAAGGGTGAGTTTGAGGGCGTAATTCTTCCTCGTTCCGAAACGGCTGATGGCGATCATATCGTTCTGAAACTGAAAACCGGTTACAATATCGGAATCCGAGCCGACTCGATTACCGAAATCGAAGAGAAATCGTTCAAAGAGGCAATCTACAAAATCCCGGAAAAGGAATTCCCGTTCTCCGAAGACAAGCCGAACGTGACTCTGCTCGGCACCGGCGGCACGATCGCCTCCCGGCTCGATTATCGGACCGGAGCCGTTATTCCCGCTTTCACACCGGGCGAACTTTATGGCGCCGTCCCGGAACTGGCCGATATCTGCAATCTCGAAACGCTTAAGCTGTTTGGCGTCTTCTCCGAAAATATGGGACCGGAGCAATGGAAAGTATTGGCCGAGGAAATCGGTCGGCAGATTAAAAAAGGGGTGAAAGGAATTATTATCGGCCACGGAACCGATACGATGCACCATACCGCCTCGGTTTTATCCTATATGGTGCAGAACAGCCCGGTGCCGATTGTCATGGTCGGCTCCCAGCGCTCCTCGGACAGACCGTCATCCGATGCCGCTTTCAATCTTCGTTGCGCCGCCCATACCGCTGGGCATTCCGATATCGCCGAAGTGATGGTTTGTATGTTCGGACCGACTTCGGATGAATATAATCTTCTCCATCAGGGCACGCGGGTACGTAAAATGCATTCTTCGTATCGTTCGACTTTCCGCACCATTGGCGATATCCCCATCGCCACTGTCACACCCGACAAGGTAACGCCGATTAAAACCGATTATAAAAAACGGCGCGATGATACTAATGTCGATATCAAAGCGGTCTTTGAAGAGGCTATTTCGATTGTGTACTATTACCCCAATATGCGCCCCGATATTATCGAGTCATTGATTGATAACGGCTATAAAGGGATTGTCATTGCCGGAACCGGGCTGGGCCATGTCAATAAGCCGCTCTATCCGGCTCTCAAGAAGGCTCGCGATAAAGGCATCACCGTATTTATGACAGTGCAGACTCTCTGGGGCTATGTCCAGATGTATGTCTACGATACTGGTCGCGATATGATGGAACTCGGCGTCATTCCGGCCGCTAATATGCTCCCCGAATCGGCCTATACTAAATTGGGCTGGGTGCTGGCACAAACGACGGATCCGGAAAAAGTCAAAGAGATGATGCTGAAACCAATTGCCAATGAGATTACCGCGCGGGAACCGTTCGATGGCTATCTGATATTGCAGGGAGGAATTCCCGAGGTCGAAGAGTTTATCAGCCGGCAATATCGATAGTATTTATTGCGCCAATTCTTTGTCCTCAATTACCTCTCGCAGAGTATCGGCCAGAGTCTGAACATTATATGGTTTAATAGCAATTCCTTTGAATCCATGAGTTTTATATTCAGCCATAATCGGGTTGTTGGAATATCCGCTTGAAACGATTGCTCGTATGTCCGGATCAATTTTCTTGAGCTCCTGAAATGCCTCCAACCCACCCATGCCTCCGGGAATTGTCAGATCAAGGATAACAGCCACAAATGGCTCATCGGTATTTAGCGCCTCACGGTACAATTTTATGACATCCCCGCCATCATGGGCAAATTCCGGATTAAAACCTAATTTCGCCAGAAGAACTCCGACTACTTTGCGTATCATTGCGTCATCGTCCATCACCAGTATTCGTCCTGTCCCGATTTTTCGAACCGGCCGGCCCTCACCCTTACCCTCCTCAGTAATTTCCCTTTTTGTGGCCGGAAGATAAACATCGAAAATCGTAAATTCGCCCGGTTGAGAATTGACATTAATTCGGCCGCCGTGATTTTTTACGATTGAATATGACGTTGCCAAACCGAGTCCGTTTCCATCGTCTTTGGTGGTAAAATAGGGATCAAATATCTTTCCAATTATTTCCGGTGGAATCCCGTACCCGTGATCGGCGATAGATATTTTAACATAAGGGCCTTCACTTAAGTTCATTGAGTCATCTTCAATCAAAATATTTTCAGAGGAAATAGTGACGATTCCGCCGTCTGGCATCGCCTGAGAGGCATTAATAACCAGGTTGTTTATTACCTGGCTGATCTGACCGGTGTCGATTTCCATCGGTGCCAGATTTTCCGAAATAATGAAATGAGGTTTGACATTTGAACCCCGCAGGGCAAAATTGACGGCATCGTAAATTAATGATTCAATGGCCACGATTTTCTTTATCGGGGCGCCTCCCCTTGAAAATGTCAGTAACTGATGCGTTAATTTTTGGGCGCGATGTGATGCTTTTTCTGCTTCAGTGAGCAAAGTTAATATCTCGCTGCCCGGTTCGACTTCCAATTTGGCCAGCGATATATTGCCGACTATTGAGGTCAGAATATTATTGAAATCATGGGCCAATCCGCCCGCCAGAATTCCAACCGAATCAAGCTTTTCGGTCCTGATTAATTCGTCCTCCATTGCCCGCAGATGGGTAATATCACGGGCAAACCCGCATAGGCCGATTATTTCACCATTGCCGCTCTTGATTGGGACCTTGATAAGGTGTAGGTACCGCTTAACTCCAGAAATAACGCTTTCTTCAATCTCATCAAAATATTCGCCGGCGAGAACCTTTGTATCAGCTTCTATAATATGCCGCGAGATTTCCTCTCCGAATATTTCTATATCGGATTTTCCAATAATCTCACCGGTCGATCTACCCAGTAGATTTTCAACCGCCGGATTGATCTGGATATATTCAAGATTACGATTCTTGATAAATATGGCATCGCGGGCCGTTTCAAAGATAGTCCGAAAACGCTCTTCGCTTTCTCTCAGGGCATTTTCGGAATTTTTTCTTTCGGTAATATCCCGGCTTATTATCTGAACCGCAGTGATATTTTTCACGCTTCGAAAAACAGACGGATATATTTCAACCAAGCGCTTTTTTCCATCAGAATTTATTGATATTTCAATTGGAGGTTTGGTCTCGTTTTCGAGAATTTTATTAAATTTATCCAAAATTCCGGGCATTTCTGATTCGGTTATTCCTGTCAATTCGAAAAAATATTTGCCGATAATTTCCCGTTTGGGCAAACCAATTAGCCCC
>JBDRRI010000217.1:0-2290 GCA_043825815.1 Candidatus Zixiibacteriota bacterium
CCGAAATAGTAGAGACTCATTCATATATGACCGACTGTCCCGATTTCTGGAGACGCGAGCATGAGTTTTATCCTCAGCATGCCGGTCGTTTCACCGGGGAGCCGGCTTATTTCACGCATACCATGGGCGCGGCCAATGCGATTTTGAAAAAAACCGGAATGAAACCGGCCGATTTTAAATATGCCGTTTTTCATCAGCCGAATGGAAAATTCCCGCAGAGAGTCTCCCGGATGCTCGGCTTTACTCAAGAGCAGATTGATCCCGGATGGCTCTCACCAAGACTGGGTAATACCTACTCGGGCGCGTCACCGGTTGGATTGACAGCGACCCTTGATGTCGCTCAGCCGGGCGATATGATCCTGATGGTTTCTTACGGCTCCGGCGCTGGTTCGGATGCTTTTGTTTGGAAAGTAACTGATCGGATCAATGAGGTGCGCGATAAAGCGGTACGGACTGCCAAGCTTCTCGATGAAAATCAGATGTATGTTGACTATGGAACCTATGCCAAATACCGGCACAAAATACTGAAGAACAAGTAGGAGGTGGATCTGATGAGAGATGTTGCAGTAGTTGGTGTCGGAATGACAAAGTTTGGAGAGATTTGGGAAAAATCTTTCCGTGATTTATACGTTGAAGCCGCGTTGGCGGCAATCGATGATGCCGGAGTTAATCATCTGGATTCGATGACGATCGGATGTATGTCCGGCGGATTATTTGTCGGTCAGGAACATATCGGTTCATTAATGGCCGATTATCTCGGTCAGAAATATCTGGCCGCAGGACGGGTCGAGTCAGCCTGCGCCTCGGGCGGTCTGGCTTTTCGTCAGGCTTATATCGAGGTTGCGTCAGGAATGTCTGATATCGTTATGGCCGGCGGGGTCGAGAAAATGACCGATATTTCCGGCGATGGCGCGACCTATGCTCTGGCCGGTGCTGCTGATCAGGAGTATGAAGTTTTCCACGGGGCAACTTTTCCGGGATTGTATGCTCTGATGGCGGTGGCTCACATGACCAAGTATGGAACGACGCGCGATATGCTGTCGGCGGTTTCGGTGAAGAACCATAAGAATGGTTCGAAGAATCCATTCGCTCAGTATCCATTTGAAGTCACTATGGATCAGGTGGCCAATTCGGTAAAAGTGGCTGATCCATTGAATATTTTGGATTGTTCGCCGATTACCGATGGCGCCGCGGCGGTTATTTTGACCACTGTTGAGATGGCCAAGAAACTCGGCAAGCCGATTATCAAAGTTATTGGTTCGGGACATGCAACTGATACTATTGCCCTGCATTCCCGCGAGGATTTGACGACGATCAACGCCACCCGTTATGCGGCGGAGAAGGCGTTTGAGATGTCCGGCAAAACAATCAAAGATATTAATTTTGCCGAAGTCCACGATTGTTTCACAATTGCCGAAATCATCGTTACCGAATCGCTCGGTATTTTTGCTCCCGGCAAAGGCGGCGAGGCGGCTCTTAAGGGTGAAACCGGTTTGGAAGGGGCATTCCCGATTAACACTTCAGGCGGCCTGAAATCAAAGGGTCATCCGGTCGGAGCGACCGGTGTAGCACAGGTAATCGAAGTTGTCAAGCAGTTGCGGGGCGAAGCCGAAAACGGTCGCCAGCTCAAGACAAATCCGAAAATTGGTATGGCACAGAATATGGGCGGTTCCGGCGGATCCTCCCTTGTTCATATACTGGAGGTAGTATAATGTTTCCAGCAAGAATACATAGAGAGAAACCGCATCGCTATCGCCTTGAAGCCGGCAAATGCAAGAAATGTGGAAAGATTGTCTTTCCGTTTCGGTTAATTTGTCCGGAATGCGGAGCGCGTGAATTTGATACGATTAAGCTTCCCGATACCGGCACGATTTTAACCTATACGGTCATTCGAGTAGCCCCGACTCAGTTCAGCGATCAACAGCCATATGCGCTGGGAATTGCCGAATTGGATAACGGCGTCAGGCTTTTGGCTCAAATTGCCGATTGCAATGTCGAAGACCTTAAAGTCGGCATGAAGATACGGATTGAATTTCGTCGGATTCAAACCGACGGCACTCATGGTGTTCTTAGCTACGCGTATAAGTTCGTACCCAAGTGGTATTAATCGATAAATAACGGGGTTGATATTATCAACCCCGTTTTATTATATCCTGAAATTAATAGGATACACATATGTTTAGGATAGAATCAAAAATAGATACGTCCTCGGACGCATACAAAGAAAATTATGAAAAAAACAAAGCTCAGCATCAAATATTAAAAGAACGGCTTGATCAAGTTAAGATTG
>JBDRRI010000218.1:0-15607 GCA_043825815.1 Candidatus Zixiibacteriota bacterium
TCTTAAATTAATCATTAATACATGCATCACTTTGCACACTTGTTCATATTATTTGCAGAGAGGTGAATCCAATTGCTCAATATTTTAACACATTTAAAACTCATTGAATCCATTCAAAAACCATACCCCTTTGCATAACAACACATTATCTTGTTTTTCAAGCAAAATTCAATCATGAACAACTATTGGCAATATATTTGCAATGATATCATCTGGAAATTTATATGCTATGAAGAAAATATATTTATTATAAGGAACTTTATGATGAAAAGTCCTCTTAAAATCGGAATGATTTTGACAATTTTGCTTATGACGGCTATGCCGCTTTGGGCAAATGTCTACACTGTGGTTCCAACCCCATCGGCTAATCTTTGGAATCTCGGTCACGACTATTATTACACTTGGGGTTTAACCTGGGATATGGATAAACCGGCCACCTCAATCTATGATATTAAACTTACCTTCCACAATGTCTGGGATTGGATTGATGAGGATGATGATTTCCTTTATACGCACCTATTGGATTACGCTCCGCAGGACGCTGTCATCGGGTACGATGGAGCTGAAAATGGCGATTATTTCGAGAGTGCCAATTATACAGGAAATGAGAAGCTTATTGGCGTTTGGTCCGATCCTTACGGTGGCGCTCCTCGCGATTTTGATTTGACCTATAGTTTGCGTGATTTGGGTCTGATGAACGATGTTCATACTTATATTAACAATGATGGCGTTTTTGGCTTCGGATTCGATGCCGATTGTCATTATAATAACGAGGGTATTTCTCTGGAAATAACCACAGTTCCCGAACCGGCCACATTACTTCTTTTTGGCTTAGGTTTGGTTGGCGTTCGTGCCTATTCCAGAAGAAAAAAGTAATTATTTGTTTGAATAGATTTAAAGCCGAATTGATCATCAATTCGGCTTTTTTATTGATTTGCGATCTAATTAATATCTTGACGATTGCCCATATAATCCTATATTTAAATGTATATGTTTTCATAAATAAAAAAATATGGCCACAAAACATCAGGTCAGGCAATGAGCCAGGCCATAAGATTTAATACCATACTATTGGGAGGAGTTTTTATGTTTATTCGTAAAAACGTTTTTGGTGTAATAATTTTTCTATTGGCCATTAGCAGTATTTCAGCTTCGGCCGGAAATCTGAAATCAAGATTTATCCCTGAGAAGAGCGAATACAGCATTTTATCCCGAAACTATGACAACCGACATATCGAGGTTAAATTCAAGGACGGTCTCGATATTGGGTTTGATAATCAAAACTCAATAATTGACAGATCAGGGACGGTTTTTCAGGATAAAGACTCCAGAAAGATTTTTTTGGAAATATTAAAAGCGGGCGGAATCTGGATAAGGATGACCGGTGAACAGGAATTTAAGGCCGACGAAATGCGCCAAACGGCGGAACAGTATCACGGACGCGAAATAGCCGATCTCAATAATTATTTCATCTTATCTGTTCCCGAAAATGTTGAATCAATCGAATGGATAACGATCCTTAACTCTTTAACTGAAATAGAATTGGCTAAGTTCATGCCATTGCCGATCGCTCCGCCGGTACCGAATTATCAGAGTAATCAAGGTTATTTAAATCCCGCCTTTGATGGAATCAACGCGCAATATGCCTGGAATTTTCCCGGCGGCAACGGTTCCAATGTCATCATTTGTGATGTTGAGTATTCTTGGAATCTGAATCATGACGATCTTCCGGCAGGTATTCCAACCTGGGTACAAACTGGATACTCGCCTCGGGATCCATTTAATAACAATGATCATGGTACCGCCGTTCTTGGTGAGCTGGCCAGTCTTTCCAATGGTTGGGGAACCACTGGAGCTTCTTATGGTGCCAATATAGTTGTTGCCCCTTCTTTTCTAAAGCCGTTGGTTGGCGATTCCGCTTGGTATCTCAGCGTCGCCATGGCCAATGCTATGTATAATTTGTCAGGTGGCGATGTAATGCTTATTGAACAGCAAATGGCCGGTCCCAACTGGTCCTCGACCACCGGCGATACCGGATTGATTCCAGTCGAATGGGATCTCACTATCTATAACCTTGTCCAAACGATAACCGGTAATGGTATTCATGTTGTTGAAGCCGCCGGCAACGGATATCAAAGTCTTGATTTGGCAATTTATAATACCGGACACGCCCCCTTTGCCTTTGGAAATCATTCCGGTGCAATTATCGTCGGCGCCGGAGCAGTTCCCTCGGCTTTCGGAGGTTCCACTACCGATCGCTCCCGTTTGTCATTCTCAAATTATGGGACAAGGGTTGATCTTCAGGGATGGGGCGAAGCGGTCTATACGACCGGTTATGGCACTTTTTATAACGCCGAAGGCGTCAACCGCGAATACACGGCCACATTTAATGGTACCTCAAGTGCTTCTCCGAATATCGCCTCGGCCGTAGCACTAATTTCGAGTATCAACGAAATAGTCAATGGGTTTGCGAATCCAATAACTCCGGATAGAATGATTCATTTGCTTCGCTTCACCGGATCTCTTCAGACCAGCGGTATACATTTTCCATGGGAAATTATTGGTAATCGTCCTGATCTTAAGGCGGCGATTGATATTTCAGGAATTATCGATACTCTCTATTTTAAAGCCGGATACACCGATTACTGTCCTAATGGCATGCCTGATTTCAGCATGCACCTTGACAGCGCCTGGCGAGGTTATTCCCGATGGACCTTTGACGGTCCGGCGGCGCTGGCCAACTGCCTCTGGTGGTTCGATTCCAAATTCGAAACTTCACCAGTTGACCCACGCCCCTTCAATGGCTCCAATAACGACAATTATCCTCTCGTCAAAACCTACGGCACTTGGGATGATCATGACACGGCCAATGTTAAGCCATTTATTCAGGAATTAGCCAATATTATGACTACCAGTGACACTACCGGGCCTCTTCCCGGATTTTATGATTACGGTACAAAAATGAGTGAAATGGCTTTTTGTGTCGATTCAATCCTGAGGCGCGAGGGATTACGCGGATCGTTTACTGATACTATCGCGGATTTCCCAACTTTTCAATATATTAAAGACCAACTGGTTAACAGCCAAAATGTTATTTTGGAAATTGGATTTTACAATGCCGACCCTAATTATTGCTGTCGTTATGGCGGTCACTATGTTAATCTGGTTGGAATTGATTCAACCAAAAAACGAATTGCTATCTCCGATCCATACACTGCCTTTGCCAATGGTTATGATATTCAAATGCATAGAAATCATATCGATGCCGGTATAAAAGAATATGAGGTTTACCAACTTGCCAATATTTCCGACCCCGGTTGCGTGTCTGATGGCAGTCTATATATGACTGATTATCATTCGGAATGGTTCTGGTCTAGCTTTGAAAGCATAAACGATGGATGGAACGCTTGTGGCGGCAGTACCAATGATTCTGCTCACGCTGTAATTGAACGAGCTTTGATAATTTGTCCAACCGATGAACCATCAATAGACACCTGCACTTATTATAAGGCATCGTACGACGATTATGCACCAAATGGACTGCCTGATTTCGACCAAAAACAGGTGAATTGGAAATCACCGCTGACCGGTAGTCAATTTTATAGCTGGTGCGGTCCGGTGGCTCTGGCTAACTGTCTTTGGTGGTTCGATTCCAAATACGAATCTTCCCCGGTCGATCCCAGACCGTTTTATCCCGGTCCGGGGCAAACGCCGGTTAACGACCAATATTCTTTAGTACAATCGACTAACATTGGCGTTTGGGACGATCATGATACCACCAATGTCCAGCCATTTATCACTTACTTGAAGAGTTTCTGCAATACTGACGGCTATCAGCCGGGAACATATATCGTCGACTTAATGAATGGATTCAATAATTATCTCAGCGCCGTCGGTTTGACCGGAGCCTATTCTTGTAGTCTGGTTCCGGGACCGTCATTCGATTTAATTAACGATTCCATCACCAGCGGCAAGAATGTTATCCTGCTTCTTGGATTTTATGAGCCGGCATTTTCGACCGGTTGTATCCGGCATGGCGGTCATTACGTCACCGTAGCCGGTGTCTGTGATGAAGAAACCGACCTTTGTATATCGGATCCTTATTTCGATATAAACGAAACATCGGCTCACGGCGGGACTATTCAAAACGATGCCTCACTTGTCTCAGGGCCACACGGCACGAAACACCACGACCGTTATCATCTGGAAAATTATACCCATTCGTGTCCTACCCCGGCGACCGAACGAATCACCGATTATAACAGCAACTGGTCAGCACTGGTGAATTTTGTCCAGCAAAACACTTTTAACCTGGCTTTGCCGCCGGGGGGATTCCCTGAAGGGAATCCGATTGTAACATTGGTTGATTATGCCCTTATTATATCGCCGGTCAGCTCCGGTTGCGATTGCATTCCCGGCGATGCCAACAATAATGGCGTCTTTAATATCCTCGATATTACATATCTTATTGCTCATCTATATAAAGGCGGACCGGCCCCAGCGCCCTATCCTCTTTGCTCCGGAGATGCCAATTGTAATTGTGTCGTTAATATCCTCGACATCACCTATCTGATATCTTATCTCTATAAATTTGGTCCGGCACCGTGCACGTGCGAGCAATGGCTGATCAATTGCGGGGAGCCATTAAGGAAATAAAAACCGTTTTCAATTAATAAGGCGGGGTTTCTCCCGCCTTTTATTTTTTATTAAAACACTCTTTCCAATTATACGTCAGGGAGGTGAGACAAAAGATTTCTGAATGTCAGCATGAAAATCCGACAGAGAATCTAAACCATTAACTAATTCCTTGGGGGGAAGTATGTTAACAAAAATAATTCATTATTCCATTGCCCCATTGATTATTCTTATTGCGCTATTTTCAATTAGTATAGCCAAAACACCGGGACTAAATACGGAAATATCCAGGAATAATTCGCAATTTGATACGAATGAATCACCCTGTCTGGATATAAAAACTAGTGACACGAATAACATCCAATTATTAATTGATAATTATGGTGAAATAGGAAATTTCCCGGAACCAATAATCGGATGGGAACCCTTCAATATATATCCTAAGGAAAGCGGAAATGGCTTTCTCTTTGGAGCCGGTTATTGGATCGGAGCGGTAGTCGGCGAGGACACCCTGGTTTCGGTCGGAATTGATGGCTGGGGTATAGTTCGAGAAATGTATCCAGACGTCTGCCCCGACGGTGAAATCGAATTTTCAAACGACATTTCGCATCAGGATTATACTGCCGTATTCTATGATACCCTAACCGATTCTTTTTATGTAAAACCCGATGATTTCAATAACCGTCCTCATATTCCTCTAAATTTAAAAATTACTCAGCAGACTTATGCCTGGGACTACCCTTTGGCAGAGGATTTTATTATTTTCAAGCTCACCATTGAAAATATCGGGCCCATTGTTCTAAACGATCTATTTATGGGGATTTTTGTTGACGGTGACGTGGTCAAAACAACCGGTTATGGATTTACTGATGATATCGCCGGCTTCAAATCAGATATTGAATCTCCCTATGCCTGCGGGAATGATACCATTAATCTAGCCTATATTGCCGACAATGACGGTCGCGAAAACGAACTGGAAAATGACTGCTCGTTAACAGCCGTGACCGGAATTCGATTACTTAGTTCACCCTCTGATTCACTGTTTACGAATTTTAACTGGTGGGTTTCAAACGGCAATCCATTGCTGGATTGGGGACCGAGGCAGGCCGGGACACCCGATGACCCATTCCGTGATTTCGGTGGTTTTCTGGGAACACCGGAAGGCGATCGCAATAAATACTATATTATGAGCCATCCTGAGGTTGACTATGATCAGATTTTTACCGCTTCCGATTTATCTTCCTACGGTTGGTTGCCACCGCCACCAATGGCAACCGATATATCTGATGGAATTGATGCGAAATATCTGCTGTCCTTTGGTCCATTCGACGTCGAGATGGGGCAATCTCTCCCAATCGTATTTGCATATGTCGGTGGAGAAAATTTCCATGCCAGCAATTGCCAAGATTTCGAAGATCTCTTTGATTGGGATAATCCTCAGCCTTTTTATGACCAGCTTAATTTCCGCGATATTGGTGAAAATTCCATAATGGCGCAATGGGTCTATGACAATCCGGGCGTCGATACCGATGGTGATGGCTATTACGGCGCATTCCGGATATGCGGAAACGATACCGTTTATTATCGAGGCGACGGCATCCCCGATATGAATCCTTTATTCGTTTGCGGCGATATTAACGCCGATGGAAGATTGAACCTATTGGATATTACTAATCTGATAGGCTATCTCTTCGCATATCGGCCAGAGCCTCCCGGTCTGGTTAATGCCGATATTGACAATAACGGCAAATTTAATATAATGGATATTATATATTTAATAAGCTATCTATATAAAGGCGGGGAAAAACCAAATTGTATGTTAATAATGCCCTGATTGAATTGTATTGGTTGATTTAAATAACAAAAGAGCCGGGTGCCACCGGTTCTTTTTTATGGATTGAGTAAATCCCTAATGCCGCAAGTTAAATCCTTGACAAGATTTAATTTAAAGTTATATTTAAAGGAAATTACCTCGCTAGCCGCATAAAATTTTGAGGAATAGGAACTTTTTCAATGAGGGTCAAAATGAATTACAATTTAAAAAGATTGTTTTATTTATTTCCTTTGACATTTTTTCTCGTCATTTGCCTGACATCAATTTCAATAGCCGAACGAGCCACCAATGACGAAATGGAACTCGTCTGTAAAAACTGGGTTAATCTGATAACTTTCCAAAAAGGAGATTGGGCAGGTTCGGATGACCCAAAGATTAGTGATATTATTGAAATTGTCGTCAATGACACCATTGTTGGACATTATTATGAAATAGACCCAACCGGATATGTCATCGTCCCGGTACTGAAAGAGATGGTTCCGGTTAAATTCTACTCCGATGAAAATCATCTTGATTGGACAGAGCTGGACGGTCCGACCAAACTATTTAAAGAAATGCTGATTGGCCTCATTCGCGATTTTATTATGGTTCACGGAAGCATTGATGCTGTTCCGACTGATAAAGATGAAATCCTTTTTGATCCCGGCCAAAAACTATATTGGAATAAGTATCTTGTCCCCGAAGATGAATTCACCAGATCACTCTCTTCGGTGGATAAAAGCACCAACGAGGTCGGCCCCCTCTTGACCAGTTCCTGGCACCAGGGCGCTCCGTATAATTATGACTGTCCGACTGGCGATGGCGGGCAATGCGTGGTTGGATGCGTGGCAACGGCCGCGGCGCAAATCCTGGCTTATCATAAATGGCCGCTGGAAGGCACCAGCCAGCATATTTACGGATGGACCGGTGATAATTCCTGCGAAGGCAGTTCCACTGGGGCCGCTCTATACGCTGATTACCGCGATGCCTATGACTGGGATAATATTCCTGACAACTGCAATGGCGGATGCACCGCCGAAGAAATGACAGCATTGGCCGAATTGAATTATGAGGTAGGAGTCGCTTTCAATATGGACTACGGCGTTTGCGGTTCGGGGGCCTATACTGATGATGCGGCTGATGTCTTTCCGGCTTATTTTCGCTACAAAGATTCAATTATTATTTACTATCGCTCTGGAACTGGACTTTCAACGTACTCTGATGTTATCCGTACTGAAATTGAAAATAATCGTCCCTGCCAATACAGAATTAGTGGCCACTCTATCGTTTGCGATGGTTGGAGAATGAATGATATTTTGCATCAGTATCACATGAATTATGGTTGGGGCGGAAGTAATAATTATTGGTATACAATGGACAATCTTTATTGCCCATGGGACGGTTGCAGTTATAATGTGGAATTCGTAGTAACCAATATCAAGCCGGATCGCGGCGTTTCTTTCACCGCCGACACCAGCTGGGGCTATGCACCTCTAACGGTCGGCTTTGAAGGATATTCGGAACTCGCCGTGGATCAATGGAATTGGGACTTCGGCGATGGTGATCATTCATCGGACCAAATGCCGTCGCATACATATACTGACGCCGGTCAATTCGACGTTTCCCTGCAAATTTCGTCGGGCGCGGATATTCGGAGCTACAGTGCCAGTAATTACATTACTATTCTGGCCGATACGCTTCTGGCCGTTTCCGCCATGGGTGATCCGGGCGAAACCATTGAGGTCGTGATAAACTGCATTAACACCTTGCCGGTCCGTAAATTTAAAATACCGGTTCATTATACCGGAGATCTCAATTTAACCATGACTGGTTTTTCCGCCGAGGGTTGCCGCACCGAATATTTCGATATCGTTAAAAAAGTTTCCAGTAATACTTTAGAAAAAGTTGCGGTCTTTTCAATGTACAATAACACCGGCACTCCGGATCTTGCGGTTGGAAGCGGACCGGTTCTGAAATTATATTTTTCAATCCCGGCCGGCGCCACGACCTCTCAAACAGCTCAGATTTCCTATGAAGATTACTCAACACACGAACTGATGTTCACCACCCCCTACATTGATTATCCCCCCATCCCGGTTGGCGGCAATATGACCCTTACCTATATCTGCGGCGATTGTAACCATGATATGAATATCAACATTCTTGATATTACGACTCTTATCAATTACCTTTATAAAGATGGAAATCCCCCGGCACCAGAGAAATCGGGCGATGTTAATAATTCGGGAAACTGCAATATTCTGGATATCACATATATTATAAATTATTTGTACAAAAACGGTCCCAGTCCCAATTGCCTTTAGTCCGAGGAATTTATAAAATAAAAAAAGGGCGATTGATTCATCAATCGCCCTTTTCCATTTCAATGGATTCTGATCATTTCTTTTTATGTTGATAACAGAATTTTGATGGCGCAATGGCCATGCGTTTGCATTTTTTGCCGTCTTTTGTCTTGGCGGCACAGGGGACCTTTTTTACAACTTTTTTCTTCACGGCCTTTTTTGTAATTTTCTTTTTGACTTTGGGCATGAAGCTTTCTCCCTATTGAAATGTTCAGGTTGTATCATAAAAGAGTTTTATAATGGCAGTGTCAACAAAAAAATATAAATTTTAAGTAAAAAAATAAAAAACCCCGCTAAAGCGGGGTCGAATTTAGATAGGTTCACCGACTGTCGTTTGATTTAACGATCGGATATGTTCCGTGATTTTAGCACGGAGTTTCGATAATTTTTCCGCATTATGATTTTGGCTATGATCATAATGTCTAAATTCATCAATTAGATAATTAATCGTATCGGCGCTTTCGGCAATGGCCGCCGCTGATGATGTCACCAGAGAATCGATATCCTTAATTTTCCCCTTGGTAACGGCCGATTTTAATATTAAAGCGCGCTTCCGAACAACATCAGTGACTTCTTTCACGCATAAATCAAAAACAGTTAGAGCATTTTCAACGGTATCCTGTTGAGCTTGGCCGAAATCCTGTGCATCAACTGGAGTTTCTTTTAGTACTTGATTTTCCTGCAATAAACTCTCGAGTATAACAAATTGCTGATAAAGAAGCTGGTTTGCTTCTTTTAATATTTCCTCAGGGGGACCGACCTCAATTTCAAGAAATCCTGATTCACTAACCACTTCGCTAATGAGCGATAATTCAATTTCACTCAGTGCCTTTTCGGATAGCCCCAGATCGGCCGTAAGCGTTTTTCTGATTTGTATTTCTGTTGTGCTTGGAGGAGGTACATTTCCTACCTTAAATCTGGAAATCCGGTTGGCCAGGTTAACGACCAGAATAATTCTCTGATAGGGATGCTTGTCTTCCTCTCCAAAAATCATATGATGCCCGCCAACGGCTTCACTCAATATTTCCGGTAAACCCCATTGTCTAAGTAAGAATTGACCCACGCGTGCGTGGTTAGTGCCCCAGTATTTGTCCTCAAGGGCTAAAATTGGCTCGCCGTTTTCCGCCAAATTCCAAATCTTTTTTGATTCCTCCGGAAATGACGCATCAAGCACCAATATTCCGATATCGTGGAGCAATCCGCAAATAAAGGCCTCTTCGGGCGATTCATAATTAATCGCGCGGGCGATTTCTTTAGCGGCAATCGCTACTTCAAGCGAATGACGCCAGAATTTCTTCCGATTGACGGCCGAATTTACATTATTAACCATGTTATAGATTGAAGCCGCCAGCGCCAGAGCAGTCACCGCCCTCTGCCCCATTGTTTTTACCGCCTGGGTAATAGTCGTAATCTGATTGCAGGAACCGTAAAAGGGAGAATTCACTACTCGCAACAGGCGCGCTGTTAAATTCGGATCCTTCATTATCACTCGTGAAAGAGAAACCGCCGATGAATTTTCATCATTCGAGACATTAATTATCTCGGTGATAACCTGCGGCATGGAAGAGAGTTCTTTATGCTCCCTCAGAATTTTATGCATAATATCTTGTTTCATAGAACTTCCTTGTCCTTTTTTATATTTATCGGACTTTAGACAAAAGATTTAACTGGAATTAACGGCAAACTTTGCGGTTGAGGCGATTGATTCGCTTCTTTAAATCCTGCCGGATTGAAGGCGCCTGAGGTAAAATCTCCTGGGCCGCCAAGGCGCACTCAATGGCTCGTTGACAATCTTTGGTCTTATGCTCGTAATATTTCGACAATTCAACAAGTGCTGAAAAGGATTCTGGCGAACCGGAATGGGCAATTTTGTTCCAAAGAGAAACGGCCTCATCCAATTGACCGGATCTCTTATATGCCATAGAATGAAAAAACATTATATCATACCGGTCGTAATAACCGGTAATATTATTGAACGATTCCAGCGTCCGACAAACATCTTCATGATTTTTTCCGGCATGAATAATCTTAGCCAACGATAAAACGTCATCCGGTTCCGTTATTTTTTCTTCCGGATTGATACGAATCTCTTCTAAATGATGCATCAGGAAAAACAGGGACACAATATCATAAAGATTATGTTGAACCACACCGGTTAAATCGGTCACGTCATCGTAATTAAGCCAATTGAAATAAATCGCCGGAACCAAGGCGCCGGGAATATCATTGTGTCGACGAAAATCAAGAATCTTTGCCTCAATATTAGACAAGGTACAGCTCTGGAGCCGCAATCGATACATTCTTCGGACCGTATGCAATAAATCAATATGATCGGCAAATAATAAATTTCTTTCAATTCGATGAAGTACTAACCGATCACTTAAAATAGGCATATCGAATGCCTTGCCATTATAACTGACAATGACTGTTTGATCATTGATTTCTTCTCTAACCGCGGTTAACATTGCTTCTTCATCGGGGAAGTCGGGAAGGAAATACTGGCGGACTTGAAAGCCATTTTCTGTAACCGAGCCAAAACCAATTAAGAACGGCACAGTACCTGCCCCACCCAGTCCGGTCGTTTCCATATCAAAAAACAGAAGTTTTTTGCTTTTAAGTTTGACTTCTTCCCGATTGTAATAAAAATGCTTTTTGCTAAACTCGGAACTTAGATCGAGATCAAGTATCATCATTCGTCCATGACAGTAATTGTCTTTAAAATCAGTCGTGATTTTAACAAAGGAACCGGTGTCGGTCGCCACCAAGTATCCACCAAGCGAATTGGCGACTGTCGCATATCTTTCAGGAACTTCGACAGGATTTAATTTTTGGTTCGACTTAGCGATATCCCCGGAGAACCGATTCAATTTATCGCGCAGCATATTTGCTCAAGACTTGCTTTATAAAAAATAGGACGGTTTCGTCGGTCTCGGAATCTTTGATATTCTCCACCGCGGCGCATCCCAGCGATGAATTGGCATAATAAATGGCCTCGACCGCCAAGGCTCTTCTCAGTGGTGTTGGGGACGTCAACTGCGTGGCGATAACAACCGCCGCCGAATCGCCGCCAATCAACCCAAGTGTACTGCAACCAAGATTTCCAGCCAATTCATTATCCGAACTTAAAGAATCAGCAATTTGAGAAATGACCGATAGAGCATCAAACTTGGTTAAAGCTTCCGAGGCTGTCATACGAGCTCCGTAGAAATCATCGCCCAGCATATGAATTAAGATAGGAATCGCATTTTCAATTAACAATTTTCCGGCTGAGACGATGGCTGATTTGCGGACGGTCTCATCAGGATCCGAGAGTAGTTTGACAATTGTTTCATTGGCCAGATTATGGCCAATCATCCCCAGCGCTCCGGCCGCGTTTGACCGTACCTGCCAATCATCTGCCAACGCAACTGCGATTATTCCTTCAACCGCCGCGGAGTCTTTTATATTTCCCAGTGTATAGCAAAGCCTTGAAACTTTTTCATCATTCGGATCGGATAACCCGGCCAGCAGGAAAGGTGTCGCCGGTTTGCCGATTTTCACCAGAATATCATTTATCGTATGTCTTTCTCGAGCATCTTTGGTATCATATTTTTCCAACAATCGCGGAACCGCCTCGCTTCCAAGAGCTGCCAGCGATTCAATCGCCGGTTCAATTGAATCGCGATATTTAAGTTCGCCCGATGAAGCGATAATAAACAGTGAATCGACCTTCCGTTCAATTTCCCCGGCGGAGACAATATTGAATATTATACTGAATAGGCAAACCACCCAAAAGGCTCTCACGATTAATCGCATTTAGTTATCCCCGCCTCTGGTCGAATCGACCGGAATAAACTCAACATCCATTCCTCCGCCCCATTTGGAATCAGTTTTCCAGTAGGCATTATCAGAGCCGTTTCCACCATAAATATCCTTACCACCCATATCAATAAAAAGCCCGATTGAACCGAAATCACGGCGAGGATTACCATAACCCTGAGTATTACCCGTTTTTAAAACATAGTAGGCGTCATCGCCCCGGTCATCAATCAAGATTCCGATTCCGTTAGCCTGTCCCCCGGCCTGAGAAAGATCGCTGGCCTGATAAATATCGTTTCCCTGTCTATCAAGAATAAAACCACATCCATAGTCATGCCCGCAACCCTGCATTAACCCTTTACCGCGGTAAAAATCATCGCCCGTTTCATCAAGCAAAAACCCAAGGCTCATATGTATCCCCGCCCCCTGAGCATACTGATAAGAAATGTACTGGTCATGTCCGCTGGAATCGTATATCATTCCCAGTGCCCACCAGTAACTTGAACCGGTTCCCATGATATCGCTCAAATAATTGTCATTCCCTCTAAAGTCGACAATAGCGCCGATTCCCCCGGAGCAGTACGGCCTAAGACCGTATCCAAATCCCTGAGATAATGATAAATGATGCGGATTCTCGCCGGCCAATCCCAAAAGTTCTCGATACTTCGCTCCGGCGAAATAATTATCATTACCGTCTTGATCGACAATAAGGCCGAAACCCTCCGTCATTCCAAAAGCCTGCGAATACAAGGCGGCGTTATACTGGTCGTGACCTCCCTTGTCAAGAAGCAGTCCGATTCCAAACGTCCCCGCTCCCTCGGTATGCGTATCGCCGTAATATTTGTCGTTCCCACCGCCTTCATAAATCATGCCCATTCCGTAAAATCCGGACCCGACCGAAAAGCTCATGCCGTTGTATACATCATCACCTAATAAATCAATCAGTAAACCGACATTCAGACACCCGGAACCGATTGTAAAATCGGTCATTGAATTATATATGTCATTTCCTGATAAGTCGATAATAATTGTACTATGCGGTTTGGCGGCATCATAGCTCAAATCATAAAAATCATCGCCCCCGAAATCAAAAATAACATCGTAATCGCCGGAATAATAATCAGATTCTAATCCGCCTATTTTCCACTTTTTATGACGGCCAAGATAAGATGCGATCCCGCTTCGTTCAGGAATTTCGTTGGTATTCGAAAGAATCCCCTCAATAGTTATATTCCCTGATTTCAATTCATCCGTCAGTAATTCGAGTTCAGTCAAAATTTCCAGTGTAAATGTTATTCCGGCTGATAACAGAAAGTCTTTTCTGATTTTATAGGCAAATTCAACAAACTCCTCCGCGTATCGCTCTTCCAATTGCTGCAAGGAATCCAACTCTTCGGCTGTTTTTTCAAGATTAGCAGTATCATCAATCATCATTTCCTTGAATTACTTCAGGAGAAAATCTTTCTCTTTAGAATTTAACTGTATCATCATTGAATCGACCGCTTCCGGCAAATGCCGGTAAAGCCCATCATTCACCTTCATCAACAAACGATTAAAATCGATATTGTTATAAAAAAGTGAAATGCCTTCAAATCGCGAAGAGGTATTGTCGGCTTTGAATTCATCGCGATCATCCTTATTTTCCCGTTTAAGATTATCATACATAAATCGCAGAATCGCTTCGGCAGATAATCCGCTGGCCGCATCCCTTAATGATTCATCAAATGCAACCATCCCATATGGATTGGCCATTAAATCAGCGACCCGGGCCAAACGAAATGAATCCTTATCGGTATAATCATCGCGGAAATGAATATCGGATATTTTTAAATTGAGAAGAGAGCTCAATTTCATAATTGCTTCGGTTTCATAGGTAGAGTCTGGGATACTCTGCGCCTGGCTAAAAACAGTCAACAAAAGAATAATAGAAATGATGATTAAAGAAATTTTCATAGCCTCAATAAAGAGAGCGCGTTCAATAAGGTCAATAACTTTTTCGTGTTTCGTCTATTTCTTTTTGGTTAAAACCCAAACCCATCCTGATAAAAAAGGATATATTCCAAAGAAAATTCGGCCGGGTAACTTCGATAAATAGCGGCCGAGATTAATCTCACTTTCGGCTGAAAAGCTTTCCGGATGACAGATAATGAGCGATGTAAAATCATGGCGCCAAAAATTATTGGTTAGTTTTTTAAGATTGCCCAGTGATTTCAACTTATTTTTGCCGGACTTTTCACGTTTGACAAGCCGGAACTTATTTTCGGCGCTGAAATAGCAAAAACCGCCATATTTCAAAACCCTATATATTTCGGACATAAGCTGTTGAGGTTCATTTACCCGGCCATATATTTGATTGCAAATAACAACATCCGCTGAATTATCCGGCAATGATAACTCCGTCATGTCGGAGCTTAAGGCAACCGTATTTCCGGAACGTACAGCCGACACTCTATTACCAGCCGGTTTATTAATATCATCGAGATAAATAACTTGTCCGAAATTCTCGCGATAACATTCGCGATAGATATCAGTTGATAGACCCAGATCGATACAGGTCAGCTTGTTCAATGGTTGAAACGAAAAATTATTGCACACGCTTATAACCTGTCTCGCTCGATTATGCTCTAATTCAGCATTATCCGCCTGCTCGGCAAAAGTCACGATATCATGATAGTCGCGCTTTTTATCAATTTCTATTACCGGCATAAAATCCTGTCCCATCTTTTATTTTGATTCGCTTTGAACAAGAATATTCTGATTTTCAAGTTCTTTTACTATCTTTTGGCCCATCTTTATGGCCATCGAATTTTGTGGATCCAAATCCAGCACATCAGCAATATATTTCAGCGCTTCTTTATATTTTTTATGGCGGGCCAGTCGAGCAGCAAACTGGAGCCGCAAATCAATCGACTGTTCATTGACTTTTATGGCCCTTTCATATAATTGCTCAGCAATATTCTGAAGGCCAAAATTATCATGATAATCACCCAAGTCAAAC
>JBDRRI010000219.1:0-5604 GCA_043825815.1 Candidatus Zixiibacteriota bacterium
ATTTTGCTGATTATAATGCCCTCTTCTCCCTAAAGTCAGAAGTTGCTGATTGATATCGGCGATTTTAATAGCCGATTTTTCCATCGCTTCCAAATATTTCAAAACAGTGTGATCCTTAGGAAGTTCCTCTCTGACCAATTCCGGGAAGGCAACCAATGGTCCTAAAAGATTATTAAAGTCGTGCGCTACCTGAGAGGCTATCCGCCCCGCCGTTTCCAGTCTCTGCGCCCGGACAGCAAACTCCTGCATTCGCTGAGTCTCTGTAATATCGCGAAAAACAAGGACTATGCCGAGTATATTAAGATCTTCATCAAAAATCGGAGCGCCACTGTCGGCAATCACTCTTTCGGTACCATCTTTGGCAATAAGAACGGTATGATTGGCCAGACCGACTATTTTCCCTGATTCGAGAACCTTATCAACCGGATTTTCGCAACGTTTGCGGGTATTTTCATTTAAAATATGAAAAACCTCGGATAATGGTTTTCCAATCGCTTCATCTTTGGTCCATCCCGTAAGATTTTCAGCTATAATATTAAACAGGAGGATTCGACCGTTGGTGTCGGTGGCAATTACCGCATCGCCAATCGATTGCAAAGTAACAGCCAATCGCTCTTTTTCATTTCTTAATGCTTCCTCTGCTTTTTTTCTATCAGTTATATCAACGCCGGAGCTTAGAGTACCGCATATTTTACCGTTGTCATAAAGAGTTGTATTATACCACGCAATATCTTTAGTTTCACCAAATTTATTTATAATTTGATTCTCATAAAACTCAAATGGCTGTATTTCACCATCCATTAAGGCGTCATATACATTTTTCACATTCTCGCGAATACCTTCTGGTAGACATATATCGAACCAATTTTGTCCCAAAAGATATGTTTCGTCCTGGCCCAATAGTTCGCATCCCTTTTTATTTATCATCATAATATTTTGGTGATTATCAATTGAAACCATAATTGTCCCGGCAATATCAAGATATTTCTGGGCGACATCTCTCTCCTTGATAATATTTTCCTCGGCGAATTGTCGCCTTTCCTCTAAATCGATATTATTTAGAGCCAACCCAATATCGTCAGCAACCTCTTTAATCAGACCCAATTCTTCCTCAATCAAAAGGAAATCGGAGGAAATTGAGACTATTATGGCGCCATAAAATTTGCCGTCATTTTGCAGTGCCACGGCCATTCTTCCTAATTCGGGATGTGATTCGGCGCAAGGACAATCATGGCAAAATAAGGAAGAGTCTTTAGAACACAGAGCGTCGCTTGAGGCAAGAGCCTTTTCGACACACTCCGGGAAATCATTTCTTTTTAATCTACCGATTATTTTTTGAAAATCTTGGGATTGTCCGGCGCAGGCGTGATTTATATATTTTTTATTTTCATCAATTAGAATAATCCAGACGTTTTCGAAACCACGGCCTTCCACTAATTCTGCGCAGGCTTGCGTAATTAAATTCCCGCGATCCTTTTCCCTGACTATTAATTGATTAACGTTTCGTATTGCTTTAAGAATAGAATTCAGATGCCCAATTCGCCGTTCATTAATTCTCCTTTCAGTAACATCATGAAAAACAAGGACAACACCGATTATATCCCCATTTTCATACTTTATTGGCGCGGCGCTATCCTCTATGGGAATCTCCTGATCATCCTTACTCAGTAAAATTGTACTGTTAGCTAACCCGACAATAATCCCCTCTTTTAAAACTCTATTGACAGGGATATCTACTTCCTGTCGCGAATGCTCATTGATAATTTTAAACACCAGTCCAATATCTTTTCCTTTGGCGCTTATATTATCCCAGCCGGTTAATTTTTCTGCCACCGGGTTAATAAATGTAATTATTCCTTTTTGATCAGTGACAATAACGGCATCTCCTATGCTGGATAGAGTGGTTCCCAGCCATTCTCTGCTTTCGGCCAATGACCTGTACGCTTTTTCAATTTCTAATAAATATTTTTTCTTACTTGCCTCATAGCGCCTGATAAAAATAATCGCCAGTAAAATTAAGATGACGACAATAGCCAATAGGATCGCCAGTGTAAGTTGAAAATGCCTAATTTCTTTATCAATATATTGATTTACGGATGCTTCGAATTTTTCAGAAACAGCCATAAACTCTTTAAAAAGATAATTATATTTTCGATTAAATTCCAGATCCGAACTTAAATATTCATTTCCATACGGTCTGTCCTGGACCAATGAAATAAGCGCCTTTATATTTTTATTTACTTCCGCCGCCGATTCTCTAACCATCAAATCGGTAATTTGAATATTTCTACCGCGAGGTCCCAATCCGCCTTCCAAAATGGCCCTCGTATATTTCTTAGTCGTGTCAAAATATTCTATAACGTCTTCAATATTCTCGGATTGATTGCCCGAAAAAAACTCTTCAAACCGCAAATGCGCCTTATTCACAGCAACTTGGATTTCCCTCAAAGCATCACTCAAAGGTGAATAACGCGAAATCATTCTATCGCCGGTAAAATAACTATAGCCTATAATTGTTGTAAGAATGGTGCCTAATGCTATTATTAGGATATATATGCTGGCCAGTTTGGGATTTCGTTCAGGGATATTCAAAGATTTAACCTCCTTTTAAAATGAACATTTTGCCCCCTAGCTCGAATTTATTTAAATATAAAATCCCAATCTGATTGGAACATTGCCAAATATAAAGCTACGCATTTTATTAATTCCTTAGCTTTATTATAAATGCAATTTTTCCACCCCGAACTGCCCCAAAATATATAATTGATTCATGGCTTGCGCCCGTTAAACAATAGAAAAAACTTGAAAATAACACAAGACTATTTTTCGACTCTCAAGAAAGGCAAAATAAGAAAATTCTAATTAACTCAGACTTAATGAGATTTAAACCATTAATGTTTCCTCTCGTTCGGCTCCGGTTGAGACCAGTTTTATTCCAACGCCCAGATCGCCGGTGATAAATTCCAAATATTTCCGGGCCGCCTGAGGCAGGGATGAAAAAGTTTTTGTCCCGGTTGTACTGGTCATCCAGCCATCGAATTTCCGGTAAATCGGTTTAACATGCCACAATTCCGAAAGATCCATCGGCACCTCGCTGAGTTGATGACCGTCCAATTCATACCCGATGCAAATTTCAATGCTTTCAAAATTGTCCAGAACATCGAGTTTGGTGACCGCAATTTTATCCACACCGTTAATCCGACAGGCATGCCTAAGGGCAACCAGATCCAGCCAACCGGTTCTTCTCGGACGTCCGGTCGTGGCGCCAAACTCGACGCCACTGGCCCGCAATTTTTCACCGGTGGTATCTATTAATTCGGTCGGGAATGGCCCGCTTCCGACCCTCGTCGTGTATGCCTTGACGACGCCGACAACCTCATCAAATATCTTAGGACCAACTCCAAGTCCGGTTAATGCTCCGCCGGTGGTTGTATTGGAAGAGGTTGCATAAGGATATGTACCCAGATCAACATCAAGCATTGCTCCCTGGGCACCTTCAAACAGAATCGACCGTCCCGCCTTATGATGGTTCATCAGGTCCAATGAAACATTGGTCATCATTGGTTGGAAAATAGGAGCTATCTTAAGAAGGTCGTTATATATTTTATCAATATCGGCCCGCTCATCATCGGCGCCGGCAAAATATTCCGGACGGCATTTTTTATATGATACTAATTTTTCTTTGAGCCGATCCGGGGCAAACAGATCGCATAACCGAATTCCACACCGAGTGACTTTATCGCGATAGGTCGGTCCGATTCCGCGTAATGTCGTCCCGATCCCCTCGCCACCCCGCCGTTTTTCCTCAATGGAATCGATCAATTTATGGTACGGCATGACCAGGTGGGTCAGGGATGAGATAAATATCCGGCCCTCGGTATCAATTCCCTCTTCTTTTAAGATATTGAATTCTTCCAAAATGCCAAACGGATCCATGACGACACCATTGCCGATATAACAGATTTTTCCCGGATGGATTATACCCGATGGAATAAGGTGTAATATAAATTTTTTATTCCCGACCCGGATTGTATGCCCGGCGTTAGCTCCGCCCTGAAAACGGGCGATGACATCGGCTTTTTCGGCCAGAAGATCAACAACCTTCCCCTTGCCTTCATCACCCCACTGACATCCAACGACGATAACATTATGTCCCATATATCCGCTTTCCTATAAATTAATTTCCAGTTTTAACAGCCTCTTCAATCCACCTCAGAAGCTCTTTTTTACCGATTCCGGATAATGATGAAAATGGAATCGGGTCGACCTTAAACAGATTCTTTATTTGCTTTTTTTTCTTCGATAATTCATTTTGGCCCAGTTTGTCCGCTTTGGTAAGTACTATCATAAATTTAATTGATTTGCTTTCCAGCCAATCAAGCATTAAAAGATCATCCTCATTGGGATCCCGGCGGCAGTCAAGCAGAAAAACCAGCGCCTTAAGATTTTTTGCCCCCTCCAGATAATCATTGGTCAGCCGACCCCACTCTTCAATCAATTTAGCCGGCGCCTTGGCATAGCCATATCCGGGCAAATCGACCATATAATATCTTTCATCGATTATAAAAAAGTTTAATAATCTCGTTCGACCCGGCGTTTTTGATGTTTTTGCCAGTTTTTTACGGTTAACCAGTCTGTTAAGGAGCGTTGATTTGCCGACATTTGAGCGTCCCGCAAATGCGATTTGAGGAAGATTATCAGATGGTATTTGCCGGACAGCACTATAGGACCCGACAAATATCGCGTTTTGAGGCATAATTCTTCTTTTTCTTTTTATATATCCGGATTAGTATATATATACCAAGTCAATAATAAACAACATTATTTTTTTGTCTTGCCGCCTTTTTTTACATTCCTCACGGATAACTTATTGTTAAAAGAAACCTTAACGGCATCGGCCACAGTTTTTATCGGAATCAGATTTAAACCGGAAATCAAGTCTTTTGGTAGTTCGGGAATATCTTTTTTATTCTTGAACGGAATCATAATATCCTTAATGCCTAATCTCTTAGCCGCCAGCAATTTTTCATTCAGACCGCCAATGGGGAAAATATCCCCGCTTAAGGTAACCTCTCCGGTCATAGCCAATCTGGGCCTCACTGGCGTATTGGTCAGTGCGGAGAGCATGGCTATTAACATGGTAATGCCAGCCGAAGGTCCATCTTTGGGTACTGCTCCCTCTGGAATGTGAATATGGATTTCCATTTTGTCATAGAAGTCTTCTTCAAGTCCATAAAGCTTGGTTCGACTCCGAATATATGACAGCCCGGCTGCTGCCGACTCCTGCATAACCTCGCCGAGTTTGCCGGTAAGATTCAGTTTACCACTGCCGTGCATAAGGTTAACTTCAATCGGAAGAACTTCACCTCCGAATTCGGTCCAAGCCAATCCGACTGAATATCCCGGTTTGGGATTCATTTTAATATCAGTTAAATCATACTGTCGAACTCCCAGCATTTTTTCAATAATTTTAGGTCCGATTTTGAAAGCCTTTTTATAGGAACCTTCGGCCAGTTCCTGGGCAATCTTTCTTAATATCGACGCCAGCTGACGTTCTATTTCCCGAACGCCCGATTCCATTGTATAGTATCGAATAATCTCCAT
>JBDRRI010000220.1:0-6935 GCA_043825815.1 Candidatus Zixiibacteriota bacterium
AAAACTAATTTATTTTTCAATGGATTGTGGCGGATTACATGGCTCTGCCCCGCCCTTATATAAATGCTAATTGTATAGGTTATATCAAGAATGTTAACCACATTATCCTGATTCACATCGCCGCATTTAGGATTGGTTCCGGTTGTGAAATTAAAAGCGCTGCTCCATTCACCCCAGGTGCAATAATTAAGGGCACGAATGCGCCAGTAATAAGCGCTATTTTCATTCAAATTGGGAGCGTAAACACTTGTCCACGTTAATTGTCCGTCAACTTCTGGAGTCGCAAAACCAGGATCATCATCCACCTGAATCTGATACATTACAGCCTCGGCAACCGTTTTCCACTCTAAAAGCGGCAAAGTTGCTACATCAGAGGTACCATTGAGAGGATTTTCAAGATTGGGAATATCAGGGCTCGGACAGGAAGTCGTAAATTGCCAGCTTCCGCTCCAGTTTCCCCAGCCGCATGCGTTTTGAGCTCGAACCCGCCAGTAATAAATGGTTTCATGAACCAAATCTTCTGCCAGATATTCCGATTGTCCGGGCGTAAATTGCTCGCTAATATCGGGACTTCCAAAACCGGGGTCCTCATCGACCTGGACATGATAGGTAACAGCGCCTGCCACATCGTCCCAGTCAAGCAATACCGGTCTTGGAATATCTGATGCCATATCTACGGGGCTCGCCAGCGTCGGCAATTCAGGGAGGGGACAGGCCATCTCAAAACTCCAGACCGGGCTCCATCCGCTCCAACCGCATAAATCTCCCGCCTGTATTCTCCAATAATAGGTTTCGCCGTTATTCAATCCTGAAGTAATCTCCGTAGAATTCGCTATTATCATGTTATCATCGATTTCCGGTGAATTAAAGTCTGGATCATCATCAATTTGAAGATAGTAGTTTTCTGTTCCGGCAATAGCATCCCAAGCGAATACCAATGGTATTGATTGTTCGATGGCTTCATCAGCCGGCGTGGTTTGAGTCGGAATATTAAGAATAGGGCAGTCCGTTGTAAAGCTCCAAACTTCGCTCCAATCACTATAGCCACAGGTGGAAGTATAGGTATATTCAACGCGCCAGAAATATTCAGTTCCCTTATTTAGGCTACCGACATTTATCTGCCCATTTGGATATCCTGTATGACCAGTCCAGTCGAACTCGGGACTTGAAAAATCATTGTCATTGTCAACTTGAATATGTTCGGCTTCAAGGTACGTCACGTTTTCCCAATATAATGTTATCGAATTATAGGCAATTTCAGTAGAACCATCCGAGGGACTTGTAAGTATTGGCTGATCCGGAACAGCACATAGACAGGTAAATGACCATTCTGAAGTCCAATCTGACCACACATATGTCATTAAAGCAGGATTATAATAATAAGCCCTATATTTCCACACATATGTTCCGCTTGGATAGATTCTTGGTGTAAAACCCGGTTGTCCGTATGAAGTTGTTCCTCCATTATAATCAATCCAAAATTGATAGGTCATTGCCCCAGAAACAGGATTCCATTGAAAGGCAATCGGTTGGGGGACATCAATCGCCCCGTCGGCGGGATAGAGCCCCCAGGCCGGCTGTGCCGATAAAATAATCATAAAACAAAAAACGGCAACTAAAGCAATTCTTTTTAAAATATGCATCATATGACCTCCAAACATTATTTGATATTAATAAGCTTCAAATATAGCCTGACACCATTTATTATTACTGAATCCCTTTTAAGGGAATATTAATTGCATGTTTTCAAATTAATATTCAATTCAATTCAATACGGCCAATATGGCTAATGACTTACTCAAGCAATATGTCTGAAAAACTAAGATGCGCGATGTTTATTTAATATGAAAATTTCTAATAATAATAATATAGATGCATTACTCTTTTTGTCAAGCGAAAATTAATCTACGCCGGGGTGGCCCATAGTCTTGCTATGGGACCATTGGACAACCCTGGGTCTATGCCATAGACCCCCGATTACTCTCATTTACATTTTCTATACCAATTCAATAGTAATTCTATATCCTCCCCTTAAATAGAGATGATTTTTTTTAAAAGGGATTAAAGGCAATTATATGAGACACACAAAGCGCATAAACCAGCCGAAATTACAAAATTACCACAAAAGAGGTACAATGAAAAAATGTAAAATATGCAAAACAAACCCAATCGGTTATTGTAATAGAACAGGTTACGAAAACGCAAGCTAATTTCTAACCAATTTGGGGAGGGGAGATTATGTTTATTCGGCGCCAAATAACTTATGGATGCATTAAAAATGCTGTCCTCTCTCGTGACCGGTTTAGGGGTGTGTATAAAAAAATACATTTTTGCTACAAAATGACTACAATGAAAAACTCAAATATGACAAAACAAAGCCAATTCTCGACAGCCTTATGACAAATAATAGAATACACCGGATTTATGGCGGCGATGGCAAAATATTCATAGTTGTTGCATCGGAGACAGGGCATAAAAAAACCCGGCAAGTCTGAGGACTCACCGGATGCAATTTTTGTGTATTCCCGATCGGGTCGTGAATGGCAGGAAGGCTTTATCAGCAATGCCGGTAATTTTTTATTTAAACTCCTCCGTCAGTTCGCCATTATTGTTCGACTCGAAAACCTTGAACTCCTGCGCTGGAACCGTTGTATCGCGTATAAGATTTATTTTGAACCGATGCGCTTTCATTATTTTATTAATCCGATTCACCCCATTACCGGTCAGCGACTCGGCCAGGGTCGGGTTGACCGCCAGATTGAATTTTTTATGATTGCCGTCTATTTTTGCTCGATTGAACCATCGTTCAATCAAGGTCGCCATCGTATCGCCCGACAGGATTCTTCCCGAACCGTCGCAATGGGGGCAGGGGACCGAGAAAGTATGAAGCAACGATGGCCGGATTCGCTCGCGGGTCATTTCGACAAGGCCGAAATCATTGACCGGAAGAATCGAGCGTTTGGCCCGGTCCGATTTGAAGGCATTTTTAAATTCTTCATAAAGTCTTCTTCGATTGTCGCGATTATACATATCGATAAAATCGCACACAATCAGGCCGCCGATATCGCGCAATCGAATCTGTCGTGCAATTTCCCGCGCCGCCTCCAGATTGGTACGAAGAATCGTCGATTCCTGATCGCCCTTGCCGACAAACCGTCCCGTGTTGACATCGATAGTAATCATCGCCTCGGTCTGATCAATAATCAAATACGAGCCTTTTTTGATCCAGACCTTGCGCTCCAGCATTTTGACAATTTCCGGCTCGACTTTGTACAGGTCAAACAATTGTGTTTCACCCTTGTAAAACTCGACCCGACTTTTCAGATGCGGCATAACCTGGCGGACATACGACATAATCGTCCGATATTCGCGGCGGTCATCGACCAGCAGACGATCGACATCATCAGTGAAAACATCGCGGATAATCGAGGTTGCAATTTCTTCTTCGCGATGAATCGCAAACGGGGCGACTGCGGTCGCTTTCAATTTTTGAAGCCGGGTCCAAAGTTTTTGAAGCCGCTTAATGTCCGATTTAAAATCGGACTCGTTTTTGCCCTCGCCCTCGGTTCTGACAATCAGCCCGAAACCCTCGGGACGAAGGGGATAGACGACTTTTTTCAGACGTTTCTTCTCGTTCCAGCTCGAAATTCGTTTCGAAACGCGGACATGATCGTCATCCGGTACCAGAACCAGATACCGTCCCGGTATAGAAATTTCGGTCGTAACCCGGGGACCCTTGGTCGATATCGGCTCTTTGATTACCTGCACCAGGATATCCTGTCCGTTTTTCAGAACCGTTTCGATCCCGGCCCGGCGGCCCTTGCGAATGATCTCGGTAGCGTTGTCCTCGTCGATATCCTCCGGCTCGAAATGCTCGCTGTGCGACGACGACCCGATATCGGAACCGTGCAAAAAAGCCGCTTTTTCATAACCGATATCGATAAAGGCGGCCTGCATCCCCGGCAATACGGTGTTGATTTTGCCCTTATAGATGTTCCCGACCAACCGCTCCGATTGCGGACGCTCAACATAGAGCTCCATCAACCGGCCGTCCTCGACAATAGCAATCCTGGTTTCGTATTCGGATGAATTGATTAATATTTCCTTGCGATATTCCACTCTTAAACCTCTTAAATTCTCTCTCCCAAAATCTCATTTTCGGGATGATAACCCCGGAGAAATTGTTCTCCGGACATCTTTTTCTTGCCTTCCGGCAAAAGTTCTTTGATTTCGACAACCCCATTGGCCGTTTTCACCATCAGCCGTTTTTTATCACCGATGATCTTTCCCGGGATATTATGGCCGCTACCACACTCGGCGATTTCCGCCGAAAATATTTTGAGCTTTTTGCCCTTAAAATATGTGAAAGCACCGGGAACGGTTGACAGGCCGCGAATAAAATTGCGGACCTCGTTTGAATTGCGAGTCCAATCAATCTGACAATCTTCGGGGTTGATTTTCGGCGCCGGTGTCGCCAAATTGTTGTCCTGAACCTTAAGCTTATAATTTTCTGATTCAATCATATCAAGCGTCTTTTCAATTACCGGTCCGGCGGATTCTGACATTCTGGTATAAAGCTCATCAAACGTCTCATTTTCGCCGATTTGAATTTTCTCTTGATAAATAATGTTTCCGGTATCGACTTTTTTCTTTAGGAAAAAACTTGTCAGACCGGTTTCATGTTCGCCATTTATAATGGCCCAATTGATGGGTGCGGCTCCTCTGTATTTGGGTAGGAGGGAACCGTGAAGATTGATCGAGCCAAATTTTGGAATTGAAAATAGTTTTTCGGGGAGGATGCGGAAAGCGACCACGATATAAAGATCGGCCGGAATCTGTTTCATTTGGGATATGAAACCGTCATCCGTCAACGATACCGGTGTAAAAACCGGCAAATCGAGTCTTTTGGCCGTTTGTTTGACAGTCGTCGGCGTCGTCTTGCGTCCGCGTCCGGCCTGTTTATCCGGTCCGGTTACGACCGCAATAATTTGATGCCGAGTATTTGAATGCAAATACTCAAGCGGCCGCCGGGCGAACTCCGGCGTCCCCATAAATACAATTTTCATTCGATTTTATTCGTGGCAAGCGATACGGAATATTCTATGATGCCTCGGCCATCTTTTTGAGTTTGCTCAATTTACCTTTTAACAGCACCAGTGAGATTGATGAAAGATAATCAATAAAGAGTTTGCCTTCCAAATGATCAAATTCGTGTTGAATCGCCCTGGCCAGCATGCCATTGGCTTCCAAAATAAACTCTTTTCCGTCAATATCCAAAGCTTTAACCTTAATTTTTTCTGCACGGACTATCTTTTGATAGATTCCCGGGAAGGATAAGCATCCCTCCTCCAATAAAACTTCACCCGTTTCTTCAATAATTTCGGGATTTATAAAAACTCTTGCCGACTCGGTTAAATCTATAGCGGATAAATCCACAATAAATATTCTTTTGGATTCGCCAATCTGGGGCGCCGCTAATCCGAGTCCTTTTGCTTTTTGCAGGGTGGCTTTTAAATTTTCCACCAAATTTTTAACGCTTTGGTCGATCTCCTCAACCGGCTTGGCAATTTCTCGTAAGACCGGATCACCGTATAATACTATCGGTCTGTCTGCCACGAAAGCTCCTTAAACTCAGTCCACTTTTCCCGCAATCGCGGACTTCAAAAACTCAACTTTCACTTCGTCTGTCAATTTCAAGACGACTTTATTTTTGTCATCCTGAATGGCGAATATGGTTCCGAACATTCCGCTGTTGGTAACCACTCTGTCGCCTTTCTTCAATTCGGTGAGCAGTTTTTCATGCTCTTTTTGTTTTTTGCGCTGGGGTCTGATTAACATTAAATACATAATCAGAAAAAGCGGGATCAAAATTCCCCAGGTCGCCAGGAAACCTCCGCCGCCGCCTGCGGCAGCATCGGGGTTTGCCATTAATAATATTAAAGGAGTATCCAATTTTTTCTCCTTGGCTTATTTATCGTCAATCTGCTCATTTTCTGAACAGTTAAAATTATTCAAGACGCAAATATAGCCTAATTATATACGAGTGGCAAGGATAAAATGAGGGAAGCAAAATTACAGGTTATCGCCGCCTGTAAATTTGATAGTAATTAATGTCTTTGAATATTTTACCCAAGAGGGGGATTTTAAATCAATACCCCTTTTGCTGCAAGAACTTATCCGCCTCTTTAAATGTCTTGAAGATGGATACTTTGTCCGCGACCTTGCTCTTTTCAATCAGGGCCATAAGCTGGCGGGTCGTGACCGGATCTTCAATGGCATAGGCGGTATATTCAGCGCCGTTTTCATGGCACCAATGAAGATGCTCTCCCAGTATTTCGATTATTTCAGGGTATGATGATTTCCAGTTGGCCAGGTTGGTAATTTTTGCCCACTTGCCTTTTAAAAGAGGCTGGGCGGTTTTATTGTATTCTTCGCGAAATTCGATAGCGGTTTCTTTTTTCCAAATACCGTAGATTTTCGAAATAATAATTTTTCTATCCGGGTCAATTTCAATATTAAAATGAAAACTCAGATTCATCCTTTAATTCTCCTAATGTTGTCTTGCGTGCAGTTTATCTAACCAAGACTGTTTTCTTTGAATTTCTGTGAGGTACTATATTAATTTTCTTTTTGAATCCTCTCCCTGTTAAACGCAATATTAATTTTAAAGTTCCAGTAAGATTATTGAACTATATGCAGGAATTAGTTTTCCCCAATATAGCGCCCCTTTTGATTGTGAAATATTTAACCTTTAAATATTTCTTTATATCTAATCCTCATCCAATCAAATTGTAAAATTTAAAAGTAAAAAATTCGACAACGATGACTTAATTAATGTTTTTTATAATAATTGTCAAATGTTTTTTCTTTAAATGAAATTGTTCCCATAATAAAAGATGCCGCCGAGTAAACGGCGACATCCTTCTGGGAGGGAC
>JBDRRI010000221.1:0-8086 GCA_043825815.1 Candidatus Zixiibacteriota bacterium
CTATTTGGAATGTATTTAATGTAAGTTATTATGACACTTTAATCGATACGACGATATCTCTTGAAGACTCATTATTATGGCTCAAGGATACTGTATATAATATTATCAGCCCCACTGAAACGACGCTTGTGATCTTCAACATAAGAAGTACCGAGCAGATCAACCACATTGCCAGATTACTAAGCAGTTTCAATGGCGATAGCGTTTTATTCAAAGTTGTTAACAAATATAAATTCGTCATTGATTCCACATTTGATTCGTCCGGAGTCTTGCAGAATATCGATACTTTATTGGAATACGGGAGCAGTAATAGAGGTTATGATGTCTTTGTTACGAAAACAACTAACTACTATCACGAGGGCGATCCGGTGTTTCTTAGCCAGCTGTTTTCTGGAAAATTTATTTACAGGAATGACGCCAACGGATTAAACATTGTCGGCGCAATTTCTCAGCATGACACCGTATATACTTCATCGCTGTATTTAAAATTCCCGGTCACAACCGGTGATAGCTGGCAGACAATCGGCTTTAAGGACAATCCCGTAGCCGGATTAACATTTATAGATCAGTTCGATATCGATATGGAATGTATCTCCGGCGATACTACTTTTATTATTCCGCAGGATACGGCTTATACGGTCACCGGCGACACCGTCGTCTATGAAGAATTAATAATTGAAGGTTGTATTGCTTATCGCGCGACATTTATACTTGGATATCACACTTATATTTATACATATTTCTATTATCCCAATTTCGGTCCGGTCGGCTACAAGGCCTGGGTTGATTACTTCTATGTTTCGGCTGATACGCTTATCGATACAGTTATTAATGTGGACACTATAAAAATTGATTCATTCAACTTTGACATTACGACCGAGCAGCACATCGATACTGTTATCGACACAACCAATAATGTTACTCCGGGCGTATGGTATATGAGAGGTTATTATCTCGATTGATGAATTGAACTTGGGGTAAGCTGTAAAAGACAATAAGGGTGTTGACGACGAAAGCAACACCCTTTTTTATTTATGATTATTTTAATGAATCAATATTAACATCGGTTGAATCCGCTGAAATATTTTTATGGCAACAGCTAACCTCGGTTTTTCCGCTTTCCTGTTTTTCAATTTTGGGGCTAATAAACGGTATACCCAGTGACATCCCTCTTAGAATAAAAAGTGCCGCCAATAAAACGGCGCCGGCTGGAAGTAATTTGCGAAGACTACTTTTAAAACTGAAACTGAATATTTTGCCGACCAGCGACATAGCCAGCATCACCGGAAAAGTCCCGGCCCCAAACACTATCATATATAAAGCCCCGCCTATTGGCGTTCCGGTTGATATCGAGCCGGCAATGGCAATATAAACCAAACCGCACGGAAGAAAACCGTTCAGCAGGCCAATCACAAATAACGAACCGATTGATTTCTTTTGCATTAAAATCGTCCATAGGCCTTTTAATTTGGTAGTAATTTTGCTGTGAATCCTCTCTCCGGTAATAAATGAGGCATATTTGCTGGGGAGGAAAAGGGCTAACAAAATAAATACGCCTAATCCAATAGATAACCCCTGCTGATACCCTCCGACAAAAAAACTCTGGCCGATAAATCCGAAAACCGTCCCCAGAAGGCCGTAGGTAATGATTCTTCCAAAATTATAAGTAATTCTTCCGGATATCAATTTATATCTGGATATGCCGTCCAATGGAAGGGCAATCGCGATCGGCCCGCACATGCCAATACAGTGCAAACTTCCCGCCAAGCCAATTATAAAAGCTGTCCACAAGTCCATAGTATCCTCCTAATTAACAATAATTCGGGACTGGCTATAATATTCGACCGAATCAACCATCCAGCTGATTTTCAACTGCCAGTTTCCGCGTATCAAATTCGAAATTTCAATTTCCTGGTTCCCCAGCGAATCAACTTTAATGGGAACGGCGACGTCATATCGTGAATTGGAGGGGCGATAGAAGACAATCTGACCCTCAATTGGCTGAGGATCCAGCACCGGAAAGGTCAATTTTAATCTTTGATTATCCGCTGAGAAGCCGATTTCAACATCCTTTTCCAGTTGTCCGGCCCGCCCGATTTTATCTATTTGATTTTGATAGGCCAAATCCTTTTCATAATAATTATCCTCGACCATTTGAAAATCCTGAATTGAAACATACAGCACCAAAACCAAAATAAAGATTATGAAGGATCCATAAAAAGCATATATGCCCATGCCCCATTTCGATTTATTTTTATTGTCCCGCATTACTTATATCCTTGCCCGGAGCCATAAATGAGGTTGTAATTTCATCAATTACTTTTCCCTCGACAACAATTTCAATCACAATCATTATTGAATTGTTGAAAATGTACTGTCTGGGAATATCAACGAAGAGGGCCGTTTCGGTAATCTGTTCCGGTTTTAATACTATTTCATTACCGACCAATGATAGTTTTCCCCCCGCCGGCGATTTCAGTCTAAATTCGACAGAGAGAGGTTTAAAAGTCTTGTTGGTTAGCTTGACCGTATAAAGATTTTTTATCGCATCATTTTCGCTTTCAAAATATAAAGTCCCCGGAGCGCGAAGGATTATCGCCTCAACAATGCTTCGTGAACCGAGCAGGCCGATGGCCAGAGATAATAGAAATGTCAAAATTATGGAATAGATTATCAACCGCCCGTTAAATTTCTTTTTCTTTTCTCCCGATAATTTGCTTTCGGAAGAATATCGAATCAGTCCCGAAGGCCGGTTGCTTTTCTTCATAATATCATTACAGGCATCAATGCAGGCGGTACAATTAACGCACTCCAGTTGCGTCCCGTTGCGAATATCTATTCCCGTCGGGCAGGTCCGAAGGCAGGCGTAACAATCAATGCAATCGCCGTTCCCCTCGGAACGGACGCCGCTGGCAAGTTTGCCTCTCGGTTCTCCCCGCTTGTAATCGTAAGCCACAACGATGGTATTGGAATCAATAAGAACCGATTGCAATCGGCCGTAAGGGCAGACAATCGTGCAGGCTTGCTCGCGAAACCAGGAAAAAACGCCATAAAAAAGAAGAGATAAAACCATCATGGCCACAAAACCGGCGGGGTGATGGATCGGAGAATGAGTTACGATTTCAATTGTCCGCCCCGCTCCAATTATATAGGCCATAAAATAATTACAGATTACAAGCGATAAAATGATGAACAGTCCATGTTTAAATATTCGTTTGAATAATTTCGCCGGTCCCCAGGGAGCGCTCGCCAGTTTTTTCTGCTGAGATGGATTACCGTCGATCCAAAAATCAATTTTGCGGAAAACCATTTCAAGAAAAACGGTCTGAGGACAGATCCATCCGCAGAATATCCTCCCGAAAATTGCTGTGAATAAAACAATAAAAACCACGAAGGACAACAGGGCCAGAACAAACAAATGGAAATCCTGCGGCATGAATATCAGGCCAAATATTACGAATTGTCTCTCCAGAATATTCAAAAGAAGCATTGGCTGGCCATTTATTTTCAAAAATGGTCCGGCAAAGAAAAAGGCCAGAAGGATAAGAGCAACGAGCAAACGGGCAGAATGCAAACGCCCCTTTGGCCGGGTCGGAGATATCCATATCCGGCTTCCATCTTTTTCCGCCGTTGCTAATTTATCCCGAAATGATTCTGATTCCACATTAATTCACTGTAAATCTAATTATTTTTCCGATACCAAATCACCCTGCGGACCGCGGGCATTCGGAGGATTGCTTCCCCGCAAGGTTTTAACAAAGCTTGCCGTTTGAATTATTTGATCCTCTTTTAATGTCCCCATCCAGGAGATCATACCTTTCGATGGATAACCATATTTAACCGATCTGACGACCGAGGATATATCCCCCCCATGAATCCAGTAATCATCGGTCAGATTGGGACCGACTCCCCCCTCACCCAACTTGCCGTGGCATTGGGAGCAATTCTTGATATACGTTTCCTTTCCTTCTCTCAATCCTTCGGGATCGGTTAAGGTCGGATAACTAATGGTGTCCGTCGCCGCGGTCATAATCAATCGGGGAGCTCCACCGCTCTTCATCATGGCCTTCATTCGCGGAGTTGGTTCGTCGTTAATGCTATATAGGGGCGATCGATATTCAGGAAGAATACCGAGCGTTTTCATATCGGCTGATGATTGCCTGACATAATTAGGATTTAACTCCTGTTGATATTCGTCATCCTGAAGATACCCTATGGAAAAAACATGGTAATAGGCAAAATATGCTACCGAAAAAATTATACTAAAAATAAAAAGATATAACCACCATTTGGGAAGATCATTGTCCATTTCTCTGATGCCATCATAGTCATGATCCAGCAGATCTTCTTTATATTCGGCCATTACTCCCCTCCCTTATTCGCATTTTTAACGTCGCTGGAAACGACGGCTGGCTTGACGAGCCTGGTATCTTCCAGAGGAATCCGGCTGTATTTTTGTAATTCATTCTTGTCCATTTTAATAACCCGAATCAGGATAAAAAGAAATAAACCGAAAAACAGCAATAAACCCATTATAGCATAAATCTCAACGCCGCCGATTGATTGTAAGACATCTCTAATCATATCGCCTCCCTTATTGCCCGACATCGGTTTTAACTTTTATATCGGTTCCCAAACGCTGTAAATAGGCGATCAGTGCGATAAGTTTCGACTGGGGATCAGCCGTTATTCCTGATTCCTTAAGGCGTCCGATAATTTCGCCGGCCTGTTTATTTATATCATCGACCGCGATTGTATCATAACCATCAGGATAAGGAACTCCCAGTTTTTGCATCGCCCTGATTTTGGCTGGAGTGATTTCATAGTCGACTTCATTTTCCGCCAGCCACGGATATTTCGGCATCAAGGATCCCGGCGACATCAGTCTTGGGTCAATCATATGATTATAATGCCAGGCATCGGGATACTTCCCGCCCACCCGATGCAGATCCGGTCCGGTTCGTTTAGAGCCCCATTGGAAGGGATGATCATAAACGAATTCGCCCGATTTGGAATATTCGCCATATCTCTCGGTTTCGGATCGAAACGGCCGTACCATCTGCGAATGACAGTTGTAGCATCCTTCGGAAACATAAATGTCACGGCCCTCAAGTTCTAACGGCGTGTACGGCTTGACGCTGGAAATGGTCGGGATATTCGATTTAATTAAAAAAGTGGGAATTACTTCGTCTACTGCGCCAATTGCCACAGCGATCAATGTGAGATTGAGGAACAAAACCGGTTTTCTTTCCAGTACTCTATGACGGTAGGGATGTTTTTCATCAATTTTAATATCCTTAAGAAGCGCCGGTGCTTCGGCCTTTTCATTAGGCTCCATCTTACCCTGCTTCATAGTTTTAAAAAGATTATAGCCGCCCAGAATAGTCCCCAACAGGAAGATTGTTCCCGAAATGGCGCGAATCGCATACATCGGTACAATCTGTAAAACTGTTTCGAGGAAATTCGGAAACTGCAGGAATCCCTCCGGTGTAAACTGCTTCCACATCAAACTCTGCGTAATTCCGGCAAAATACAATGGCAAAGCATAGCCCAAAATAGCCAGAAAACCTATCCAAAAATGATACTCCGCCATTTTCTTGGAATATAGATTCGTGTTGAATAACTTGGGAATCAACCAATATAAAACACCAAAGGTCAAAAATCCGTTCCAGCCCAGCGCTCCGACATGTACATGCGCTATCGTCCAGTCGGTATAGTGGGATACGGCGTTAACCGATTTAATGGCCAGCATTGGGCCTTCAAAGGTTGCCATACCATAGGCTGTCACGGCCACCACCATAAACTTGAGAATTGGATCGTCACGAACTTTGTCCCAGGCTCCGCGCAGGGTCAGCAAACCGTTTAACATTCCTCCCCAAGAGGGAGCAATCAACATAATGGAAAAAACCATTCCGAGCGATTGAGCCCAATCCGGTAATGATGTATAAAGTAAATGATGCGGACCGGCCCATATATATATAAATATCAAGGCCCAGAAATGAACGATGGAAAGACGATATGAGAATATCGGACGATTGGCCGCCTTGGGCAAATAATAGTACATCAATCCCAGATACGGCGTAGTCAGGAAGAAAGCAACCGCATTATGGCCGTACCACCATTGCACCAGAGCATCCTGAACCCCGGCGTAAACCGGATAACTCTTTAGTAATGATACCGGCAGTTCAATTGAATTGACCACATGCAACAATGCGACGGTCACAAAAGTGGCGATATAAAACCAGATGGCAACATACATATGCCGTTCCCGCCGCTTTATAATCGTTCCGAACATGTTCCATCCGAAAACAATCCAGATAACGGCAATGGCAATATCGATCGGCCATTCCAACTCGGCGTACTCTTTACTTACTGTAAAGCCGGTCGTCAGGGTCAGCGCGGCTGAGACAATTATCAACTGCCAGCCCCAAAAATTAATCTTACTGAGAAGATCGTTGTACATCCGGGCCTTGCAAAGTCTCTGCAACGAGTAATAAACGCCCATAAATATCCCGTTGCCGACAAAGGCGAAAATAACGGCGTTGGTATGTAATGGACGGATACGGCCAAAAGTAATATAGGGAATGCTAAAATTCAGTTCGGGAAGAAATATTTCAAAGGCCGCAATGACTCCAACCAGCATGCCGACCACTCCCCAAAAAATGGTGGCGATGCCAAAGTTTCTGACAATTGCGTTATCATATTCAAAAGTCTCAACCGCCATTAAGAATCTCCTCTTTTATCTTTATTTTCGCTATTCTTTTCATTGTCGAATAGAATCCGAACCGAGGGCGTATAAAGATCATCGAACTGGCCCTTTCTTAACGACCAGATAAAAGCCGCCAAAAAGCCGATGGCCACTATCAGAGAAAAGAATATTAAAATTACCATTACTTTCATCGTTATATTATCCCCCGATGTTTGGCGGCCAGAGTTGTTGCCAACGTTGTAAAAATAACCACTGTCACCGAACTGGCTGGCATCAGAGCCGCAGCAATAACCGGCGATAAAGTCCCTTTAACCGCAAAAGTCAATCCAATCAGGTTATATAGAAATGATATTAAGAAGCTAATCTTAATAATACCAATACTATCTTTGGCCAGTCTTAAAAAAGATGATAATAAACGAAATCCCGAAGAAATTAAAATTCCATCGCAGGCCGGCGAAAATGACGAGCTATTTTCCACTATGGAAAACCCCACTGTTGCCGCCTTTAAGGCCCCGGCATCATTTAACCCATCGCCGATCATCGCCGTCATTTCTCCAGAATTTATTTTGGAATGAATATATGACAGTTTATCATGAGGTAATTGATTAAAAATAAGCTCAGATTCTTTTCCGAAAATCGTCTCAATACGACTCCGCTCCGAATCATTATCCCCCGATAGAAGCGCCAATTTATAATCGGATTTTAGTTTATTAATTAAATCTGGCAAACCTTTTCGAAACAGATTGGCGATTTTAAAATAGCCCAGAATTTCTTTGTCGACGGCAACAAATACAGTCGTCATATCAAGATTGTCATTCTTCTTTGCCCCAACCCATTCCTCCGAACCAATTCGAAGATTATGGCCATTGACCTCGGCCTCTAACCCTCGACCCCGAAACTCATCGAAATTTTTAATGGCCACAACTACACTACCCTCCAGCTGATTAGTGAGCAACATCGAAAGCGGATGAGTCGATTCCCTGACAACAGAAAAAATCATTGACTTCACTTTCGAATCAAGTTCACCGCCAACAAAGACCGGTTCGGATGCTCCCGATTGAGTAATCGTCCCGGTTTTATCAAATACAATCGACGTTAATCCGGCCATTTTTTCTACGACTTGATCATCCTTGAGATATAAATCACGCCGTCCCATAATTCTCTGAGCGGTACCGAGAGTGAAAGGCGAAGCTAGCGCCAGAGCGCAGGGACAGGCAATTATTAGCACCGCTGTAGCGGTATTAAGCGCTCGGGAAGAATCAATTATTAGCCAAAATAATCCGGTAATTAAGGCCAAGCCCAATATTGAGGGCGTGAAGTAGGCGCTAATCTTATTGGCCAGACTGGTCACTCCCGGCTGCTCCCCTATGGCCTGAT